>CAXTCK010000053.1:0-17851 GCA_964242425.1 uncultured Acetobacteraceae bacterium | reverse complement strand
ACGTCGGTCTGCGGGCTGACGAAGGGGATCATCTCCTGCATGTAGCGGCGCGACACCGCTTCGAGCTCGCGCCGGGACAAGGCGGGCGGGTCGCAGGCCACGCCCCCCTTGGCGCCGCCATAGGGCAGGCCGGCGAGTGCGCACTTCCAGCTCATCCAGATCGCCAGGGCCGCGACTTCGCCGATGTCGAGGGTGGAGGAGAACCGCGTGCCGCCCTTGGTGGGACCGAACGTCAGGTGGTGCTGCACCCGGTAGCCCTGGAACACGACCAGCCTGCCGTCGTCCATGTGCACGGGTACGGACACGGCGATCGCGCGCTTGGGGTAGAGCAGCCGGTCGCGCTCGTCGTGCGGGATCTCGAGGTGCTCGGCGATCAAGCCGAACTGGGTCCGGGCCATCTCGAAGACGGGACCGGTGTAGATGGTCATGCATGCTCCTGCGCCGTGACGCGCTGACGTCTTGCCGGTGCAGACCCTAGGCAAACGGTTCCGATCCGGCCATCCGCGAGTTCCACCGCGCGCGCAGGTCTGGGATGGCAAATCGGGATTGCTGACCGCTGCCCCGGGACCAAGCCGCGTTCGGGGCGGGCAACGCCCTGCCGGGCCGGCGACGTGCCGATTGCGCTTGCGTGATCTCCATACGGCAACGGGCGGCGCGGCGGCCGTTGGCGGGATCTTAACCGGCACGGCGATACTGCGGGCGGATCAGGGAGCCGGTTCATGCCCGACGATCTCGTTTCGCCCCGGTGGAGTCCCGGCGCCGCAATGCCGGCTGCGTCGCTGCCGGCCGGGCCCGTGGCAGCCGCGGGCTCGATCCCGCATGACCTCGACGGCGCCGCTGCGGCGATCGCGGCCGGAGACCTGCAGCCGGCGACCGAGCTGGTGTGGTCGGCGCTGGCGCGCGATCCCGACCATCTCCGCGCGCTGGGCATGCTGGGCCAGCTGCTCACCTTTGCCGGACGGCACGAGGCGGCGCTGGCGCCGCTGCAGCGCGCGGCGGCGCGTGACGGGCGGCTCGAGTTCAGGATCTGGCTGTGCCTGTGCCTGGAGCGACTGGGCCGGCGGGCGGAAGCGCTGGACCTGCTTGGAGGGATCGTCGACACGGTGCCGCAGACGGCGAACGCGCACTTCGCGGTCGGGATGGTGCTGGAGCGGGTCGGCTGCGCGGAGCATGCGGTCCGGCTGTTCGAACGCTGCGTGTCACTCGATCCCGGGCGGGCGGATGCGCGGCACCGCCTGGGACGGGCCCTGCACGCGCTCGGCCGGTTCGAGCCGGCGATCGAGGCCTACGAGGAGGCGATCCGGCGTTGCGACACGGATGCGAGCTGCTTCGCCGACCTGAGTGCCGCGCTGTCGAACCTCGGCCGCTTCGAACGAGCGGTCGAGGCGGGGCGGATCGCAGCCGGGCTGGACGGGCGTTGCGCCGAGGCCTGCAACAATGTCGGCCACGCGCTGCTCAACCTGAACCGCAGCGCGGAAGCGGTGGGCTGGTACGAGCAGGCGATCGCGATCCGGGAGGATTACGCGACCGCGCGCTTCGGCCATGCGGTGGCGCTGTTGAAGTCCGGCGACTTCCGGCGCGGATGGCGCGAGTACGAGTGGCGCTGGCGCGACTGCCAGACGCCGCGAGGAGATCTCGGCGTTCCGGCGTGGCAGGGCGAGGCGGTGGCGGGGCGGACGATCCTGCTTCACGCCGAGCAGGGGCTGGGCGACACCCTGCAGTTCGTGCGGTTCGCAACCGCGGTGGCGGCGCGGGGCGCGCGGGTGGTGCTGGAGGTGCCGCAACCGCTGGTGCGGCTGCTCCGTGCGGTCCGGGGAGTGTCCGCGGTGGTGGCGTGCGGCGACACGCTGCCGCCGGTCGACCTGCATTGCCCGATGGCAAGCCTGCCGATGCTGCTCGACCTCGAAATCGACACGATCCCGGGCGCCCCCTACCTGCCCAGGGCGGCAGGCAGCCCGGCAGGCAGCCCGGCGCGTGCCGCCGGTTCCGGGCTGGTGGTCGGGCTGGTGTGGGCGGGCGATCCGCGCCGGGAACAGCAGCGCTGCAACCTGGTCGACCGGCGACGGTCCGCCTCGCTCGCGCTGTTGTCACCGTTGCTCGACGTCGAGGGGGTGCGTTTCCGGAGCTTCCAACTCGGTGAAGCGCGGCAGGAGGTCGCGAACGGCAACGGGGTGGTGGTCGACGCGATGGAGGGTGTCGCGGACTTCGCCGACACCGCGGCGCGGCTCCAACCGGTCGACCTGCTGATCAGCGTCGACACCTCCATGGCGCATCTTGCCGGCGGCATGGGCGTGCCGGTCTGGATGCTGTCCCGGCATGACGGCTGCTGGCGCTGGCTGGAGGATCGGAACGATACGCCCTGGTATCCGTCCATGCGCATCTTCCGCCAGCGGTCGCCGGGGCACTGGGCGGGCGTGGTGGACGAGGTGCGGGCGGCGCTGCTCGAGCGGGTGGCGGCTCAGGGCAGGGTGGTGTCGGGCGCCCAGTAGAGAAGCCGGCGAAGCAGGCGGTCGATCAGGGTCCAGAGCCCGATCGTCATCGCCGCCAGCACGAACAAGGCCGCGAACATCACGTCGGTCTGGATGCGGGCGTTGGCGTTCAGCATGACGAAGCCGAGGCCTGCGGAGGCGCCGACCCATTCGCCGATCACGGCGCCGATGGGGGCGATGGCGGTGGCGACGCGCAGGCCGGAGCCGAAGGCGGGCAGGGCGGCCGGCAGCCGGACGTGCCACAGCAGCGACCACGGACGGGCGCCCATGGTGCGGGCGAGGTCGAGCCAGCCGGGGTCGGTGCGTCGCAGGCCGTCGGCGAACGAGGCGGCGACGGGAAAGAAGATCACCAGCACCGCCATCACCACCTTGGAGCTCATGCCGAAGCCGAACCACAGCACCAGCAGCGGGGCCAGCGCGAACACCGGCACCGCCTGGCTGAGCAGGAGGATCGGCATCAGCCAGCGCTGCACGCGGGGCGAGAACGCCATCAGCAGGGCGCAGGCAGCCCCGAAGGCGGTGCCGATCAGCAGGCCGAGCACGGTCTCGGTGAAGGTGGTCAGGGTGCTCCAGGCGAGCAGGACGCGCTGCTGCCACAAGGCGGCGGCGACCGAAGCGGGGCCGGGCAGCAGGTAGGACGGGATGCGGGCGACGCCGCCCACGATCCACCAGACCAGCAGAAGAACCAGAAGGGTGAGAAAAGGGCGGGCGACCCGCCCGGCGCGGCTCATGGGGGGCAGTCCGGAGGATGCGGCACGGGAGCGCGTGGCCCAGGGGAAGCGCTGCTCGCGGGAGCGTGGCCTGCCGTCAGCAGGCGCATCAGCTCGCCCTGGGTGCGGAGCAGGACCGGGTCGTCGGGCGGGCGGGGGATCGGCCCGGGCACCCGGATCGGCGGGCCCAGCCGGGCCGGCTCGCCGGACAGCACCACCAGGCGGTGGCCGAGGCGGCAGGCTTCGAGCGGGTCGTGG
This sequence comes from uncultured Acetobacteraceae bacterium, assembly GCA_964242425.1. Taxonomy (GTDB): domain Bacteria; phylum Pseudomonadota; class Alphaproteobacteria; order Acetobacterales; family Acetobacteraceae; genus Lichenicola. The sequence continues at coordinate 14,394 of CAXTCK010000053.1, read as the reverse complement.
GTGATCAGCAGCACGGTGCGGCCAGACAGGAGCTCGGCGGCGAGGTCCTGCACCCGGGCGCGGGTGACGGTGTCGAGAGCGGCGAACGGCTCGTCCATCAGCACGAAGGGACGGTTCTCGTAGAGGGTGCGGGCGATGGCGACGCGCTGGCGCATGCCGCCGGACAGCGTGGCCGGCAGGGCCTCGGCGTGGTCGCGCAGGCCCACGCGGTCCAGCAGGTGCAGCGCGCGGGCACGGTCCGGACGTTCGCCGCGCAGGCGGGCGCCGATAAACACGTTGCGGATCACGCTGGCCCAGGGAAACAGCAGGTCCTGCTGCGCCATGACGGCGACCCGGCCGGCGAGCGGATGGCCGTCGGTGGCGGACACGGTGCCGGCCTGCGGCAGGGAAAGGCCGGCCGCGATGCGGAGCAGCCCGGTCTTGCCGACCCCGCTCGGGCCCAGCAGCACCAGGAACTCGCCGCCGTCCACCAGGAGGTCGAGCCCGGCGAAGATCGTGCGGGCGCCGTGGCGCAGGGTCAGCCCGTGCAGGCGCAGGCCCGGTGGCGCTGCGGACGGTGGCGCCGCGGACGGCGCCATGGGAAGCGCCATGGAAGGTTCGGGAACGGCGTCCGGGCTCATCGGCCCATCGTAGCCGAGGGCTGCGAGCGCGGCACGTCTCGACGGCTGCCGCCCTGGCGGCGATGCTGGCGGCCGGATACCGAGGAGCGGGAACACGTGGAGCACGTCGTCGCGGATCTGCTGCCCGGGCTGGAAGACGGGTTGTTCGGACGGTTGCGCCGGGGCGCTGCCGCGGAATGGACGGGCTATATCGAACACCCGTTCGTGCGCGGCCTTCGCGACGGGAGCCTGTCCGCGGAACGGTTCCGGCACTTCCTGGTGCAGGACTATCTCTACCTGCTGCACTACGCCCGGGCGTCCGCGCTGGCGATCACCAAAAGCGACACCCTGGCCGAGATGCGGGCGGCGGCGCAGACGGTATCCGGGCTGCTGGTGGGCGAGATGTCGCTGCACGTCGAGTACTGCCGGGGGTGGGGGCTGGACGAGGACGCGCTGCAGGCGGAGCCGGCGTCGGTCGAGACCCTGGCCTATGCGGGCTTCGTGCTGGACCGGGCGCAGTCCGGCGACCTGCTCGACCTCGTGTCGGTGCTGTCGGCCTGCCTGGTCGGCTATGCGGAAGTCGGCGTGCGGCTGGCGTGCCATCCGGAAACGCGCCGGAACGGGAACCCGTACCTGCCCTGGATCGAAAGCTATTCCGGTCCGGCCTACAGGGCGCTGGCGCAGGACGGCATCGCGCGGCTGAACGCGCTGGGCGAGACGCGCGGCGGGGACAAGCGCTTCCCGATGCTGCTGCGGGATTTCCGCACCGCCGTGCGGCTGGAAACGGCTTTCTGGGACGGCTCGATGAGGGTGGGCACGGATGTCCTCCCGACGTGACGGATGAAGGAATGCCGCCCCACCTAGGGCGCCTGCCGAGCCGGTCGGTCCGGCCTGGTCGCGCCACGACAGCGCCACGCGGTGACGCGCAGCGCGAATAACGTTGCTTTGATGAAAGCAAGAACACCCGGGGGATGCGCAAGACGTCGGGTGTCGGTCTACTTGACAACTTCCAGACACAGTGCCGGAAAAACCGCTCGCGGGGCCTTTTTTGGTTTCCTTCAACTGTTTCGGGCGTGCAAGAACGACCGGACCAAGAGGGAACACCATGAAGCACAGTCTCATCGTCACGCTGGCCGTCGGCGCAAGCCTGGCCGTTCTCAGCACCGCGGCACGGGCCACCTCCTACGACGTCCAGGTGTCCACCGTCGCCACCAACGGCACGCCGTTCGATGCGGTGATGGGTGCGGAGCCGCTGAACGGCGCGGGCCCTGGTGCGCCGTTCGTCACGGCCGAGTTCACCTATACCGGCCCGCTGTCCTTCAACACGCAGGGACCCGGCGACACGAACGGGGCGTTCGGCTTTTCCGCCGCCAACATCTCGAACTACAGCCCGAGCAGCCAGACGGCCTTCAACTACAACGGTAGCCAAGTCGCCGACTTCAGCACGGTCAACAGCTTCCTGGGCTCCAGCGCCAGCACGGGCGGCTATGGCTATGGCTCGTTCTACCAGATCGTCCTCGGCCAGCTGTCGGCCGGCACGGTGCTGACCGTCACCCACGACGACGGCTACAGCCTCTACCTGAACCAGACCGCCATCGACACCACCCACGCAGCACCCACCGCCGCCGACACCAACACCGACGTCATCACGGAGGCGGGCAACTACGTCCTGTACTACGGACGCGAGAACGGTGCTCCCTCGGTGCTGGACGTTGCCGTGCCGGAGCCCGCATCCCTGGCGCTGCTCGGCTCGTTCCTGCTCGGCTTCGGCCTCCTGGCGCGGCGCAAGCGCAGCCAGGGCTGATCGACCAACGGAGGCCATCCGCAGCCGTGGATGGCTTCCTGTCCGCCGACCTGCCGAAGGGAGCGGGCGGGCCCGGAGAAACGCTTCCCGGTTCCAGCGGACGCCGCAGGAGTCAAGGCGCGTCGGCGGGGGTCGCGACGGCCGGAAGCCTGCCGGGCATCCGGCCTGCGTGAAGCTCCTCGTCGTGAGGTGAAGGCGGCGCGGTTCCGGTCGAGCCCCGTCGTTCTTGCGGTGCAGGACGGATCGGGCCGCACCGCGAGCCCTGCCGCCACGGCACCGCTGTTCCCGCATCCCGGATATCGGCCGCTGCCTGCGGCGTGATCCCGGTTGTCGCTCCGGAACCTGCGATCAGTGCCCGGTTTGCAGGAACGGGATCGGCGCACCGGCATAGATGGAGCTGGGCAGGCGGCCGTCCCAGCGCTGAGCCCGGGTATAGTCCGCCAGCGCCGCGTCGGAGGCGACGGCGGCGGCGAGCAGGCGCGTGGCGGTGGCCTGGGCCTCGCCGTTCTTCTGCGTGGCGTAGGAGGTGGCGTCGGCCTGCAGATGGGTCGACTCCGCCAGGCCGCGTGCCTGTTCGATCGCCTGGTTGGCCTGGCCGGACGCGGTGATGCGCGCGGTGTCGGCCTCGATCTGCGCCTTGCGCTGCAGCCCCTGCGCCTGCTCGATCTGGGTCTTGACCACCGCCGCCTGCGCCTGGGCCTCGCGGAAGCTTTGCGCATAGTCGAGGTTGGTGAGCTGCACGTCGGTGACGTCGAGGTGATACAGCGCGCGGGCGCGTTCCTTGACCACGGCGTCGACGCGAGCCACCAGCGCGCCGCGCTTCTCGGCCACGTCGCTGACGTTCACGGTGCCGGCGGCGATCTTCCACTCGTTGATCACCATGGAGCGCAGGTTCTGCTCGTAGCCCTGGTTGTGCACGAACAGGTAGCCGACCTCGTCCACCGGCACCTGGTACTGCACGGTCAGCACCGCGTCGATCTCCTGGTTGTCGATGGTGTAGGTGTTGAGCTGCGGGGTTTCGAACTGCTGCGTGTCGGTGGGGAAGTAGTGCACCGCGCCGAAGAACGGCCATTTCAGATGGAAGCCTGGCTCCGCGATGCCGGCATAGGCACCGGCGTTGGTGATCACCGCCCGCTGGTTCGGCTGCACCTCGTAGCCGGTGCTGAGGATGCAGGCGGCGACCACCACGCAGCCCAGGCTGATGGCGATCGCCTTGGGGCTGACGATCGACAGGGACCAGGGGCGTTTCGGGGAGGGAGTGGTGTTCCAGTCCATGGCCGGCCTCAGACCGGCGCCGGCTGCGCGCGGGCCTCGGCGACCAGGCGCAGCACCAGGGGGGTCAGGCGGCGCACGATGATGGCGACGCCGGATGGGGACGGGTGGATCCCGTCACCCTGGTTGAGGGCGTGGTTGCCGGCGACGCCCTGGAGGAAGAACGGGTCGTAGAGCAGGCCGGGACGCGTCGACAGCCGGTCGAACACGCTTCGGAACGCGTGGAAGTAGGGCATGCCGAGGTTGGGCGGGGCATACATGCCGCTGAGCAGCACCGGGATGTGCCGTGTCGCCAGCCGGTCGAGGATGGCGTCGAGGTTGTGCTCCATCTGGCCGGGGTCGAGGCCGCGCAGCCCGTCATTGGCGCCGAGCTCCAGGATGGCGGCGTCGGGATGGTCGCCAAGCGCCCAGTCCAGCCGCGCGAGGCCGCCGGCGCTGGTGTCGCCGGACACGCCCGCGTCGAGCACGGTGGCGTGGGCGTTCGCCCGGTCGAGGGCAGCCTGGAGCTGGGCCACGAAACCCTGGTCGTGGGGCAGGCCGTAGCCGGCGGTGAGGCTGTCGCCCAGCGCCATGATCCGGACGGTGCGCGGCGCGGGATCGGCCTTCACGGGGGTGGAGGCTCCGAAGCACAGCAGCAGGGCGGTGGCGATTCGGCAAACCCTGCCGGAACGTTCCTTGTTGGCGCGTCCCTTGGTGGGGAGTTGGGCGCGGCCATATGGAGCCTTCATGGATGGACAGATGCCTTTGGGTGACAGGCCCGTGCTCGTGGAGGCACGGAACCTTTGGCTGACGGTGCCCGCGCGCCCCGGTGCGGTCAACACGGGAGGGGGCAGGGCAGGACCGGCGGAAGCGTTGGACATCGTGCGCGCCATGTCGCTGACGGTGTCTGCGGGCGAGTCTGTGGGGGTGGTGGGGCCGTCGGGCTCGGGCAAGACCAGCCTGCTGATGCTGCTGGCCGGGCTGGAACGGCCGACGCGCGGGCAGGTGCTGGTGGACGGCGTCGACCTGGCGACGATGGGCGAGGATGCGCGCGCGGGGTTCCGGGGGCGGCGCATCGGCATCGTGTTCCAGTCGTTCCACCTGATCCCGACCATGACCGCGCTGGAGAACGTGGCGGTGCCGCTGGAGCTGGCCGGGCGGACGGATGCGTTCGCGGTGGCGGAGGAAGCGCTGCGCGAGGTCGGGCTGGAACGACGACTGGGGCACCTGCCCGGGCAGTTGTCCGGGGGCGAGCAGCAGCGGGTGGCGATCGCGCGCGCGTTCGCGCCGCGTCCGGCGCTGCTGCTGGCGGACGAGCCGACCGGCAACCTGGACGCGCGCACCGGCGACACGGTGCAGGCGCTGTTGTTCGCCTTGCAGCGGACGCACGACACCGGGCTGCTCCTGATCACGCACGACCCGGCGCTGGCGGCGCGCTGCGACCGCAGGCTGGCGGTGGCGGACGGGCAGCTGTTCGCGCCGGAAGAGGCGGGAACGTGAGCGGGGCGGTAGCGGCTCCGGGATCGATGCTGCGGCTGGCGCTCAGGCTGGCGCTGCGCGACTGGCGCGGCGGGCGGGGCGCGCTCCGCGGCATGGGCATCGTGCTGCTGTGCCTGGCGCTGGGGGTGGCGGCGATCGGCACCATCGGCGGCCTGCGCGACGCGATCCAGCGCGGGGTGGCGGAGCAGAGACGGGCGATCCTGGGCGGGGACCTGTCGATCGAGGACAGCCAACCGCTGCCCGACGCCTTGCCGGCGTTCCTGGCCGCGCGCGGGGCGCATACCTCCACGGTGGTGCGTATGCGCACCATGGCGTACGGGCCGGACGGGCGGCGCATGCTGGTGGAGCTGTCGGCCGTGGATCGGGCCTATCCGCTGGTGGGCGAGGCGACGGTGGCGGGTGGTGGGAGGCTGCAGGCGGCGTTGGAAGCGTCGAGGCCCATGCCCGGGCTGGCGGCGGACCCGCTGGTGGCGGACCGGCTCGGTTTGAAGCCCGGGGACGTGGTGCGCATCGGCGACGAGCGGCTGCGCGTGCTGCCGAACCTGGACAAGGTGCCGGATGCGGCCGGGCAGACCGCGCTGGCACCCCCGGTGATGATCGCGCGGTCGGCGCTGGACGCGGCGGGGCTGGTGCGGCCGGGCACGCTGCTGACCACTGCGGTGCGGGTGTCGCTGCCGGACGGGCCGCCGCACGAGGATGCCCGGATGCGGCTCGGGCGGGCGCAGGCGCTGGCAGGGGCGGTGGCGCGGGCGTTTCCCGGCGAAGCGTGGCGGGTGCGCGACATCGACGACGCGGCGCCGGCGCTGACGCGGGTGGTGGGGCAGGTGGCCCTGTTCATGACCCTGATCGCGCTGGCGGCGCTGCTGCTGGGCGGCATGGGTGTGGCGGCAGGCGTGTCGAGCTGGCTGGAAGGACGGATCGGCACGATCGCCGTGCTTCGGGCGCTGGGGGCGCCGCCCCGGTTGGCGGCGCTGGTGGTCGGGCTGCAGGTGGCCGGGCTGTGCGCGCTGGGGATCGTGGTCGGCATGGCGGTCGGGCTGGTGCTGCCGCCGGTTGCGGTGCGCGTGCTGGGCGGGCTGCTGCCGGTGGCGCCGCATGGCGGGGTGCAATGGGCGCCCGTGCTGCTGGCATCCGGGTTCGGGATCGTGGTGGCGGCCTTGTTCGCGCTGTCGCCGCTGGTGCGTGCGGTGTCGGTGCCGCCGTCGGTGCTGTTCCGCGGGCCGGCGGGACTGGCCGGATCGGGGCGGCGGGTCGGCACCTGGGCGGCGCAGGCGGGGCTGACGTCGCTGCTGGTGCTGCTGGCGGTGCTGACCGCGCCGGACCGTCGGCTGGCGTTCGGGTTCTGCGTGGTCGCCGGGCTGGTGCTGCTGTTGTTCCGGCTGGCGGCGATCGGCATGACGGCGTTGGCGCGGTTGCTGCCGCGGCCCAGAGCGGGCGCCGGCGTGCTGCGCATGGCGGCACGGCTCGGACTGGCGGCGCTTGGCCGTCCGGCGGCGCCGGCCGGGCAGATGCTGCTGGCGCTGGGTGCCGGCCTGACCGTGCTGGCGACCATCGCGCTGGCGCAGGGCGACCTGCGCGCGTCGCTGCTCGACCAGCTGCCGAAGCACGCGCCGTCCTTCTACTTCATCGACATACAGCCGGACGAGATGCAGCGGTTCACCGCCGTGGTGCGCGGCGTGCCGTCCGCGGGCGAGGTGCGGTCGCTGCCGAGCCTGCGCGAGCGCGTGGTGGCGGTGGACGGGGTGCCGGCGGCGCGCGTGGCGGCCACGCCCGGCACGCGCTGGGCGCTGCGCGGCGACCAGGGGCTGACGATCGCGGCCACCCCGCCGCCGGACACGCACATGGCGGCGGGACGCTGGTGGCCGGCAGGCTATGACGGGCCGCCGTTGCTGTCGTTCGACGCCGGGCTTGCCGCCGGTTGGGGGGTGCATGTCGGGTCAGTGATCCGGCTGAACGTTCTGGGCCGCGACATCGACCTGCGCGTGGCGAGCCTGCGCAACGTCGATTGGCGCTCGCTGCAGCTGAACTTCGCCTTTATCGCCTCGCCCGGGCTCCTGTCGGCGGCACCGCATTCGATGGTGGCCACCGTGGCCTCGACCGGCAAGCCGGCCGGGGATGCGGCGATCCTGGCGGCGGTGACGGACGCGCTGCCCAACGTGTCCGGGATCAGGGTGGCGGACGTGCTGGCGCAGCTCGGCAGCATCGTCGGCCGGCTGGCCTGGGCGCTCGCGGCGATCGGCGGGGTGGCGCTGCTTTCCGGAGCGCTGGTGCTGGCGTCCACCCTGGCGGCGGCGCAGCGTCAGCGCATCGCGGAGGCAGCGGTGCTTCGGGTTCTGGGCGCCACCGGCCCGCAGCTCAGGGCGGCGTGGCTGGTCGAGTTCGCGGTGCTGGGGATCGTGGCCGGCACGTGTGCTGCCTGCATCGGCGGCGGGCTGAGCTGGCTGTTGATGCGGGAAGTGCTGCGGGCGCGCTGGGTGTTCCTGCCCTGGACCCTGTCCGGGGTGGCTGCGGGGGCAACGGTGCTGATGCTGGCTGCGGGGTTTCTCGCCACCCGTCGGGCGCTGGCTGCAAGCCCGGCGGTTCTGCTTCGCGGCGGCTGACGCTTCCTTCCCGGCACCAGCCGGGAAGGAGTCGCCGGAAGGCCTACTCGGCTGCGGTGCGCTCGGCGTGAACCAGCGAGCTGGTCATCGGACGGGGGATCATCGACCACAGCCCGTGCGACACGGACGGCTCAGGCTCCGACCGGACAAGGTCGAAGCCGGCGCGGCGCAGGGCCCGGATCGACAGGAGATCCAGCTGCGGCACCGCGTCGCGGATGTCCGAAAGGTCCTGCATGGAAAGGTTGGTCTGCATCGTTCTGATCCCCCTGCCGCCCCATGGCAGCTTGATTGCCCGATCCCGTCTTGCGCAGGATTCGATCTCGATTCTGAGCCGTTCGTCCGGCGATGGCAACGGTCCCAATTTCCTGCCGGACGACAACGTCACCGCGGGCCCTGTTGCCGACGGGAGATGGCATCATGCCTGCATCGTTGCGAGCCGTCCCGCCGTGGCAGGATCATGAATTCGCGAGCATCATCGTGGCCGACCGCGAAGGGAAACCCCGTTGGACAACGTTGAGATGGCCCAGGAGAGCCTCGAGCACGCGCACGGACATGGTGGCCACGAGCATGCGCCTGCGCCGCGTTCGACCCGTTTCGCTGCGGTGCTGGTGGCGGTGATCGCCGCCACCGCGGTGGTGGTGGAGATGGACGGCAGCGACAAGCAGACCGCCTACCTGGCGCACGACGTGGCGGCATCGGACCTGTGGTCGCAGTACCAGGGCAAGTCGGTGCGGCGGACGGTGATGCTGGACACGGCGGACGTGCTCGACGCGGAAGCGGCGCTGCTGCCGGAGCCGGCACCGCCCGGCAAGGCCGAGCGGATCACGCGGATGGCCGCCGCGGACCGGACGGCGGCGGCGCAATTGGCAGACGACCCGAAGCACGAGGGGATGCGCCAGATCTCCGCCCGGGCGCAGGCGGAGGAGCAGGCGCGCGAGCATGCGCTTCACCTGCACGAGGGGCTGGAGCGCAGCGTGCGCGGGCTGCAGATCGCGATCGTGCTGGTCGGGCTGTTCATGGTGACGCGGTTGTTCTTCCTGCTCTACCTCGGCGGGGCGCTCGCGGCGACGGCGTTCATATACGGCGCGCTGGCGGGGTTCGGCCTGGCCTGAAACGGCCGCGGTTGACCGCGGATAGTGCCGGGCCGACCATGCCGCCCCAACAAGCATGAGCCGGTGTCCACAAGCCGGCTGGCGGGAACGTGGCGAGGAACGGTGCATGACCGACGAGATGTTCCACGTGAAGCCGGACCTGGCCGCGTCGGCGCACGTCAACGCCGTACGGCACGGGCTGATGACCAACCACGCGCTGAACGAGCCGGATTCGTTCTGGCTGGAGCAGGCGCGGCGGCTCGACTGGTTCCAGATGCCGACGCTGGCCGGCGGGGGCGGGTTCGACGGCGAAGTGCGCCTGTCCTGGTTCTCCGACGGCGTCCTGAACGCGTCGGTCAACTGCCTCGACCGGCACCTGGCGGAGAACGGCGAGCGCACCGCGCTGATCTGGCAGGGGGAAGCGGAGGACGACGTTCGCCGCGTCAGCTTTCGTGCGCTGCACGCGGAGGTATGCCGGCTCGCCAACGTTTTGAAGGCGCTGGGGGTGGGTCGAGGCGACCGGGTGGCGACCTACCTGCCGATGGTGGTGGAGGGCGTGGTGGCGATGCTGGCCTGCGCCCGCATCGGCGCGGTGCACGTGGTGATGTTCGCGGGCTTCTCCGCCGCCGGCGTCGCGAACCGGCTGCGCGACAGCGGGGCGGTGATGCTGCTCACCGCCGACGAGGGACGGCGCGGCGGCAGGCGGATCGCGCTCAAGGCGCTGGCGGACGAAGCGCTGGCGCTTCTGGAACAGGGCGGGGACAACCTGGTGCGGCAGGTGCTGGTGGTGCCGGTGACGGGTGCCGCGGTGCCGATGCAGGGCGGGCGCGACCTCGACTATGCGCGTCTGGTGGCCGAGGCCGAGCCGGACTGCGCGCCGGAGGAGATGGCGGCGGAGGACCCGCTGCTGATCCTGTACACGTCTGGCAGCACCGGGGCGCCCAAAGGGCTGCTGCACACCACCGGCGGCTACCTGCTCTGGGCCAGCCTGACCCAGGAGATCGTGTTCGATCACCGGCCCGGCGACGTGTTCTGGTGCACCGCCGACCTCGGCTGGGTGACCGGGCACTCCTATGTGGTGTACGGGCCGCTCAGCAATGGCGGCACCAGCCTTTTGTTCGAGGGCACGCCGTCCTGGCCGGAGCCCGGGCGCTGGTGGCGGCTGATCGACAAGCACCAGGTGCGGGGCTTCTACACCGCGCCCACCGCGATCCGCTCGCTGATGCGAGAGCCCGGCGCCGTGCTGGCGGCGAGTTCGCGCGACAGCCTGCGCGTGCTGGGTTCGGTGGGCGAGCCGATCAATCCGGAAGCCTGGCTGTGGTTCCACGAGGCGGTGGGGGGCGGGCGCTGCCCGCTGGTGGACAGCTGGTGGCAGACCGAGACCGGCGGCATCATGATCGCGCCGCTGCCGGGCGCGGTGGCGCAGAAGCCGGGCTCCGCCACCCTGCCGCTGCCGGGCGTGTGCCCGGTGCTGGTGGGTGCCGACGGCGCGGTGCTGGAAGGGGCCACGCCCGAAGGCGAGGCGGAAGGCCAGTTGTGCATCGCCCGCTCCTGGCCGGGGCAGGCGCGCACGGTCTGGGGCGACCACGACCGCTACGTGCAGACATACTTCACGACCTTTCCGGGGCTGTACTTTTCCGGCGACGGCGCCAGGCGGGACGCGGACGGCTACTACTGGATCACCGGCCGGGTGGACGACGTGATCAACGTGTCCGGCCACCGCATCGGCTCGGCCGAGGTGGAGGGCGCGATCGGGTCGCACGAGGCGGTGGCGGAAAGTGCCGTGATCGGCGTGCCGCACGAGGTCAAGGGGCAGTCGCTGATGGCGTTCGTGATCCTGCGCGGCAGCGGCGAGGCGGCGCCGGCGCTGGAAGCGGAGCTCGCGCGCCACGTCGGGCACATGCTGGGCCGCTACGCCGTGCCCGACCGGGTGCTGCTGGTATCGGACCTGCCGAAGACGCGGTCGGGCAAGATCATGCGACGCATCCTGCGCAAGGTCGCGACCGGCGAGCACGAGCAGCTGGGCGACGTATCCACCCTGGCCGACCCGTCGGTGGTGGACGCGCTGGTCGCGCGCATGAGGCGCTAGGTCAGTGGCATCCACCGACGCCCTGCCCGCGGTCGAGAGCAACATCCCGGCCCGGCTCGACCGGCTGCCCTGGTCGGGGTTCCACATGCTGGTGGTCTCGGCGCTGGGGATCACCTGGATCCTGGACGGGCTGGAGGTCACCATCGTCGGCTCGATCGGGCCGACGCTGCAGGACAAGCGCACGCTCGGGCTGTCGATGACGCAGGTGGGCACCGCCGCCTCGGCCTACCTCACCGGGGCGGTGCTGGGCGCGCTGCTGTTCGGCCGGCTGACCGACCAGATCGGACGCAAGCGGATCTTCAACGTCACGCTCGGGCTCTACATCCTGAGCGTGTTCGGCACCGCCTGCGCGTGGGGGCCGACGAGCTTCGTGCTGTTCCGCTTCCTGACCGGCTTCGCCATCGGCGGCGAATACGCGGCGATCAACTCGGCGATCGACGAGCTGATCCCGGCGAAGGTGCGGGGGCGGGTGGACCTGTTCGTGAACGGGTCGTTCTGGATCGGGGCGGCGGCGGGGGCGGTGGTGGCGCTGCTGCTGACGCGCCACGGCATGGTGGCGCAGGGCTGGCGCATCGGCTTCGCGGCCGGCGGGGTGATGGCCTTCGTGGTGCTGTTCCTGCGCCACTGGGTGCCGGAAAGCCCGCGCTGGCTGCTCACCCATGGCTATGTCGAGGAAGCGGAGGCGACCACGCGGCAGATCGAGGCCTGGGTGGAAACCGCGACCGGGGTGCCGGCGGAGCCCGAAACGCAGACCATCACGGTGCACCCGCGCCGCAACTTCAGCTTCCGCCTGATCTTCTCGGCGATGATCAGCGGCTACAAGATGCGCTCGGCGCTGGCGCTGCTGCTGATGGTGGCGCAGGCGTTCCTGTACAACGCGGTGTTCTTCACCTATGGCCAGGTGCTGACCACGTTCGAAGGGGTGTCGCCGGGGCGTGTCGGGCTGTTCGTCCTGCCGCTGGCGCTCGGCAACGTTTTGGGCCCGTTCCTGCTGGGGCGGCTGTTCGACACCGTGGGCCGCAGGCGCATGATCTTCGCCACCTTCGGCACGGCGGGCGTGCTGATGGTGGGTGTGGCGTTCCTGTTCGCGGGCGGCCGGCTCACCGCGGTGACGCAGACGGTCGGATGGATGGCGATCTTCTTCTTCGCTTCCCCCGCCGCCAGCGCCGCCTACCTGACCGCGAGCGAGATCTTTCCGCTGGAAACGCGGGCGATGGCGATCTCGGTCTTCTACGTGCTCGGCACGCTGATCGGCGGCGTCGGCGCCCCGTACCTGTTCGCCCGGCTGATTCAGATGGGTGGGCGGGTACCGTTGTCGCTGGGCTACGGCGCTGCCGCGCTGCTGATGCTGGCCGCCGGCGCGATGGCGCTGCGGTTCGGGGTGGATTGCGAAGGCAAGTCGCTGGAAGAGGTGGCGCGGCCGCTGTCCGGCTGATCGCCGTACCGGTCGCCGCCGTTAAACAAATGGAAACCGCGCGCCGCTAGAGCTTCGGGTGCCGGATCGGTGCGTCCGCATCGGGCGGACGGGCGTTTCCGGCTGTGCAAACACGTTGTCGAACATGAGGGATGCGACCCGCCGCGGCGTCCTGACGGGCGCGGCAGGGCTGCTGTGCGGCTGCTCGCCGGCAGCGGTGCTGAACGCGCTCGCGCCGGACCAGCTCGCCGCGCAGGGCATCCCGTTCGGGACCGATCCGCGGCAACGCCTCGACATCTACCGGCCGACCGGCGATGGGCCGTTTCCGGTGATGGTGTTCCTGTATGGCGGCGCCTGGGACAGCGGCGACCGCTCGATGTACCGTTTCGTCGGCGACGCGTTCGCGGCGCACGGCATCCTGACGGTGATACCAGACTACCGGCTGTGGCCGGAGGTGCGTTATCCGGTGTTCCTGCAGGACTGCGCGCTGGCGCTGGCCTGGACACGGGCCAACATCGCCCGTCACGGCGGCAGCGCCTCGCCTCCGTCGCTGATCGGGCACTCGGCCGGCGCCTACAATGCGGCCATGCTGGCGCTCGATCCGTCGCTGCTGGGCGCGGTGGGGCGCTCGCCGTGCCTCGACCTGTCGCACGTGGTCGGGCTGGCCGGCCCCTACGACTTCCTGCCCCTGCACACCGTTGAGCTGCGCAACGTGTTCGGCCCCGGTCCGGCCGGGGCCTCGACACAGCCGATCAACCATGTGGACGGCCGCAACGCGCCGATGCTGCTGCTGGCCGGCACCACGGACAGAACGGTGATGCCGTCGAACACGATCCGGCTGGCAGCGCGGATACGGGCCGAAGGCGGGCCGGTGCAGGAGCGGCTTTATCCCGGGGTGGACCATCTCGAGATCGTCGGCGCGATCGGACGGCCGCTGCAGTCGCTGGCGCCGACTTTGCGCGACTGCCTGGCCTTCCTGCGCGGTTGAAAAGCATCCACGCACGGCGGCAAGCCGTATCGACAGCATGAAGCGTCGCTTTTCCCATGCCCGATTCCGTTGATCGCTCGATGATGGCCCTGGTCGACGCGCCGGACTGGTTTATGCTCGGCACCTTCCGGAAGGGGATGTGGCCGAGCATGGACGAGGAAGGGGTGCGGCCGGCGTTGCCGGGCGATCCCATTGAAACCGAGACCACGCGGCTGCTGCGGTCCTGTGCCCAGGGCGATCGGGCGTCGTTCCGGCGTCTCTACGACCTGCAGTCGCCGCGGCTCTACGGGCTGGCGCTCCGGCTGCTGCAGCAGCCGGCCCTGGCGTCGGATGCGGTGCACGACGCGTTCGTGCAGGTGTGGCAGCGCTCGGCCCGGTTCGACCCGTCGCGCAATGCGGGCGAGGCCTGGCTTTCGAGCCTGCTGCGCTACCGGGCGATCGACATCCTGCGACGGCGCAGCCGCGAGCAATACGGCTCCGAACGGCTGGAGGAAGCGGACAGCTCGCCGGACGCGTTCGACCAGCTCGCCGGACGCGCCGAAGGCGAAGCGCTGCATCGCTGCCTGGAGGAGCTGGAGGAGGCGCAGCGCCGCGCGGTCGTGCTGGCGTTCCTCGACGGGCTGTCGCATGTCGAGCTCGCGTCCCGGCTGCGGTCGCCGCTCGGCACGGTGAAGTCCTGGGTGCGTCGCGGGCTGCTGGGCCTGCGACGCTGCCTCGAGGCATGAGCGGCGCGTCCCCGTCGGAGCCGGACGAGGCGCTGACGGTGCTGGCGGGCGAGTACGTGCTGGGAACGCTGCCGCGCGACGAGGCCGCACGGGTCGCAGCCGAGGCGGATGACGACCCGGCGCTGGCGGACGCGGTCGCCGCCTGGGAAGCACGGCTGGCACCGCTTCTGTCCGTGGTACCGGCGGTGCGGCCTCCGGAGCTGCTGTGGCCACGCGTCGCGGCGACCGCGTTCGGAAGGCCGCGGCGCCGCGAGCCCGTGGGCGGCCTGGTTCGCAGCCTGCCGTTCTGGCGTGGCGCCGCTGCTGCCGGCCTGCTCGCGGCCGCGTTCGCGG
>CAXTCK010000052.1:9750-18154 GCA_964242425.1 uncultured Acetobacteraceae bacterium | reverse complement strand
AACACCCGTCCCAGGTATTCGCCGATCACGCCCAGCGTCATCAGCTGCACCCCACCCATGAACAGGACCACCGCCATCAGGCTGGGGTAGCCGGCGACGTGGTTGCCGAACAACAGCGTCCGGACGATGATCTGGCCGCCGAACAGCAGCGCCGCCATCGCGGTGAACAGCCCGATATAGGTGGCGATCTTGAGCGGCAGGACGGTGAAGCTGGTGATCCCTTCCAGCGCCAGGTTCCACAGCGCCCAGTAGTTCCAGCTGCTGTGTCCGGCCTCGCGTGGCGCCCGGTCGTACAGCACTGCCTGGCTCGGGAAGCCCACCCAGGCGAACAGGCCCTTCATGAAGCGGTGATGCTCGCGCAGCCTGAGCAGGGCATCCACGCTGCGCCGGCTCATCAGCCGGAAGTCGCCGCTGTCGGCAGGAAGCACCACCCGCGTGCTGAGCCGCCCCATCACCCGGTAGAACGCCTTGGCGGTGCCGAGCTTGGCCAGGCTTTCCCCCGACCGCCGCCGCCTGCGGGCATAGACCACGTCGATGCCCTGCCGCCACACGGCCACCAGCTCCGGGATCAGCTCCGGCGGGTCCTGCAGGTCGGCGTCGATCACCACCACCGCGCCGCTGGCGGCGGCATGGTCGAGCCCAGCCGTCATCGCGATCTCCTTGCCGAAGTTGCGCGACAGGTTGAGCAGCGCCGCGCACGGATCGGCAGCGGCCAGCTGCTCGATCGTCGCCAGCGTGCCATCCCGGCTGCCATCGTTGACGTAGACGACCTCCCAGGGCTCCCCCAGCGCGTGCATCACCGCCGACAGGCGCCGGTGGAACGCCGGCAGCACGGCGGCCTCGTTGAAGCACGGCACGACGATGCTGATCGCCGGCTGGGTTCGCGATGGTTCCCGGGCCGGGTTCCCGGTCTTTACTGGAAGGATGGAGGACATCTACCGCTCCTTGGCGCCGATCGAGGAAAGCAGGATCCAGGCCGACCGGCCCGCATCCTCCGGACCATGTTCCAGCACCAGGGCGACCGCGCGGGGATGCGGGGGGATGCAGTGCCACGTGGGCAGCCCGGGCGGAACCCGCCAGGACGCCAGCATGGTGTCCCCGTCGCGCAGGCGCAGCGACTGCACCGGTCCGCCTTCCAGTCCGCTCGCGGCCCGCAGCAGCAGGCACTGGCTGTCGCCCGCCCCCGGCGTGGGCGGCAGCATCAGCACGCCGCGCTGGCCCTGCATCCAGCTGCCGTTCCCGTCCGGAAGCGTCCAGCCGGTCCAAAGATAGGGCCCCACGGCGACGCCGGAGGACAGTTGGCGGCCGGGCGGAGGAAGCGCGTCCAGCACCGCCGCGTCCGGCATGCGGAACAGGACTGGATGCGACCAGACCAGGATGTCGTGGCCTTCCCAGTCCAGGATGCGGTCCGGCTGGCCGAAGGAGCGGATCGCCAGCGCCCGGCAGGACCGGGAATCGCCGCACAGGTCTGGATCGCGCACCGAAACGAAGAACCGGGTTTGGACGCCGTTGGCATCGTCCGGCTGGTACCACGCGTCAAAGGTCTGGCTCCCGGTCGGCTGGATCGGCAGCCCGCCGCCCGGGGCGCCCACCGGACGGATGGTGACGGCGCCGCGCGTGCGCACCCGGCTGGAGTTGGCGTCGCTGCCCCAGTAGCCGCCATAGCCGTAATGCAGGTCGTGCGCCTGGAGGAAGCGGGTCAGGCGCGTCTGCCAGCCAGGTGCTCCGACAGAATGCTCGCGCACCGGCATCCAGTGTTCCCCAAGGCTCCCGGCCACGAACAACAGCGCTGCCGCCGGCAGGGCCGCCCGGCCGATGCCGCGGCGCACCCCGACCAGGGCCAGGGCCAGGAACAGCGGCAGCACGAAGTACAGGTTCAGCACCAGCCGGGTGAAGGCGAGGTCGGCCGGCAGCGCGGACAGCCCGAATGCCGCCAGCGTTCCGGCGCCGGACAGGACGCAGACCAGCATCAGGACGCCGTCCGGCCCGCGCAACCGTGCCGCGCCCGTGGCCAGCGCCGCCAACGCAAGGAGAAGAAGGACCGCCAGCACCGACAGGCTGGGCACCGCGTCCCACGCCATCCCGGCGGCCGGCGGTGCCGGGCCGCCGATCCCGAACAGCAGCCCGGTCCCCAACAGCCCCGCACCCAGATGCGCCGGCACCGCCGACCACGGTCCGCGATCGAAATGCAGCGCGGTCAGGCTCGGCATCAGCCCGAAGGCGTGGCTGCCGGCGAGCCAGGAGGGCAGGGTGGCAAGCGCTGCCAGGACGGCGACTCGCCGCATCCTGCCGGCCAGCACCGGCACCGCGATCAGAAACGCCGCCGACGTCGGAAGCAGGAACGCGGCGCGCGTCCAGGGATCGGAGATGGTGGCGACCAGCAGCGCCGCTGCTGAAATCAACAACAGCAGCAGCGACCGGCCGCGCAGGCAGCTCATCGCCGGCAGCAGGGCGAGCAGGCACCAGAAGGTGGACACGTCGTGGCTGGTCGGGTGGGCAAGAAAGCCGAACCCGGTCAACGCGGCCGGGGAAGCGAACAGCAGGGTCGCGCCAAGCAGCAGGGCGGCCACGGCTCCCACCGATGGCCACGCCAGCAGCCCCACGAGCGTGCAGCAGCCGACAAAGAACAGCCATCCCGTCAACGCCGGCAGCCAAGGACAAGGCGCCAGCGCCATTTGCAGCGGCAACTCGGGCAGGATCACCGACAACAGCCAGTTGTCCTGGGTGTAGTGCCATGCCGACAGGACGCCCAGGCCATGCGCGCGCACCGCCTCGTCGATCAGGGGAACCGTCGCCATGTCCGCGTCCGGCTGCCGGCGCAGGCAGATGACCGCGCTGCGGATCAACCCCAGCACGGGCAGCAGGACGCAGCCAATCGACAGCAGCACGATCCGCATCCTGGCCGGCTGCCGGTACGGTCCGAGGTCAACACGCATCGCCTGCTCCGCCAAGCCGCGCCGCGAAACCGGCTGGCCGGCAGGCTATCGACCGCCGCTGGTCGTTGCGCAAGCGTTCGGCGCGAGGCGATGCCGGTTGTGCGAGCCGCCCGTGGCCTAGCGCAACAACCGCCGGCAACCGGCGCCTGGTATGCGGACCGGCGGAGATTGGCACGGTCCGGAACGGTCGCGTAGAAGGTCGTGGTTCGGGCACGACCGCAACCGCATGAGCACCATGAACCAGCTAGCCAACAACACTGCCCGACCGGACCTTCCGCTTCGCGGCGGCAGGGCCGGGCCGATCCGCGTGCTCATGGAGCTTCGTCCCTGCTTCGACGGCTATGCCGGGATCCCGCAGGAAACCCGGCTGCTGTTCTCCACCTTTGCCCGCTCCCCCGACATCGAGGCGGGCGGCCTGCTCAATGGCGGCGCTTCCCCGCGCGGTGCGGTCCGCAAGCGCGGGCGCATCGTCGAGGGCCAGGGCATCTTTACCCAGAGCGCCCAGCTCATCGCGTTGGACACGGGACAGCAGATGATCCCGCGCGGCCGGCGCATCGCCCGCAAGCTGCTGCCCAAGCAGATCATGCACCGGCTGGAAGCGATCGAGCGCCGCGGTACGGTGGAGCGGCTCGACACCCTGCTCGATCCGGACCTGTTCGAGGACTGGCTGTGGATGCGGCTGTTCCGGCTCGGCCTGACGCCGCAGGAGCGCCATCTCCTGCTGCAGGCGCGCTACCCGGTGCCGCAGCTGGCCTGGCACGAGGCGGCGGCGTTGGCCAACACCAACCGGCTGCGCCGCCGGGTCCAGCTCGACATGCAGAACGGCGGCTGGGACATCCACCTCGCCCACACCCCGTGCCCGTACCGGTTGAAGGGCGGCAAGCTGGTGGTGCGCTACCACGACGCCATCCCGCTGCTCTGGCCACATACCATCAGCCACGCGGTGGACCACGCGCGCGGGCACTACCGCATGCTGCGCGCCAACGTGGCCGACGGCGCCTGGTTCGTGTGCACCTCCGAGCCGGTACGCGAGGACCTGCTGCGCATCTTCCCCTCGGCGGAGAAGCGCACGGTGACCATCCCCACCATGTCGTCCGCCGTGTTCCAGCCCGACATCCGGTCTCCCGACGAGATCCGCTCCATCGTCGGCCGCGGCCGGGTTGCGGCAGCCGGCAAGCTGGGGGGCGCCGAGTCCGGCGCGACCGACATGCCTACTTCGAAGGACCCGGACGGATCGGCCCGCACCGGCGACCTGCTGGACGTGCCGTTCATCATGGCCGTGTCCACCCTGGAGCCGCGCAAGAACTACGAGCTGTTGATGCGCGCGGCGGCGACGGCGCGGCGTGGCGGCGCCCGCTTCCGGCTGGCGGTGGTGGCCAACCCGGGCTGGCGCAGCGAGAACGAGGTGCAGCTGCTCAAGCGGCTGATCGCCGAGGACGTGGTGCACCACCTGGTGGACGTGTCGAGTCTGGACCTGCGCGCGCTCTACACCGCAGCCCACGCCGTGGTGTGCCCGAGCCGCGCCGAAGGTTTCGACCTGGCCACGGTGGAGGCGATGGCCTGCGGCGCACCGGTGCTGGCATCCGACATTCCCGTGCATCGCTGGGTGTGCGGCGATGCCGCCAAGTATTTCGATCCCTACGACCAGGACGCGTTGTCCCTGCTGCTCGCGCGGGTTGCGGCGCTGCCGCGCGACCAGGGGCTGCTGGGCGACCTGCGCGACCGCTCGCTGCGCCGCGCCAGGCTTTACAGCCGCTCCGCCCTGGAGCCGCGCTGGGACCAAGCTCTGCACGACGTGGTGGCTGGCTGAGCCGGAGAGGTCGTTCATGACGGTGTTGCAGGAGCCGCGATCGTTCGCGGCGAAACGCTTCGCCCGGCTGCGGGCCGAGGCAGCGACCTGGGCGCGGGGCCGGGACGGGGAGCTTCCGGGCGTCGTGGAGGCGAGCCTGCTTCTGGCGATAGCGCTGCGCCGGACCCTGGGGCCGCTGGCCGCGCGCCTTTGCGCCGGAGCGGACCGGCTTGCGCCATGGCTTGGCCTGCTCCTGGTGATGCGTTGCTACCTGTCCACCAACGCACGGCTGCCCACGCGGCCGCGGACGCTGGCCGCGGGTGACGGCTGGTGGGGTTGGTATGACCAGGGAAAGACGCTGCAGGCGGTGATGGGCTTCCACCAGCACCACGCCGACATCGCCAACCAATGGTACCAGCCGTTCTATCCCTTCCTGGGCGCACTCGCCATGCACCTGACGCCGCGGCAGCCGTTCCTGTGGCCCGATCTGCTGGGCTTCGCCGCCTCGTTCCTCCTGTTCGTGCCGCTGGCACGCTTGATGGGCTCGAGCCGTTTGACCGCCGTGCTGGTGTTCCTGTTCATCGACCTCGGCGAGCGGACGGTGCTGGACAACTGGGTGATCCCCTGGAACACCACCCTGACTACGCCGCTGATCCTGCTCGGATTGTTGTCGGCGGCGCGGATCGTTCGCGGCATCGTTGTTCCCGGCCAGGCCGGCAGGGCGTCCCCACTCGCCTGGCCATTCTGGTTCGGGGTCGCGATCGGCCTGGTTCCGGCCTTCCGGCCCACCGACCTGTTGACCCTGTTGCCGGCGTTCCTTGTGGTCCTGGCCAGCGTCGCCTTTGCGCCCCTTCGCCGGCAGCCGCTCCGGCTCGTCCGGATGGGGACTGCCGCCGCCGCCGGCTTCGCGGTCGGCTTCGGCGCCTTCCTGACGGTTTACCTGCCGATCTTCGGGCCGCACCCGAGCCCCTACATGGAGATGTCGCAGCAGACCGGCTTCGAATGGCAGCTGCTGCCCTTGCACTGGGTGACCCTCGTGATCGGCCCGCGCCCGCTGTTTCCGGGGCAGACCGGGCTGATCGAGGGCTTCCCGTGGCTGGTGCCCTGCCTTGCAGGCGTGGCTGCGATGGCGATCGCAGCCTTCATGCGCTTCCCCCTGCCGGAAGGACGGCGGATCCACGTGATCGTGCTGGGCGCCATCCTGCCCTACTGGGCGCTCTACCTGTGCTACCGCGACCTGCATCCGCCCGGCTTGTGGCGCTACAACAACGTTCACTACTTCACCTGGAGCTTTCCGCTGCTGGCGATCTACGGGCTGCGCCTGTTCCGTCTCGCCGGCAGGGCGCTGCGCGTCGGGTGGCGGTCGGGTATGCGAAGCGGCGGGTATGCCGCGGCGCCGGTGCTCGCAGGGCTGGCGGTCACGGCATTTGCGCTGTGCTGGCGTCCGCAACTGGGCCCATGGAACGGCACGCCGCCGGCGCTCCGGCTTGACGTAGCCCGGAGCGAGGTATTCATCCCCGGTGGCCTGTCGCACATGCGCGACGCCCTGGTGCTGTCGGTGCACGATCCGGCCGGCCGCATCGACTTCGGCGAGCACAGGCTCGACGAGGGTGGCCGGACCTTCGCCACGTTCCATGCCTTCCGGGCGTTTCCCCTGCCGGGCGGGACCATGGTGCTGCCCCTGCGGCCGATGCCGCACGCTGACGGCGTTCTCCGCTTCGACGGCGTGGGGCTCGATCCGTCGGTCGAGCCACGGCTGCTGCGACAGGACACCGTGTTCGGGCTTCCCTGCTGGGTGCCGCGCATCCTTCGGCCCGCCGTATGTTCCATCCTTTCGCCCCTTCCCGGGCCGCTGTTCCCGGTCGGGCACCAGATCGACTTCAATTCCAAGATGGAAAGCCCGTTCCTGATCCCCGGCGGATGGACCGACCATTCGGATGGACGCTGGACGCTCGGCTACACGTCGAGCCTGCAGTTCCGCGTTCCCGAGCGGTCCGGCATCGGCGGCGGGATCGTATTGGAAGTGGAAGGCGCCGGCTTCGTGCCGCGCGGGTCCGATTTCCTGGTGATCGACGTTTCGGCCAATGGGCACCACCTGACGCAGTGGCGGGTGTCGACAACGCGCGAGGTCGCGCTGCGTGCCACGGTTCCGGCCTCGGTCATCCCGGCGGACGGGGAGGTGCTGCTGACCCTGTCCGCCTTGAACGCCCGGCGTCCAGCCGACGCCCTCAACCATTCCCGCGACCGTCGGCTGCTCGGCTTCAGGGTCCGGGCGATTCGCGTGCTGCCTTGGTCCGAGCGGTCCAACGAGCAGGTGGGACCGCAATAGCCGCCCCGCCCAACCGGACGGCTTTGCCCGATCCCATCCTGGCGGCCTTGCGACGCGGCGAGCTGGCCGGCGCGCGCACGCTGAGCCTGTCCGGCCTGGCCTTGCGCGAGCTGCCGCCCGAGGTGCTGGACCTCGCCGACACGCTGGAACTGCTCGACCTCGGCGACAACCCGCTGGAGGCGCTGCCGGCCGGGTTCGCCCGGCTGAAGCGGCTGCGCGTGTTGTTCTGCTCCAACACGCGCTTTGCCTGCCTGCCGCCGGTGCTGGGCGATTGTCCGGCGCTGGAACAGGTCGGCTTCCGCGACACCGGCCTGCGCGAGGTGCCGGCCGAAGCGCTGCCGTCGTCGCTGCGCTGGCTGACCCTGACCGGCAACCGGATCGAGCGCCTGCCAGCAGCACTCGGCCACCGGCCGCTGCTGCAGAAGCTGATGCTGTCCGGCAACCGCCTCCAGGCCCTGCCGGACGAGCTGGAAGGTGCCCCGGCGCTGGAACTGCTTCGCTTGTCTGCCAACCGGTTCGAGCGGCTGCCGTGCTGGCTGCCGGAGCTGCCCCGCCTCGCCTGGCTGGCCTGGGCCGGCAACCCGATGGACGGCGTCCGTACGCAGTCCCGCGCGGCTGCGATCCCCTGGGACCGGCTGTCGATGGGGCCGGTGCTCGGCGAAGGCGCGTCCGGAACGGTTCGTCGCGCGACCTGGGCCGAGGACGGTGCCGCTGCCGGCCGGCCCGTGGCGGTGAAGCTGTTCAAGAATGCGGTGACCAGCGACGGGCTGCCCGAGCACGAGATGGCCGCCTGCCTGCAGGCGGGCGAGCATCCCCACCTGGTCGGCACGCTGGGACGCCTGGCCGGCCATCCGTCCGGCACCGAGGGGCTGGTGATGACGCTGCTTCCCGACAACTGGCGTCCGCTGGCGGCACCGCCCAGCCTCCAATCCTGCAGCCGCGACGTGTACGACCCCGCCCTGCGCCTGCAGCCGGACGCCGTGCTGCGCATCGCGCGCGGCGTCGGGACGGCGACGGCGCACCTGCACCGGCGCGGGCTGTTGCACGGCGACCTGTACGCCCACAACGTCCTGTGGGACGGCACGTGCGGCGACGCGAGGCTGAGCGATCTCGGTGCCGCCTCCATCCTGCCCGCCTCCGTCCCCCCGACCACGACCACGACCACCGCCGCCCTGCGCCGGCTGGACGTGCTGGCCTGGGGCGTGCTGCTCGGCGAGCTGCTGAAGCGCTGCGACCCGGCACCCGGGCTGGAGCCGCTGCTTGCGGTGCAGCGTGCCTGCACCCGGCCCGAGCCGCGGTCGCGGCCGGACCTGGCGGAGGCGCTGGCGTCGCTCTCGTGACGCGCGGCGG
>CAXTCK010000052.1:0-9650 GCA_964242425.1 uncultured Acetobacteraceae bacterium | reverse complement strand
GAGTCGTTCTTGAAGCCCAGGCCCTTCAGGTCCAGCGAGAAGCCGTGCTCGCCGCTGCCGATGCCTGACTGCAGCAGATCCTGCCGCAGCCGGTCGGCCCGGCAATCGGTGACGGCGACGTCGTCGCGGAACACCGTCACCGTGACGGGCAAAGGGACGTCGCGCTGACAGGCCCAGCCAGTCAGGGTGTTGTCCCGTATCTCGTCGATATAGCCGTCGAACCGCCGCCGCGCGCTTTGGAGGTAGGCCGGCCGGTCCGGCTCCACCAGCCCGACCAGGCGCCGCTGTTCCGCCTGCTCCATCTCGACGCCGCAGAAATCCAGCAGGCGGCTGATGAAGCGAGCGGGCTGCCGCACCGCCTTCTCGTAGCTGACCAGCAGCACCGGGCAGGTGAGGGCCTGGGCGAAGCTCAGCATGGCCTGCAGGTCCTCCATCGCCGCCGCGAGGCTGTTCGCGGGGTCGCGCTGCTCGGCGATCGCGTTGCGCTCGGCGATGGCGACCGGATCGCGCACGGTCAGGATCACGCGCGGGTTGCGGAACGCCGCGACCGCCGCCGTGCCCTGGACGTGGAGATGGGGCCGCTTGAAGCCCCAGACCGGATGCTTGGCGTCGCGGGCCCGGCGCAGCCGGGCCAGAACCTTGGCATCGAAGCCGCCATTCTCGAAGGCCAGCGCGAACGCGTGGTCCTCGAACACGATCTGGTCCATGTCGTCGCCCATGAACACGCCGGCGCCGTGCAGCACGCGCGCGATCATGCTGGTGCCGGACCGGGCCACCCCGGACACGATCAGCGTTCGCGTCCCGGACCTGCCGATGCCCCCGCCCTGGCTGCCCTGGAAGCTGATGAGGCCCTTGTTCTGCAGGTCCATCATCGGTCAGTGACCCTCCGGCAGCGTCCGACGATCCGTCCGCCGCATCGTCATCAACCCTTAACGAGTTCTTCCCCGTAGTGAAACAATCAAGATGGCCGGCTTGGGGCGCGCGGGGTGCCCGTTCCCGGGCAGGCCTCAGGAGGGAGCGGTCGCCGCGCACTTGATGAACTTGCCCTTGTTGTCGCGGCAGCCCTTCTTCGCCGCCGGCGCCGGACAGGTCACGAACTTGCCGTTGCCGTCCCGGCAGGGTGCCGCCGCCGACGCGGCGTTGCCGAGGAAAAAGCAGAGGCCGACACCCAGCAACACCGTCTTCATCGCGTTCGATCCTGTTCTCGGGGCCTGTTCTCGGGGCCTGTTCTCGGGAAACCCGGCGTCAGCCTTGCAGCTCGAACGCCCCGGCGATGGAAAGGCGGACGTCGTCGCCCACCAGCGGGACATAGGTCTTCACCCCGAACTGGCTGCGCCTGATCGTGCCGACAGCTTCGAAGCCGACGGTATACTTCTTGTCCAGCGGGTTCACCCCGGCGCCGACGAAGTGAACGGAAAGCGTTTCCGGCTCGGACACCCCGTGCAGGGTCAGGGTGCCGTCGACGCGGGCGGCGTCCTTGCCCATGGGCGTCACCCGGGTCGAGGTGAAGGTGGCGACGGGGTAGCGCTGCGCGTCGAACCATTCCGGCCCCTTCAGCTCGCCGTCCAGCTTGGCGCTGGTGGTGGCCACCGAGTCGATCGGGATGGAAACCTCCAGCCTGGACGCGTCCGGCCTGGACGGATCCAGACGCAGGGTGCCGGACACGTTCGAGAACACGCCCGAGTAGTAGGAGAAGCCGAGATGCAGCAGGGTGAAGCCGACCTGGGTATGCTCTGGCTCGACGGCATAGCTGCCCGCCTTGATCGTGGCGGGCTCGTGCGAGGCGGTCTGGGCGCGAACAATGCCGGTCGAGCCGATAACCAGCGCGGCGGTGGCGAGAACAAGGCGCTTCATCTGTTGTCCGATCGATCCGAAGGGAACTGTCTCAGGCCGCCAGCTTGCTGGCAAGCGCCGCCACGTGCTGACCCAGGAAGCGGGCGCCGTCGCGCTCGTTGTCGCTGACCGCGCGCGACCCGTCGCCGCCGGCCAGGGTGGACGCGCCATACGGCGTGCCGCCCGTCACCTCGTCCAGCTTGAGCTGTCCCTGGAACGAGTAGGGCAGCCCCGTCACCACCATGCCGTGGTGCAGCAGGTTGGTCAGGATGGAGATCAGCGTGGTCTCCTGTCCGCCGTGCTGGCTCGCGGTGGAGGTGAAGGCGGCCCCCAGCTTGCCGACCAGCGCACCCTCGGCCCAGAGCCCGCCGGTGCGGTCGAAGAAGTTGGCCATCTGCGACGACATGCGGCCGTAGCGCGTGCCGGTGCCGACGATGATCGCGTCATAGCCGGCGAGCTCGTTCGGATCCGCGACCGGCGCCGGCTGGTCGAGCTTGAAGTGGCTCGATCGCGCGACCTCGTCCGGCACCAGCTCGGGCACCCGCTTGACCGAAACCTCCGCACCGCCCGCCCGGACGCCCTCGGCGACCGCGTGCGCCATCGTTTCGACGTGGCCGTAGCTGGAATAATAAAGCACCAGGATCTTCGTCATGGTCGGTCTCCTTGACCGTTTGATGTTGCGGGGAAGGCGGCTTCAGGCCGCATCCACCAGGATGATCTCCGCGTCCTCGGATGCCGTCACCCGGAGCGCCGTCTCGCCGTGCACGGCGACCCCGTCCCGGGCATCAGCGTGAACGCCGTTCACGTCCATGCTGCCGCTTGCCGCGACCAGGTAAAGGTGCCGGGCAGGGTCGGCGGGATAATGGATGCTTTCGCCGGCCTTGAGCGTGGCGCCGGCGATGGATGCGTCAGCACGGATCAGCAGCGCCCCGTCATCCTGCGCCCGGCCGCTGGCAAGGGTCACGAAGCCGCCGGCGCGCGCGTCGCGCGGGAACGGTTGCGTGCCCCAGGCGGGCGCGCCGCCGTTGCGTTCGGGCTCGATCCAGATCTGGAAGATGCGCGTCGGGCCCGCCTCGGCGTTGAACTCGGCGTGGCGGATGCCGGTGCCGGCACTCATCACCTGCACGTCGCCGGCTTCCGTGCGGCCGTGGTTGCCGAGGCTGTCCTGGTGGCTGATCGCGCCGTCGCGGACAAAGGTGACGATCTCCATGTCGCGGTGCGGATGCGCCGGGAAGCCGGCGCCGGGCGCGATCTCGTCGTCGTTCCACACCCTGAGGGTGCCCCAGCGGCTGCGCGCCGGGTCGTGGTAGTCGGCGAAGGAGAAGTGGTGCCGTGCCTTCAGCCAGCCGTGATCGGCCTGTCCGAGCGAGTTGAAGGGCCTGATCTCGATCATGGTGCTGGTCTCCCCCAACAACGGCCAAGCGTGCCGGGTGCCGGAACAGGTAGCCCTTGCCTGAGCCATCAAAAACAGAAACATTGGAAATCCATCGTTTCGCGGATTGGCATCATGAGCAGCCTTCCTGACCTTGAAGCCTGGGCCGTGTTCGCCCGCGTCGCGGAGGCCGGATCGTTCGCAGCCGCAGCCGGCGAGACAGGCTTGTCCACCGCCACCGTGTCCAAGGCGGTCGCGCGGCTCGAGCGGCGGATCGGTGCTGCCCTGCTGAGCCGCACCTCGCGGCAGGTGTCGCTCACCACGCTGGGACGGGAAGTGGCGGAGCGGGCACAGCGCCTGCTGGCCGATGCGGAAGCGATCGAGGCCGACCTGCTCGACTGCACCGCGTCGCCGAAGGGCCTGGTCCGCATCACGGCGCCGATGTCGTTCGGCCAGGCGCAGGTGGCGCCGGTCCTGCCGGAGCTGCTGGCCGCCTATCCGGAGCTGTCGGTGGACCTCCATCTCGGCGACGAGATCGTCGACCTGGTGGCCGGCGGCTTCGACCTGGCGCTTCGCATCGCCCGGCTTGAGGCCTCGTCGTTGCGCGCGCGCCGCATCTGCGACGTCAGGGTGCTTCTGGTGGCGTCGTCGGACTATTCCGGACGTCGCGGCCTGCCCGCGCATCCACGCGCGCTGGGGGACCATCCCTGCTTCAGCTACGCCTACCTGGCCAATGCCCGCAGCTGGACCTTTACCCACCGCTCCGGCGAGCAGGCCAGCGTTTCCTTGTCCGGTCCGCTCCGGTTCAACAACGGCGAGGCGGCGATCCCGTCGCTCCTGGCCGGACTCGGGCTCGCCGCCCTGCCGGACTTCCTGATAGCCCGGCAGATCCAGGCCGGGCATCTGGTCGAGGTGCTGCCGGACTGGTCCCTGCCGCCCGCGACGCTCAACCTGGTGACGCCGCCGGGCCGGCTGCGTCCGGTGCGCGTGGCCACCGTGATGGAGTTCCTGCACCGGCGGCTGTCCGGCGCGCCCTGGATGGCGCCGGGTCCTGTGGCCTGATCAGCCGGGCGCGCCGATCAGCCCGCCTATCCGCTCCGTCAGCTCCGCCATCCGGAACGGCTTGTCGAACACGGCGGCGAACAGGCTGCTTTGTTGCCGGGCGATGTGCGCCTGTGCTCCACTCATCAGGATCACCGGTGGCGCGTCCCGCCCTCCTGCGGCCTGGATTGCCTCGGCGAGCTCGACCCCGTTCATGGTCGGCATCATGTAGTCGGTGATCACCAGCGACACCGCTTCCCGGCCCAGCTGTTCCAGCGCCGTGACGCCGTTGCTGGCGCGGAGCACCCGGTAGCCCGCGTCTTCCAGCGCGAACACCACGATGTCGGCAACCAGCAACTCGTCGTCGACCACGAGAATCGTTGTCATGGCGAGGGTTCCGGCGAGGGCCGGGCCTAAAGGAAAGCGGACGGGGCGGGCAGCTCGATTACGCGTTCCAGTGCAACCCCCTGTTCCATGACCGCACACGGGCCGCCATGCGGCGGGCCATGCATCGTCGTCGGATGGCAGAACGAGCGCCATGCGGGGGAGTTTGGCGCCTTGGCGTGCTGGAACGCTTCAGCACCAAATCGTGCGATGGGTTGCGGCGCTCGGTTCCGGCGCTCGGTTGCCGACGCGAGCTTGCCGGCATCAGTGTCCGCCGGCGTCGCTGTCTGCCGGCACCAGCGGCAGCCACACCGCGCTGGCCTGCGCGCCCTGGTGCTCGATCCGCTCGGTGGCGGACACGTAGTCGCCGCTCCGGGCGTCGAAGATGTTGGACACGTAGCGCTGCGGGTTGCGGTCGTAGAGCGGGAACCAGCTCGACTGGATCTGCACCATGATGCGGTGCCCGGGCTGGAACACGTGGTTGGTGGGCGGCAGGGTGAAGCGGTAGCGCTCGACCTGGTTCGCCGGGATCGGGCTCGGATGGGCGAAGTCGGCGCGGTAGCGGCCGCGGAAGATGTCCATCGCGATCGGCAGCTGGTAGCCGCTCATCGCCGGGTCGTTCGGCGTCGCGTCCGGCTGCACGTCGATCAGCTTGACCACCCAGTCCGCGTCCGTGCCGGTGGTGGCGGCGAACAGGTCGGCGCGGGGCTCGCCGGAGATGCGCACCGGCGCCGTGAGCGGTGCCGTCTCGTAGACCAGCACGTCCGGCCGGTCGGCCACGCTGCGCTGGTCGGTGGTGAGCCAGGACTTCCAGCGCGCGCTGTCGCCGAACGACACCGGCGGCGGCAGGTAGGGCACGGGCTTGGCCGGGTCGGACACGTAGCTGTCGGAGCCGGCGCCGTCGGCCGGCCGGTTGAAGCCGAGCCCGAAGCCCGGCTGGAGGTAGAGCGCGGTCATCGGCGCGGCGCAGCCCTGGTCGCAGGCCAGCGGCCAGCGGTCGAACCGGTCCCAATGGTTCTCGCCCGTGTTGTAGATGAAGGCCGCCGCGGGCACGTCCGCCTTTGGGCTGCCCGGCTTGAGGTACTGGTCGAAGAACGGTCGAAGCACCTCGCGGCGGTACTGCGCGGCGGTGTCGCCGTTCCATTGCAGCGGCCCCAGGCCCCTGCCGTCGTAGTTCGCCTGGCTGTGCCGCCACGGCCCCATCGCCAGGATGTTGTTGCCCTTGCCGGCCGCCCTGAGCGCCAGCCAGCTGTGGATCGCCCCCCACATGTCCTCCTGGTCCCACAGGCCTTGTTCCCAGAGCGTCGGCACGTCGGACGGATGCTGCGCCAGGAGGTGGTCCAGCGCCTGGTCCTGCCAGAACGCGTCATAGGCGGGATGGGCCTTCACCCGCTGCCAGAACGGGAGCTGGTCCAGCCCGTTGGCGGAAGCAAAGGCACCGGCCGAGCCCGCGCGGAGAAAGGTTTCAAAGTCGTCCAGGCGCGCGCGGGGGATCGGCAGGCCCTCGCCGCGCACCGTCATCTGTCCGGTGAGGTAGTCGAAGCTGGGCTGCCGGAACGCGCCGTAGTGGAACCAGTCGTCGCCCATCCAGCCGTCCACCATCGGGCTTTCCGGCGACGCCACCTTGAGTGCTGGATGTGGATGCAGCAGCGCCATCACCACCGTCCAGCCCTCGTAGGACGAGCCGATCATGCCGACCCGGCCGTTGCCTTCGGGAATGTTCTTCACCAGCCAGTCGATCGTGTCCCACGCGTCGGTGGTGTCGTCGGTGGCGGACGGGTTGAGCGGGCCGATCGGCGGCCGCGTCATGGTGTAGTCGCCCTCGGAGCCGTACTTGCCGCGCACGTCCTGGAACACCCGGATGTAGCCGCCGGCCACGAACACGTCGTCGCCCTGCGGCAGGGTGGCGAGCAAGGACGGGCTGTCGTTGCGGGTGACGCGCTTGGCGGCGTTGTAGGGGGTGCGGGTGAGCAGGATCGGCGCGTCGTGCGCGTTCTTCGGCACCACGATCACCGTGAACAGCTTCACCCCGTCGCGCATGGGGATCATCACGTCGCGCTTGACGTACTCGTCGCCCGCGCGCGGCAGGTCGACATGGGCCGGGATGTCGTTGCCGGTGGCGACCAGCAGCGGGTCCGGGGGTGCCGCCGCCGCCGCCCGGCCGAAGCAGGCGAGCAGGGCGGCTGCCAGCAGCAGCGACCGGAGGGTCGGCAACGCCATCGCCGCTGCCTGCGGTCGCGTGCCGGACTGGAACGTGCCGGACGGGAAACGGCTGGTTGTCGCGGGAATGCCGGACTGGCTTCTGTTTTGTACGAACATCGAGGCATTGTTCCCGATCGCGACGGTGGCCACCAGCCCCCCGTGGTGCCGGCAAGCCCGGCATCCTTTGGCGCGGAGCGCCACTGCCGCATCGGGAGTGCGGCGCCCAGGCGATCCGCAGCTTTGTCCGCGCCGCACCGGCCAGGGCGGCCGTTCGCCGTGTCGAGGCCGGCGGAGCGGGCATCGCCTTGAGTCCAGGCCAGGCTGGACGCGAGAACGATTTCGGGCAGATCGCGATGCGAGGCAGAAGGATCTGGTCGGTCGGGTGGAACGGGCCTTCCCGCAGAGGAGGCCCGCCACGGAGATGACCGGCCGCGAGGTGCGGCCGGTCTTCCGGAAGGTTCAGGCCGCCGAGGAGGTGAACATTCCCTGGATGCCGTTCGGGAAGAAGCCGCCGCTGGTGGTGCCGCCGGCGAACACGATGGCGAGCACCTGCTCCGGCGTGCGGGTGAAGGCGAGCGAGTTGCTGTCGGTCGGCGCGAGGTTGACGGTGCCGTTCGCGCCATCGTCTCCCATGTCGTCGCTCGGCAGGCTTGTTCCCGGACCGGTGCCCGAGAACGCCGCGCGGATCGCCGCGATGCGGTCGGTGTAGACCGAGTAGTTGGCCTGGTAGAGCCCGCTGCGGATCGCCCCCGCGTGGTAGGCCTCGACCGCGAGGATGCTGGCGGCGGCACCGAGGTAGGTCTTGCTCGTGACCAGCGGAGCCGCACCGTTATAGGCGGTGACGCCGATGTCCTCGAACACGAAGGCGCCGAGCAGGAAGCTCAACTCGTCTGCGAACGGGTTGAAGCCCGGCAGCCCGATCGCCTGGCCGAGGCTCAGGAAGGTGTTGGTGAAGTCGATGTCGGGCTCGGGAACCGCGGCGGTGCCGAGGTTGGAGCGCAGGAAGGCGACGTGGTTGGCCTCGTCGAGGGCGATGTCGGCGAACAGCTTCTGCAGCGCCGGATCGTTGAACGGCACCGGGCTGCCGCCAGTGACCGTGCCGGGCGTGCCGATGTTGGTCAGGCCGGATCCGCTGACGCCGCGGTTGTAGTACTCCCCTTCAAGATACTCCAGGTTGAGCGCGAAGTTAAGGATGCCGACGTCGATGTCGGTGGTCGCTGCGTCGGCCGGAGAGGCGCGGCCCAGGCCGGTGGCGAGCACGCCCGCCGCCAAGGCACCGGCACCCGCTCGGCCAAGGAGAGACCGGCGGGAGGACGCCGACGACGGCGTAGAGGCAAGGTCATTCTGCTGCATGGCACATTTCGTCCCAGATTAGCGCGTGGTCGCGCTCTAGGAGCCACGTCCTGCGGCTCCTGACAGCTGATACGGGCGGCTGCTCCCTCTGGATGTCGCTTTTTTGTGACGATCTTGC
Source organism: uncultured Acetobacteraceae bacterium (assembly GCA_964242425.1). Classification (GTDB taxonomy): domain Bacteria; phylum Pseudomonadota; class Alphaproteobacteria; order Acetobacterales; family Acetobacteraceae; genus Lichenicola. The sequence continues at coordinate 1,347 of CAXTCK010000052.1, read as the reverse complement.
GATCGGGACGCGAATCCCGTCCCGGTATCGGGGTCTCAGCCCGGCAGCAGGACGTGGTCGATCACGTGGATGACGCCGTTCGACTGGTACACGTCGGCGATCGTCACGGTGGCGACGTCGCCTTTCTCGTCCGTCAGCATGATGGTCCCCGGGGCGCCCATGCTGGCCGTGAGCGGCACGCCGGCGACCGTCATGAGGGTCGCCCTGCCGCCGCCTGCGGCGATCGCCGCCATCAGCGCCTTGGAGTCCATGCGGCCGGCAACCACGTGATAGGTTAGCACCCTCGTCAGCATGGCCTTGTTCTCGGGCTTCAGCAGCGTGGGAACCGTGCCCGGCGGCAGCATCGCGAAGGCCTCGTTGGTCGGCGCGAACACCGTGAACGGGCCCGGACCGGACAGGGTATCCACGAGGCCTGCCGCCTTGACGGCCGCGACGAGGGTGGTGTGGTCCTTCGAGTTGACCGCGTTCTGGATGATGTTCTGCTGCGGATACATGGCCGCCCCACCCACCATGGGATCAGTCATGGAGTTCGACTGCATCGATGCGGAACCGGGCTGCATGCAGCCAGCCACCAGGCCAGCCGTCAGCAGCATCGGCATGATGATGCGAAATGTCATTGGCGTGTTTCCTGTCTGGATCGCGATCTGCAATCCTTGTCCATCATTACGGAGGCAGGACGCCGATGGATGCACCTCGGCATCCGACCTGAATGAGAATGAAAGATCTGGCTCGTCACAATGGATCCGCAGCACTCGTTTGATGTTGCCGCGGAACGATCGTTTGTCCTGGACCGGACCAATGGAAGGGAGGCTCCGAACTCGTCGGTCCGGCCGGGATAAGGATGGTTGCGGCGAGGCCGCTGGACGACGCACAGGTGCGCGCGCAAGTTCCGGGAGCAAACAGCCAGGCTGTTAAACTCACGGACGATCTCGAAGCCAGGAGCATGGTCATGCGAGCGACAACAGCGGTGCTGGCGATGATGATCGCTGTGACAGCACCAGCGCTTCATCCGGAAGCCCAGGCGGATGAACTCGCAGCCGCCCTGCCGTGCCGTTGATCGTCCCCGAACGGGAGGGCTGTGAGGTTTAGCGACGGTAAGCTTCGCTCTAGTTTTAATGGCTTTCTGTGTAGCCGGCGGGAGCTGTGCCGCTTGTAAAGTGACAAGTAGTTCTGTTGCTCAAAGGACTTATTATGAGTTGCCGGCAATAGCGGACAATGTGAGTTTCTCCTAAGAGCGCCTAACGAAACCGTTTTTGGTGCGTTGCTGGAGCATGGCCAGACCTCTTGTTCCAGACGATCTGTGGGTGGCGATCGCGCCGCTCTTGCCGCCTGAGGCGCCGAAACCGA
>CAXTCK010000051.1:0-18158 GCA_964242425.1 uncultured Acetobacteraceae bacterium | reverse complement strand
TGCCGGTGATCGTCAACGGGTCCACCCTGTTCGCGCGCATGCAGCAGTTCGCCGGCCGGGTGTACGGGCCGCTGATCGCCTATGGCATCGCCTGGTGGCACGGCCCGGACGGCAACTACTGGGGCCATAACGCCATCATCCGCACCGAGGCCTTCGCCGAGCAGGCCGGGCTGCCGGTGCTTGAAGGCAGGCGGCCGATCGGCGGGCACATCCTCAGCCACGACTTCGTGGAAGCCGCCCTGATGCGCCGCGGCGGCTGGGCGATCCACATGGTGCCGGGCCTGGCCGGCTCCTACGAGGAGAGCCCGCCCTCGCTCACCGACATCGCCATCCGCGACCGCCGCTGGTGCCAGGGCAACCTCCAGCACGCCGGCGTGCTGCCGGCACGCGGGCTGCACTGGGTCAGCCGGCTGCACCTGCTGATGGGGATCGGCTCCTACGTCACCGCGCCGCTTTGGCTGGTGTTCCTGCTGTGCGGCATCCTGGTGTCGCTGCAGGAGCGCTTCGTGCGGCCGGAATATTTCGGTGGCACCAAGCTCCTGTTCCCGCGCTGGCCGCAGGTCGACCCGGTGCTGGCGCGCGGCGTGTTCATCGGCACCATGGCGGTGCTGCTGGCGCCCAAGCTGCTGGCCTATGTGGCGCTGCTGTTCAACCCCGCCGAGCGGCGCGGCACCGGGGGCGCGCTGCGCGCGTTCGCGTCGCTGCTGGTCGAGACCGTGATCGGCGGGCTGATCGCGCCCGTCGCCATGCTGGTGCAGACCGGCGGGGTGATCTCCATCCTGGCCGGGCGCGACTCCGGCTGGAACGCGCAGCGCCGCGACGACGGGGCGATCCCGCTTGCGGTGGTGTGGGCCGGGTATTGGCGCTTCACCGCGTTCGGGCTGCTGCTGGCCGTTATCGCCTGGGCGGTGTCGCCGGCGCTGTTCGCCTGGATGTCGCCGGTGCTGCTGGGGTTGCTGCTGGCGGTGCCGCTGGTGTCGCTCACCGCCGGGCGCGGTGCCGGGCAGGCGTTGCGCCGGCTCGGCCTGCTTCGCATCCCGGAGGAAGCGACGCCGCCCGCGGTGCTGGCGCGCGCGGTGGCGCTGCAGGCCACCGGACGGGACGCAGCACCCGGCGACAGCCTGCGCCGCCTGCTGGCGGATCCGGCGCTGATGGCAGCGCACCGCGCCATGCTGCCGCCCGCGCGCGTGCCCGGACGCGACCCGTTCGACCCCCTGCTGGCGCTGGGGCTGGCCAAGCTCGACGAGGCGGCCACCCTGGACGGCGTTCTCGCCCTGCTGACGCTGCCCGAGCGGGCCGCGGTGCTCAACGACGGGCGCGGCCTCGACCGCCTGCTGATCCTTGGCGCAGCGCACGGAGCCTGAGGTGATTGGCGCGGCCCGCCGCCCGGGGGCGCCCCGTTCGTCGCCCGGAGCGCCGCGTAGGACAATCTTAACGTTTCGCTGTCACGGTCGCCGTGTTCAACCGGAGCCGTAGGCCATCATGGCGACACAGAAATACCGCCTCGTCACACGCAGCGACTTCGACGGCCTGGTGTGCGGCATGCTGCTGCGCGAGCTCGACCTGATCGACGACATCAAGTTCGTCCATCCGAAGGACATGCAGGACGGGATCGTGCCGATCACCGGGCGCGACATCGTGACCAACCTTCCCTATGTCGAGGGCTGCCACCTCGCCTTCGACCACCATGCCAGCGAGGTGTCGCGCACCGGCGATCGCTCCTGTTCCGACCACGTCATCGATCCGCTGGCCCCCTCCGCGGCGCGTGTGGTCTACAACTACTACGGCGGCGCGGACGCCTTTCCCCGCGTCAGCCCGGAGCTGATGGCCGCCGTCGACCAGGCCGATTCGGCGCAGTTCACCCGGGAGGAGATCCTCGACCCGCAGGGCTGGGTGCTGCTCAACTTCCTGATGGACTCCCGCACCGGGCTCGGCCGGTTCCGCGAGTTCCGGATCTCCAACTACGACCTCATGATGCAGCTGATCGAGCGCTGCCGCGATGCCAGCATCGACGAGGTGCTGGCGCTGCCGGACGTGAAGGAGCGCGTCGACCTTTACAACGCGCACCGCGAGCTGTTCGCGGCCCAGCTTCACCGCTGCACGGCCGTGCACGGCGAGCTGGTGCTGATCGACCTTCGCGACGAGGACGTGATCCATGCCGGCAACCGCTTCATGGTCTATGCCCTGTTCCCCGGCTGCAGCATCTCGGCGCACGTGCTGTGGGGCCTGAGGAAGCAGAACACCGTGTTCGCGATCGGCAAGTCCATCCTCAACCGTTGCTCGCCGGTGGACGTCGGTGCCGTCTGCCTGGCCCATGGCGGGGGCGGCCACCACGCCGCCGGCACCTGCCAGATTCCGAACCATCAGGCCGAGGCGGTGAAGGCCGAGTTCATCGCCAGCCTGTCCGGCCTTTCCAGGCTGGCGGCCTGAGGCCAACCGGTTTCGGCACCGGTCCAACCTGTCAGATAGTGTAATGGATATTACACGAAAGCGTATGCTTGTTCATGCGGTGAGGACAGGATAGACCCTTGGGCGTCGGCGGGAACGAAGGTCGACGCCCAAGGATGGACGACGATGCTGGAAAGCGAAGTGGTCGAGATCGACGGCGTGTTCGTCGGCGCGGCAATCCTGCAGGCCAACCGCGTGGACCTGGCGTTCTTCGCCACCCACCACCGGCTGCGCCCGATGCACGGGAACATCCTGCCCAGCTTGGCGGCACTCCGGCATCAGGCCGCGCAACACTTCCGCGGCGTCTCGTCTGCCGCCGAGGCCGTGGCCGGATCGCGCCGCGCCAGGATGTGAGCGGGCGTGCCTGGCGCTTGTCCGGATGCCTGACGCTTCTGTTCCGTCGTTGACGCGCCTGCGCATGCCCTGCCCTCGATGCTGAACCCGTCCTCGCCGCTAGCCCGGCTGATCGATGCCCCGGCGCGTCCTGGGCTGCTGTGCTGGATCGGCCTTCGTCCGCATCGGCAGGCGGCGATGCGGGTGGTGGAGCAGGCATTGCTCGATCCGCAGGGCGGCTTGGCCGGCGACCATTACGGCGGCCGCGCCGGCGGCGCCCGGCAGGTCACGCTGCTGCAGGCCGAGCACCTGGCGGTGATCGGGGCCTGCCTCGGGAGGCAACCGGTCGCGCCGGAACTCATGCGTCGCAACCTCGTGGTCTCGGGCCTCAACCTGTCCGCGCTGCTTGGCCGACGCCTGCGCATCGCCGATGCGGTGCTGGAGGTTTCCGGCCTGTGCCACCCCTGCTCGCGCATGGAGGCGGCGCTGGGAACTGGCGGCTACAACGCGGTTCGCGGCCATGGCGGCCTGACGGCCCGGGTGCTGGAGCCGGGCCGGATCGGTTGCGGGGACGCGGTGGTGCGGATTCAGTAGCCGCGCAGGGGGTCCACCAGGTTGGGCGGCGGCTGGCCATCCCGGATCGCGCGCAGGTTCTCCATGAGGATGTCCAGGCTGCGCGGCAGGTAGAACTCGCTGTCGTCGCAGGACACGTGCGGCGTCATCACGAGGTTGGGCGTGGTCCACAGCCTGTGGCCGGGCGGCACCGGTTCGGGCGTGAACACGTCCAGCACCGCACCACCCAGCCGCCCGTCCCGCAGCGCGTCGCACAGCGCGTCCTGCGCCAGAAGGGCGCCGCGGCCGATGTTCACCACGAACGCGCCTTGCGGCAGCAGCCCGATCCGCCGTTTGTCCAGCAGTCCACGGGTTTCGGCGGTGAGCGGACAAGCCAGCAACAGGAACTCCGTGTCCGGCAGCACCGCGTCGAGCGCGTCGCTGTTGACCACGCGCTCGCAAGATGGATGCGGTGCCGGGCGGGCACGCACCCCGGTCACGCGCAGCCCGAACTGTGTCGCACGCCGCGCCGCTTCCGCGCCCAGCGTGCCCAGCCCCACCACCGTGAGCCGCCGCCCGGCCAGCACGGTGCCGTGCCGCCTGTTCCAGCGCTGCGCCCGCTGGTCGGCCACGAAGCCCGGCACGTGGCTCGCCAGCATCAGTAGGCTCATGATCGCGAACTCGCCCGCCTTGGCGCCATGCGTGCCGCGGTTGTTGAGCAGGCCCACCCCGGGGGGAAGCCAGTCCAGCGGCATCAGCCCGTCGATGCCGGCGTAGGTGCAGAACAGGTGGCGCAGCCGCGGCGCCGGTGCTGGCAGGGGGCGCGGCAGGCGGTGGGTGAACACCACCATCTCGCACTCGCCCAGCGCGTCGGACAGGGCGTCCGTGGTGGCGCCGAAGCTCACCTCGTGGCCGGCGCCGATGTCGGGCGCGCGCCCTGCCGCCTCGGACCACAGGGCGGGCGTGATCGGCTGCTCGCGACCAGTGCCGGTGTGGACGTGTATCCTCAACGCTCGATTATGCCCGGCTGCGGCGCCGCCTCCGGGTCCGGATCCGGCCTGGGTGCCGCCGGACGGACGCGCACGCGACGGATGTGCCGGGCGTCGGCATCCATCACCCGGAACTGAATGCCGCTTTCGTGGCTCAGCACCTCGCCGCGCGTCGGCACGTGGCCGGCGAGCCGGAACACCAGCCCGCCCACGGTCTCGATCTCGCTTTCGCGTTCCTGTCCGGTCAGCACCGCGCCGAGCCGGTGCTCGAACTCCTCCACCGGCATGCGCGCGTCGATGTCCAGCGTGCCATCGTGGCGCTCCACCAGCATCGGCACGTCGGGCTCGTCGTGCTCGTCGGCGATGTCGCCGACGATGGTCTCGACCAGGTCCTCGATCGTCACCAGCCCGTCGATGCCGCCGTACTCGTCGATCACCAGCGCCAGGTGGATGCGGCGCAGGCGCATCTGCAGCAGCAGGTCCAGCACGGGCATCTGCGGCGCGATCATCAGCGGCTGGCGCAGGATGGACTGCAACCGGAAGCTGTCGCTGGGACCGGCGTAGGCCACCAAGTCCTTGACGTGGACCATGCCGACGATGTCGTCGAGCTGCTCGCCGTACACCGGCAGCCGGGAATGGTTTTCCCGCTTCATGGTCGCCAGCGCGTCCTCGAGGGCAAGGTTCACCGGCATGGCGATGATGTCGGCGCGCGGCACCATCACGTCGTCCGCCGTGGTGCCGCGCAGACGCAGGACGTTGGCGATCAGCACCCGTTCCTGACGGTCGAGCTCCGGCGTCTCGCCTTCGGCCTGGGGCGCGTCGGCGGCTTCCTGCACCAGGGCGGCGACGCGCGAGCGCAGGTCCTGGTCGCCCCGCCTGCGGCTCCACCAGCCCAGCAGCCCGGTGCGGCGCGGACGCTCGGCATCGGGCCGCGACGCGGACGCGCTCATCGCCTCGCGCCGCCGGCACCGGACGGCTCGCGCGGCTTCCACGGGTTGGGCACGCGCAGGCGGTGCAGGATGCGGGCTTCCTCCATCTCCATGCGGCGCGCGGCCCCTGCGCCGCCATGGTCGTGGCCGCGCAGGTGCAGCGCGCCGTGCACCACCAGGTGCGCCAGGTGGTGCCGGGGCATGCGCCCGGCCGCCAGCGCTTCGCGCCGCACCGTTTGGAGCGCCAGCACGATGTCGCCGCCGGCGATGCCGCGGGGGGTCTCGAAGGTCAGGACGTTGGTGGGCTTGTTGCGGCCGCGATGGCGCGCGTTCAGGCGCCGCACGCGCAGGTCGTTGTCCAGCACCACCGAGCCGGCCCCGCCGCCGGCAATCGCGGCCCGCCGGGCCAGCCGCTCCACGTGCGGCACCAGCCGGCGCCAGCGCTGGTCGACCACGAACACCTCGACCGCCCCCGCCGCCTCGTCGCGCCGCCGTTCGGCCGCATGCCGCGAGATGCCCGCGACCGCCTTGCCCGCGATCTTTCTAGCCAAACGCTTGTCCCGTTTTCGCGGGCGGTCTTTCTTCGGCTTCTTTCCCGAAGGGCGGTTGCTACCTGGCGGTTCCATCGGTCTCCCGGCGCGTCCGGTTCCGGGTGGTGTCCCGCTCGGCCGCCGCGCGCTGATCATACGCATCGACGATCCGGGCGACCAGCGGATGGCGCACCACGTCCCGGGTGCCGAACCGGGTGAAGCCGATCCCGGGCACGCCTTCCAGGGTTTCCACCGCGTCGCGCAAGCCCGACGACACGCCCGTGGGCAGGTCGACCTGGCTGAGGTCGCCGTTGATCGCCATGCGGGTGCCGGACCCCATGCGCGTCAGGAACATCTTCATCTGGGCGACGGTGGTGTTCTGCGCCTCGTCCAGGATCACGAAGGCGTGGGCCAGGGTGCGGCCGCGCATGAAGGCCAGCGGCGCCACCTCGATCTCGCCGGACGCCATGCGCCGGATCACCTGGTCGCCCGGCATCATGTCGTGCAGGGCGTCGTAGAGCGGGCGGAGATAGGGGTCGATCTTTTCCTTGAGGTCGCCGGGCAGGAAGCCGAGCCGCTCGCCCGCCTCCACCGCCGGCCGGGACAGCACGATGCGGTCCACCCGTCCGGCCTGCAGCATCGCCACCGCCTGCGCCACCGCGAGATAGGTCTTGCCGGTGCCGGCGGGGCCGATGCCGAACACCATCTCGTGGTTGGCCAGCAGCTCCATGTAGGCGGCCTGGCCGGGCGAGCGCGGCTCGATTGCGCCGCGCTTGGTGCGGATCGCCGGCAGGTGGTCGAACGGCAGGCGCGGGTCGGCATCCGACGTCGGCAGCGTTCCGGCCGGACCCGGCAGCCCGGGAAACCCGTCGCCGTCGCGTCGGGCGCCGCCGCGGCCGGGCACGCGGATCGCCTCGCGCTTGGGGTCCAGCACAGTGTTGTGCAGGTCGGACATGCGGATCGCGGCGTCCACCTCCGCCGCGTCCACGCTTCGACCTTCCTCCAGCCGTCGATACAGCGCCCCCATCGCGGAACGGGTCAGCGCCACGCGGCCGGGATCGCCGCTGATGGCGATCCGGTTGCCGCGGCAGGCCAGGCGCACGCCCAAACCTTGCTCGAGGCGCACCAGGTGGCGGTCGTGGTCGCCCAGAAGCAGCTGCAGCAGGGCGTTGTCGTTGAACTGCATGGTCGCCGTTCTCGCATCCGCTTCCGCGCCGCGCGCGGCCGGCCGCTGATCGGGGGGAACCGGCGCCGGGCCGGACAAGGGGGATGCGGCGGCGGCGAGTTCGGTCAAGCGCAGGCTGGCTCCGGCAGAAGGGTTGGGGCGGCGGTGGTCGGGTCGATCAGGATGGCCGTCAGGGAGTTGGTGAGCATCGCCTCGATCTTCACCATCGCTACGGTGCCGATCAGCGAATCAGGTGCGGCGGCGTGCACCGCCTGCAGGTAGGGGCTTCGTCCCGACAACTGTCCGGACCGTCGGCCGCGCCCGGTGAACAGCACTGGCATCGCCTGCCCGACGCTGGCCGCGTTGGTGCGGTCCTGCTGCGTGCGGATCAGCGCCTGCAGCCGCTGCAGCCGCTCGGCGCTGACCGGCTGCGGCACCGCGCCGGGTGCTGCGGCGGCCGGCGTGCCGGGACGGGGAGAATAGCTGAACGAGAACGCCTGGGCGAAGCCGACCTCGTCGACCAGCGCCATCGTTTGCTCGAAGTCGGCATCGGTTTCGCCCGGATGGCCGACGATGAAGTCGGACGAAAAGGCCAGGTCCGGGCGCGCGGTGCGCAGCCGCTCCACCAGCCGGCGGTACTCGTCGGCGGTGTGGCCGCGGTTCATCGAGCGCAGCATGCGGTCGGAACCGGACTGCACCGGCAGGTGCAGGAACGGCATCAGTGCTGGCAGGTCGCGATGGGCTGCGATCAGCGCGTCGTCCATGTCGCGCGGGTGCGAGGTGGTGTAGCGCAGGCGAACAAGGCCGGGGATGTCGGCGAGTGCTTGCATCAGCCGGGCCAGCCCCCACGGGCGCCCGTCCGGCCCGTCGCCGTGATACGCGTTGACGTTCTGCCCGAGCAGGGTGAGCTCGCGCACGCCGCCCGCCACCATGCGGCGCGCCTCGGCCAGCACGGACGCGGCCGGACGGCTGGCTTCCGCACCGCGGGTGTAGGGCACCACGCAGAACGAGCAGAACTTGTCGCAGCCTTCCTGCACGGTCAGGAACGCGGTCACGCCGCCCGGCAGCTGCGGCCCCGACGCGTCGGGCAGGAAGTCGAACTTCTGCTCGAGGGGGAAGTCGGTGTCGATCACGGCACCCCCGGCACGCGCCGCGCGCGCCACCATTTCCGGCAGCCGGTGATAGGTTTGCGGCCCCAGCACGATGTCGACGAAGGGGGCCCGCCTCAGGATCTCGCGGCCTTCCGCCTGCGCCACGCAGCCGGCGACCGCCAGCACGGTGGAACGGCCCTCGTCGGCACGCGCCTGCTTGATCGCGCGCAGCCGGCCGAGCTCGGAGAACACCTTTTCCGCCGCGCGGTCGCGTATGTGGCAGGTGTTGAGGATGACCATGTCGGCCTCCTCCGGCGTGCCTGCCGGCGTGAAGCCGAGCGGGCGGAGCACGTCGGTCATCCGGGCGCTGTCGTACACGTTCATCTGGCAGCCCCAGGTGATGACGTGGAGGCGCTTCGGGGACAGGCTTTTCGCGGGCGAGGGCGTCGGGGAAGGAATGCTGTTCAAGGCGGGGAGGGTTCCGGCAGCCGCCGGAGGGAGTCCGTGCGGAGGCACGGCAGCAATCGTGTCCGGCCAGCCGCCGGTCAAGGGTGCTGTTCCTTCAAGACGGCGTGGAACCCATCAGGCAGGACCGTGTGGCATGATGCCGATCGGCGTGCACTCCCCGCACCATCCCCTCACCGGAACGGTGTTTCACAATCAGGCGAAGGAGCGGCTGCCGGTGTCAAGGGGAAAATGCTCCGTCGGGTCTGGCGGGGCGGGATGGGCTGCCATGTTCATCGTCGCGTCATGGTCGCACCGCGCGGCCGGGTCGCCGGCAGGGTTTCCGATGCGGTCTCCGATGCGGTTCTGGCGGATGGCCGCGGCGCCGTCGGCGATCGCGGTCCAGGCCGCGAGGGACAGCGCCTTGCGCGACGCGAAGGCGGTCGGGTCGAGCACCGGATGCAGCAGCACCGTCGCCCGCATGCCGCGCCAGCGGGCCAGCCTTCCGAAGTGCGAGGCGAGGTCCATGTCGCCATACCAGGCGAACACCGTCCGGGTCGAGCGGCACACCGGCAGGCCGCCGAGGCGGTCGTAGACGATCGACACCGGCTGGATCAGCGGCACCGCTTCCGACCTGCGCTCCTCCTGGCTGCCGTTCGGCTTGGCGGCGGCGAAGAAGGAGGAATGGAACGGCAGCACCCGCGACCCGTCCGAGCTGGTGCCTTCGGGGAACAGGATCAGGTCGTCGCCCGCGCCCAGGCGCAGCCGCATGTCGTCGCGCTCGCGTCCGGTGGCCTTGCGCTGCCGGCTGACGAACAGGGTGCGGCCGAGCCTGGCCACGGTACCGACCAGCGGCCAGCCTCCCACCTCCTCCTTGGCCACGAAGCAGGCCTCGAGGCGGCCGCCCAGCACCGGCACGTCGATCCAGGAGGAATGGTTGCACACATAGATCAGCGGCCGACGCGGCTGCGGCCTGTCGGCGGGCCGGCCCACGGTGCGGACCTGCATGCCGAGCAGGCGGCACACCACCGACCAGTACGACCGCGCGAACCGCACCTTGCCCCGGCCGGGCAGCATCAGCAGCACGGACTGGATCGGGCAGGCGATCCCGGTCCAGGCCAGGATCGCGACGCCCCGACGCAGCACGCGCACGCCCCGGACCGCCCGAAGCAGGGGCCGGAGCAGGGGATGGACGGGCGGCAACGCTTGGTCGTCCGGCTCGACCGCCGACGCATCTCCCCGCGTGCTGGGGGAGCCGGGCCGGGCGCGGAAAAGCGGGGACACGCCCGGCCGGGTTGGTGGCACGGGGGTCGTGCGCGGGCCGAGGCTGCGAGGGGCTACCTGCATCCGCCGGGCATAGCGTGATTAGGGGCGGGACGACAATCGGCCCCGGTGCTACAGGACGGTCCGGTTCCGAACCGGGCCGGACCGCGGGACGAGGACCACGCCCTGACCGATCGTGCCGAGAACAGGACGCTTCTGCTCCCAGCCTGCCGTCCTGCTGTGCGGGCCGGCATCCGTGGGGTGCTGTGCACCGCCCTGGCCGGGCTGTCCGTCCCGACGCCGCCCGCCCGGGGCGCCGACCCGGTATCCTACCGGACCACCCTGATTTCCACCGGCGACAAGGCGCTGGACGCAGCGCTGAAGGGGTCGTCCAGCCTCGTGTCGCTGCAGAAGACGCGCGCGGTCAGCCCGTTCGCGCTGGCCGGCCGCGCCCGCGCCGACGTGGCACGGCTGCGCACAGCGCTGGAAAGCTTCGGCTTCTATGCCGGCCGCATCACCGTCACCGTTGCCGGCCACCCGGCGGACGATCCGGCGCTGCCCGACATCCTGTCGGCCCTTCCGGCAGGCCGGCCCGCAACGATCAGCGTCGCCATCGACAAGGGACCGCTGTTCCACCTCGGCCAGGTCACCCTCACCCTGCCGCCGGGCGAAGCGCTGTCGGCCACCGACCAGACCCGCTTCGACCTTCATCCCGGACAGCCCGCGATCGCCAGCGACGTGCTGGCGGCGCAGGGGCGGCTGCAGACCGCGCTGCAGGAGGAAGGCCACGCCTTTGCCACCGTGGGGGCGCCGGTCGCCTATCTCAGGCCGGCCAGCCGCACCCTGGACATCGTGTTCACCGCCAAGGAGGGCCCGCGCGTCGACATCGGTGCCATCACTCTGGCCGGGCTGCGGCAGGTCAACCCGGACTACGTCGCCCGACGCCTGCTGGTGCATCAGGGGCAGCTGTACCAGCCGAGCCGGATCGAGGCGGCGCGCCAGGACCTGGCGTCCACCGGCGTGTTCTCCGGCGTGGGCGTATCCGCGGCGCAGGCGCTGTCGCCGGATGGCGAGCTGCCGCTTACCTTCGACTTTACCGAGGCGCCCCGGCACACGGTGGCGCTGCAGGCCGGCTATTCCACCGATCTCGGCGGCAGCGCCGGCGTCACCTGGACCCACCACAACCTGTTCGGCAACGCCGAGCGGCTGGAACTGGCAGCGCTGCTGACCGGTCTCGGCGGCACCTCGGTGAACGGGCTTGGCTACGACGTGTACGCCGACCTGCTGAAGCCGGATTTCTTTCACCGCGACCAGTCGCTCGACCTGCGTGTCGAGGGGCTGAAGCAGGACCTGCAGGCCTACAACCAGACCGCGCTGCTCGTGCGCGCCCTGCTCGACCGCAAGCTGTCGCAGTCCTGGTCGGTGTCGGGCGGGCTCGGCGCCGAGCAGGAGCGGATCATCCAGGAAAGCGTGGCCCGCTCCTACACGCTCGCCTTCGTGCCGCTGACCGTCAACTACGACAGCACCGGACTCGCCAACCCGCTGGACAGCCCGACCCACGGCGTCCGCATCTCGCTCCAGGCCACGCCGACCGAAAGCCTGGGTTCCGGCTCGAACGACAACAACGGCAACAACCAGGGCGGCGACAGCTTCTTCACCATCCTGCAGGGCACGGCCGCGACCTATCTCGACCTCAACCACATTGGGCTCGCCGCCCCGGGGCGGAGCGTGATCGCGCTGCGCGCCGTGATCGGCACGGTGCAGGGGGCCACTACCTTCGAGCTGCCGCCCGACCAGAGGCTGTATGCCGGCGGCAGCGGCACCGTGCGCGGCTACAAGTACCAGGGCGTCGGGCCGCTGTTCGCCGACGGCAACCCGGAAGGCGGCACGTCGGTGGATGCCGGCACGGTCGAGTTCCGGCAGCGGATCGGCAAGAGCTTCGGGTTCGCCGCGTTCGCCGATGCCGGCCAAGTGTCGGCCAGCAGCGCGCCTGGCACCGGCACGCTCCGGGTCGGCGCCGGCGTGGGCGGGCGCTACTACACGCCGATCGGGCCGATCCGGCTCGACGTGGCGGTGCCTTTGAACAAGCCGCCGGGCGGGGACAGCTTCGAGCTCTATGTCGGCCTGGGGGAGGCGTTCTGATGGCCCGTTCTGGAGGAGCCCACCCTGGAGAGCCAACCCGCCGTCGCAGCTCGTGGCGCGTCGTCGGCTGGGTGCTGGGCCTGCTGGTCGGGCTGCCGGTGGCGCTGCTGGCGCTGGTGCTCGTGGTGGTGCTGGTCGGCGCCAACACCGGGCCGGGGCGACGCCTGATCGAGCAGCAGGCGGGCAGTCTGACCGGCGGGCTGGTGGCGCTGCAGGGGCTCGGCGGCCGCTTTCCCGACGCGCTGACGGTGCGGCGCGTCGAGGTCCGAGACACCCGCGGCACCTGGCTCACCCTGGACGACCTGGTGCTGGACTGGTCGCCGCTCCGGCTGCTGGGCCGCACGGCGCATGTGGAGCTGGCCAGCGTCGGGCGGATCGACGTGGCGCGCCGGCCGGTGCCCAATCCCAACGCCAAGCCCGCCCCGACGCCGAAGCCGGGGCAGAAGAGCGGGCTGCACCTCGGCGTGCGAGTCGACGCGCTGCACGTGGGACGCCTGGACGTCGAGGCCCCCGTGGCCGGCACCGCGCTCGCCGCCGCGATCGACGGCCATGTCCGCATCGCCGACCTTGCCCCGCTGCTGGGCGGGGTGACGGTGGCCAGCCTGCCGGACACCGATCTCGGCTTGCGCCTGCGCCGGCTCGACCACCCCGGCGCCATGGACCTCGCGACCAGCGTCACCCCTGGCCGGCTCGGGCTGCACCTGAAGCTGGACGATCCGGCGGGCGGGGCCGTGACCGCGCTGGCGCACCTGAACCTTCTCGATCCGCTGCACCTGTCGCTCGACCTGGACGGCCCGCGCGACGCGAGCGCCTTGTCGCTCGCCGGCACCGCGGGGGCGCCGGGGACGGGCGTGCTGACGCTGGGCGCGCACGGCACCCTGGACCTGGTGCAGCCCCGCTTCGACGTCCGGCTGGCGTTGCACGCGCCGGCGATGCAGCTGCTGCCGGGAGTTGCGTGGAAGCAGGTGGCGCTCGACGCGCACCTGCTCGGCACGCCGCAGGCGCCGGGCGGGGAGGGCAGCCTGGTGCTCGACGAGGTGTCCGCCGCCGGCGCCGGGGTGAACCGCCTGGCCGCCCGGTTCGATGGGCAGCAGGCGAGCGGTCCGGTGCGGCTGCATGCGGTGGCGGACGGCCTGCGCATCCCGGGCCCGGCGCCGGCCCTGCTGGCCGCGGCCCCGCTCACGCTGGACGCCGCGCTGGACCCGCACGCGTCCGACCGGCCGCTCGACCTCGTGCTGTCGCATCCCCTTTTCGGCATCACCGGGCGGATCCTGACCGCGTCGCCGCTGCACGGGCAGGTGGCCGTCAACCTCCCGGACCTCCGGCCGCTGGCCGCCATCGGCAACACGCCCCTGGATGGCCACGCGCAGCTTTCGGTGGCCTTTTCGCAGTCGGGGAGCAAGGCTGACGTGACGGTGACCGGTCCGGTGGCGATCACCGGCGGCCAGGCGCAGGCGGTGGGCCTGATCGGCACCACCGGACAGGTGGCACTCGCCGCGTCGAAGGACGGCGGCGATCTCGTGCTGCGGCAGCTCAGGCTGGACGGGCAGGCGCTGCACCTCCAGGCATCCGGCACCGATCGGAACAACGTGCTCGACGCCCGCTTCGCGCTCGGCCTGCCGGCGCTGGACCGGGCCCTGCCGACGCTGCGCGGCGCGTTGGCGCTGACCGGCACCGCGTCCGGCCCGGTCAAGGACCTTGCCGCCCACGTGGAGGCGAGCGGCAACCCGGGCACCGCGACCATGCCGACCGGGCCCCTGCGGCTGGTGCTCGATGCGCAGCACCTGCCGGCAGCACCCGCCGGCACCGTGTCGCTGACCGGCACGCTGGACCGCGCGCCGCTCGCCCTCAAGGCAACCGCGGCGCGGCTGGTCGACGGCGCGCTGCACCTCGTGCTCGACGCGCTGAGCTGGAAAAGCGCCAGCGGCCACGCCGACATGACGCTGGCGTCGGGCGCGAAGCTGCCGCTCGGCACGCTGTCGGTCCGCATGACCCGGCTCGCGGACCTCCAGCCGGTGATCGGCAAGCCGGTGTCCGGCAGCGTGCAGGCCGACATTCGCACAAGCCAGGCCCCGGGCGCCACGCCGCTGGTCACGGTCGCGGTGCGGGCCAATGGCGGGTTGCAGGCCGCTCGCGTCGGCACGCTCACCCTGGCCGGCACGGTGTCCGACCCGCTTGCCGCCCCCGCGGTGAACCTCCGGCTCGACGCGAACAACATCCAGGCCGGCGTCGTTTCCGGCAGCGCGCATGCCACCGCGCACGGGCCGCAAACAGCGCTTGACGTGGCGGCGACGGCCAGCCTGCAGCATGTCGCCGGTGGTCCGGCCACCCTGGATGCCGCGCTGCGCCTCGACCTGCCGCAGAAGCAGGTGTCGCTCAACCGGCTGGTCGCGACCGCCAAGGGCGAAACCGTGCGGCTGCTGGCGCCGGCGCGTGTCGCGTTCGGGGCCGAAACCGGCGTGGACCGGCTGCGTGTGTCGTTGGCGCCACCGGGTGCTGCGCCCGCGACCCTGGACGTGGCCGGCCGGATCATGCCGCGCCTGGACCTGACCGCCACGCTCGCTAACGTCACCCCGGCGCTGGCCAAACCGTTCGCGCCGACCCTGGACGCGCTGGGCGTGATCGGCGCGCAGGCGCGCCTGACCGGCACCACCTCCCGTCCCCAAGGCACCGTCCGTCTGGTCGCTACCGGGATGAAGCTCCGCACCGGGCCGGCCGCCTCGCTGCCGCCGGCCAACCTTCTGGCCAACGTGGTGCTGGCCGGCAGCACGGCGCGTGTGGATGCACGCCTCAACGCCGGGCCGAACGTCGCCCTGACCGTGTCGGGCAACGCCCCGACCTCCGCCACCGGCCCGCTTGCCCTGCGCGCCGACGGCCACGTGGACCTGGCGCTGGCCAACGCCGTGCTGGGCGCGCAGGGGCGGCAGCTCGACGGCCGGCTCGCGCTGGCGATGGGCATTTCCGGCACCGCGCGCGCACCGGTCCTGAACGGCACGGTGCGGCTGGTTGGCGGCCAGTTCCAGGACTTCGCGCAAGGGGTGCGCCTGACCAGCATCGACGCGCTGATCGAGGCGGCCGGCCAGACCATCACGATCGCCTCGCTGAGTGCTCGTGCCGGTACCGGCACGATCAGCGCCAGCGGCACGGTGGGCGCGCTGGTACCCGGCCTGCCGGTCGACCTCCACGTGACGGCCAGGAACGCCCGGCCGCTGTCGAGCGACCTGCTGACCGCGACCCTGGATGCCGACATACGCGTGCATGGCCAGGCCAGCACCCGGCTCGACGTCGGCGGCACCGTGACCGTCGACGGCGCCTCGATCAACATCCCCAACGCCCTGCCGCCGTCGGTGGCGCGCCTGCACGTGATCCGCCCCGGCGACAAGCCGCCGCCGGCGCAGGGTGCTGCCTCGCCCGTGCTGATCGGCCTCGACGTCGGCGTGAACGCGCCGGGACAGATTTTCGTGCGCGGCCACGGCCTCGACGCCGAGCTCGGCGGCACGCTGCATGTCGGCGGCACCTCGACGGCGCCGGCGGTGGCGGGCGCGTTCGAGATGCGGCACGGCACGTTCGACTTGGCCGGCATCTCGCTCACCTTCACCAAAGGCAGGGTCGGGTTCAACGGCACCGGCGTCGGCCACAAGATCGACCCCACGCTCGACTTCACGGCGCAGAGCGTGGTCGGCTCCACCGTGGCCGACCTCGACGTTGGCGGCTATGCGAGCGCTCCGAAGATCACGCTGTCCTCCACCCCGCCGCTGCCGCAGGACCAGGTGCTGGCGCTGATCCTGTTCGGGCAGGACACCAAGTCGCTGAGCGCGCTGCAGATCGCCCAGGTGGCGACCGCGCTAGCCTCGCTCACCGGTTCCGGCGGCGGCTTCGATCCGCTCGGCACGGTGCGCAAGTCTCTGGGGCTGGACCGGCTGTCGGTGGGCAGCGGCGGCAGCAACGGCAGCAGCGCCAGCGTCGAGGCAGGCAAGTATGTCGCGCGCGGCGTTTATGTCGGTGCCAAGCAGGCCACCAGCGGCGGCGGCAGCCAAGCGGAGGTGCAGGTCGACCTGACCAAGCGGCTCAAGCTTCAGACCACGGTCGGCACCGGCGGCGCCACCACCGGCATCATCACCCCGGAGAACGATCCGGGCAGCTCGGTGGCGCTCAAATACCAGTTCCAGTACTGAAGAGGCTCATCGGTCGGGACGCGCGCCGGTCCCGGTCGGACGATGGCCGGTGCGCGAGAATGGGGACGCGTCCGGATAACCGGTCCGGACGTGCGGGATTGTCGCCCGGCTAGTGCCTCAGCGTTTCCGCCGCGTCCTTGGTGAGGTTGACGACGCGCGACACCTGCCGCACCGCCGTCGAGATCTGGTCCATGTTGTCGTTGATCGCGGAAACGCCAGCCGCGGTGCTCTGCATGCGGGACGACATTTCCCGCGTCACCGCGCTCTGCTCCTCGATCGCGGCCGAGGTTCCCGTGACGAACTGGCTGACGGACTGGATGCCGTGCACGATCTCGCCCAGCGCCTGCACGACGTCGCCCGAAACCACCTGCAGGCGGTCGATCTCCTCCGCGATCCGATCCGTTGCAGCGCGCGCCTGGCTGGCCAGGTTCTTCACCTCGCAGGCGACAACCGCGAAACCCTTGCCGAGGTCTCCGGCACGGGCCGCCTCGATGGTGGCGTTCAGCGCCAAAAGATTTATCTGGGAAGCGATGTTGCGGATGAGCTCGACGATACCTCCCATGGACGAGGAGGTTTCGGACAAGCGGAGCGTGGCGTCCTCGGCGGCGCTGGCCTGCGCCTGCGCCGCCTGCGTGGCCTCGTTGGACCTGACCATCATGGTGGCGATCTCGCGCGCCGACACCGCGAGCTCTTCCGCGCTGGCCGCCATGGTCTGGACGTTGCCGAACGCCACGCTCGAGGTGCCCGCGGCGAGCTCCGCCTGGCTGCTCGAATGGGCCACAGCGGTGTTCACCTCGCCGATCATCGTGGCGAGGTTGGCGAACAGCTGCGCCTGCGCGGTGACGTCGATCGCGTACTTGACGATCTTGATCGGCTTGCCGTTGAGATCGAGGATCGGGTTATAGGAGGCCTCGATCCAGATCTCCCGGCCGTTCTTGCCGATGCGCCGGAACTGCGCCGCCTGGTACTCGCCGCGGTTCAGCTTCTCCCAGAATGCAGCGTAGGCTGAGGAGCCGCGTTCCTCGGGCGGAACGAACATGCCGTGGTGTCTGCCCTGGATCTCGTCCAGCCTGTAGCCGACGGCATCCAGGAAGTTCTGGTTGGCCGTCAGTATGTTTCCACCCAGGTCGAACTGTATCACTGCCTGCGACTTGTTGATCGCACCGACCTGCCCGTGCAGATCGCTGAACTCCATCTTCTCCCGTGTCACGTCGATCGCGAACTTCACGATCTTGAACGGTTTGCCGTTGCGGTCCAGGATCGGGTTATATGTTGCCTCGATCCAGATGTCCTGGCCGTTCTTGGCGATGCGTTTGAACTGCCCGGTCATGAAGGTGCCAGCGTTCAGCTTGTCCCAGAACAGCGTGTAGCCGGGATCCTCGCGCTCGGTCCTTGTCAGGAACATGCCGTGGTGCTTGCCCTGGATCTCGGGCAGCGTGTAGCCGAGCGCATCGAGGAAGTTGGCGTTGGCCGTCAGCACGTGGCCGCCCATGTCGAACTCGATCACCGCCTGCGATCTGTCGATCGCGGCAAGCCAGGCCGTTCGTTCCCATGTCCTGTCAACCGCAGTTCTTCCGAACATGGACCGTTCTCCTTGAAGGGCGCCCGCGTCGCTTGATTGCGAGGATCATGCGGCAAGAAGATTAATGGATTCTTTCTTAATCTGCAGCGTTCAAACGTTTGTAAGGAAACCCAACTGAAGTGAAGGACTCCTCAAAGCTTGTGCTGACATCCTATGATCACGGCTGAAACCAATCCGCGCAACGTTTAACTGGAGCTGTTTCAGCTTATATCCGGATATTTTAAAGTAGTTGGTGCATTTACACGGCTTGAACGGCGTAATGGTGTCGGCAAGGGCGTTCCAGAAGACGGCCATCAGCCTCCAATGATCCTTGGCTGCCTTGCGCAGCAGGCGCTTGGCGGCAGCGGCGCCAAACACGTTGACACGCGAGGGTGGAAGCGTGGGTGCTGCCGCAGCAGTCATCTGCGAGCCAATTCTCTCGCAATCGAGCCACTCGGCGGTCTCGCGGGTGGCGAGGTCAAGCACGTGCGCGCCGCCGATCCACCCGTCGAGGCGCATGCGAGCAGGTCAGGGCC
>CAXTCK010000050.1:0-18287 GCA_964242425.1 uncultured Acetobacteraceae bacterium | reverse complement strand
TCGACTTGAAGTCGTTCAGCGTCATGATGCCGTGCGCGCCGAGGCTGTAGAGCGCCGCGAGCGCGATCACCCGCCCGTCCGGCAGCCCGGCCCGCATGACCGCGGCGCCGGCGAACCAGGGCAGGCCTTCGTAGGACACGCCCACCGCGAGGTTGCCCCACCAGCCGTTGCTCTTCATGCGCAGCGGCGGCGCGCTGTAGGTCCAGGCGAGCAGCATGCCGAACGCCGCCGTGATCGAGACCCAGGGTCCGAGCGCGTAGGCGACAGCAAGAGCCAGCACCATCCAGGCGGCGGCGATGCGCAGGCCCCACAGCCCGGGAATGCGACCGGACGGGATCGGCCGGCCCGGCTGGTTGATCCGGTCGACGTCCCGGTCGAACCAGTCGTTGATCGCCTGCGACGCGCCGCACATCAGCGGTCCGGCCAGCGCGATCCCGAGCAGCGCAACCGGCCAGGACCGGCCCAGGGGAACACCGGACGAGACAACCCCGCAGCCGAAGGCCCACATCGGCGCGAACCACGTGATCGGCTTCAGCAACTCGACCACGGTCCCGGGCGCGATGCGCCGGGCCTCCAGCGCGATCGAGCTCATGCCTGGTCGTCCTCGACCATGCTGAACCCGTAGCGCCTGAGCTTGACGTAGAGGCTTTGGCGGCTGAGGCCCAGCATCTCAGCCGCCGAGGCGCGGTTGTTGCCGGTCATGTCCAGCGCCGCCTCGATGCACAGCCGCTCGATCGCGTCGGTCGATTCCCGCACCAGCTCCTTCAGGGACACCCGGCCGATCAGCTCGCTCATGCGGTCGACCGACTGGCTCGGCTCGCGCCCGGGCCGGGCGTCGCCGTTGCTGGGCAGGCGACGGGCGACGTCGCGGATGAAGAAGGCGAAGGCGGCGCCACCAGGTGCCAGACCGCCGGCGGCGGCCAGAGCCGAGATCTCGATGTCGGTCGAGGCGCCCGCCTCCGTGTTCAGCGTAGTGGCGAACAAGCGGACCGTCCTGCGCTGGCGCAGGTTCGCGATCAGCACCCCGAGATCGACGCCAGCCTGCCCGACCCATCGGCCGAGAGCCTCCCCACGGACCGGCTCAGCATCGGCGAGGCCGGCGAGGGTGCGGAATGCCGCGTTCACGGCGAGGATGTCGCCGTCCTCGTCGGTCAGCACCACGGCATCCGGCATCTGCTCCAGCAGCTGCGGCATGCGTTCGTCATCGAGCGGCTCGGCACTGCCGACGGCATTCCTCGGCGTCACGCGCACCAGCAGCAGCAGGCCGTCCTCCTCGCGCAGGGCTGACACCGCGACCTCCACCGGGCCGGCTCTCGTATCGGCCTGGACGACGTCGCTGCGACCCGTGGCGCGCGCCGAGCCCAGCGCCTGGCGAACCGCATCGCGGCTCGTTTCGGCGAAGCACTCGACAAAGGATGGAAGGCCGGACCGGCGCGGCCCGCTGCCAAGCAGCCGCCTCGCCGCCGGATTGAGCTCGACCACCTTGTGCGTGACCGCGTCCAGGATCGCCACCGCGTCCTGCGCGGTCTCGAACAGCATGCGGTAGCGCGCTTCTGCCTGGCGCAGGGTCTGGTAATCCTGCTCCAGCGCCTGCTGCGCCTCGACCAGTCTCTGCTGCAGCGCGGAGATGGGGCGCAGGTCGCGCCCCAACGCGATCACCATGCCGTCCTCCGAAAGGCGGACCGCGGAATAGGAGATCGCGACGTCGGCACCCTCGCGCGCAGGATGGTTCAGGTGACGCCACCGCATCGGCCGATCCGTCGCGGCATCCGTCAGCAACGCGTCGAGCTTCGGGCGGCTTTCCACCGTCATCGTGCCGCGCCAGCGCTGGCCGAGCCAGCTGCGCGCCTCGCCGAACTCCCGGCGAAGGTCGTCGCTGCGGAAAGCCAGCTCCCGGACCACACCTTCGGCATCGACCACAACCGCCACATCAGCGGCGGCCAGTACGATTTTCCCGATGCTCGCCGCGTCGAGGGCCCGCAGCACTGTCTCCGTCGTCATGAAGGTGGGCGCTTCTGTCACTGTGGCGGGGCTCTCCCAAAGCCGTCAGCCGCGCCGGGACGGCGGGGCAGTCCGCGGATCTAGGGCGCTCGCGTCGCTCGCGCAATGATATCGCTGCCTGCGCGGGCGCCAGCGCGCCGTCGGTCGCCATGAGATCGGCACCGAGCTGAAGGCCGATCTCGGGGTGCATCGTGAACAGCGGGCCGCCGACCATCGTCACCACCTGCGTATTGCAGGAGGTTTCGCGAACGACGCGAACTGCCCGCACCAGCATCGGCACGTGCCGTTCGCAGCTCGCCGAGAAGCCGACCACGTCGAAGCGCCTGGTGCGCACGAGGCCGGGCAGGGCATCCAGTCCGGGCGACATGCCGCTGCACACGGTCCATCCGGCGCGGTGGAAGAAGTCGGCCGCCATGGCGAGGCCGAAGCGATGCTGCTCGCCCGGCACCGGCAGCATGAGGATGCGGGGCAGCGAGTGCGAATACCGCGCGTTCGCCTGCGCGGCGGGAAGCAGCCGGCGCAGGGCCTGCTGCAGGCGCGCCACCCCGGCCGTCACGTCGGTGAAGTGGTACTCGTCCTGCTCCCACAGGGTTCCCAGATGTCGCGCGGCCGGTGCCAGCAGGTCGAGACACAGCGCCTCGACCGACATGCCGGCTGCGAGCATCTCCTCGAGCGCCAGGAACATCGGCGTGGCGTCTTTGGCCGCCGCGTGACGCGCAAGGGCGACCACATCGGAATCGGTCACGACGCCGATGGCCTGTGGCGGATGCAGGCTGAGCAGGTGCGGCAGGATGCGGTGCTCGATCGTTCCGCGCAGCAGGAACCCTCGTGCCGGCGCCTTGATGCCGCCGGCAAGACGTGATGACCGGCTCCGGACTTCGGCCTTGAGGATCGCGCTGGCAGAGAGACTGGCATCGATCTGCTGGATTCCGGTCATGGACCCTACCTCGGGCTGCAGGATTACGGACGCTGCGCGGACTGTCAATCTTGGTTTACGTCTAACCTGCTTGACACCCTACGGAAGGAGCGGCTTAGCTGCCGCATGAGGACAGACCGGCCGGGAGGCGGCAACCGCCTGTCGAGCGGTTTCAAGAGGCGGCAGGCATATTCAGCGGCAAATCGCGGAAACGTCATTGGTGGGGGGTGCTGCGATGGGAAGGCGAAAGGACGAACCGGTTCCGCCGCTCTACACCGCCGACCAGCGCCGCCGGCGCGACGGGTCTTCCTGGACCGTCGTGCAGGGCGTGCTGGCCCCGCTGCAGTTCCTGATCTTTCTCGCCAGCCTCGTCCTGGTGCTGCGCTACCTGGAGAGCGGCAACGGCTTCGGCGTCGCGACGCTGTCCGTGGTGGTCAAGGTCGCTGCGCTGTATGCGATCATGATCACCGGCGCGTTCTGGGAAAAGGCGGTATTCGGCCGCTACCTGTTCGCGCCCGCGTTCTTCTGGGAGGACGCGTTCAGCATGCTCGTGATCGCGCTGCACACCGCCTATGTCGTAGCGCTGTGGTTCGGGTTGCTGACGCATGTCGGATTGATGCTGCTGGCGCTCGCCGCGTTCGCATCCTATGCGATCAACGCGACACAGTTCGTGATGAAGCTCCGCGCGGCGCGACGCGGCGCCGCGGTCCGGAAGCCGGTCCTTGCCGGCATGGCGGGATGAGCACGTCGCTCCAGGCGGTTCCGGTCGCCAGGACGGCAGCGTCCGGGCCGGTGCTGCGCGAGCAGGGGCAGCGCGCGGTTTTCTGCGGCCTGACCGGGATCGTCTGGCTGCACCGGCGCATCCAGGACGCCTTCTTCCTGGTGGTCGGTTCCCGCACCTGCGCGCATCTGCTGCAATCGGCTGCCGGCGTCATGATCTTTGCCGAGCCGCGCTTCGCGACCGCCATCATCGAGGAACGCGATCTCGCCGGCCGCGCGGACCCGAACGACGAGCTGGACCGGGTGGTGGACCGCCTGCTCGACCGGCGTCCCGACATACGGCTGCTGTTCCTGGTGGGTTCCTGCCCGTCGGAGGTGATCAAGCTCGACCTGTCGCGGGCCGCCGTGCGCCTGTCGCGCCGTTTCGCGCCGACCGTGCGGGTGCTGAACTATTCCGGCAGCGGCATCGAGACCACCTTCACCGACGGCGAGGATCGCTGCCTCGAGGCCCTGGTGCCGGAGCTGCCGGTGGCCGACGCCGCGCCGGCGCTGCTGGTGGTGGGCGTGCTGGCCGACATCGTCGAGGGCCAGTTCCGCCGCCTGTTCGAGGCGATGGGGATCGGCCCGGTGCGGTTCCTGCCGCCGACCCGCGCCGCCGACCTGCCGCCTGCCGGGCCCGGAACCGCGTTCCTGCTGGCGCAGCCCTTCCTGCACGCGACCGCGAAGGCGCTGGAGGAGCGTGGCTGCACGCGGATCACCGCCCCGTTCCCGCTCGGCGCCGAAGGCACCACGCTGTGGCTGCAGGCGGCCGGACGGCACTTCGGCGTGGCGCCCACGCGGATCCGTGCCGCGACCGAGGCGGGCGAGGCGCGTGCGCGCGCCACGCTGGGCCGGTCGCGGGCGATGCTGACGGGCAGGCGCGTGTTCTTCTTTCCCGACTCCCAGCTCGAGCTGCCGCTGGCGCGGTTTCTCCACCGCGAGCTCGGCATGGAGCTGGTCGAGGTCGGCACGCCGTTCCTGCACCGCGCGTCGATGCAGCCGGAGCTGGAGCTGCTGCCGCACGACGTCCTCATCAGCGAGGGACAGGATGTCGACCGGCAGCTCGACCGCTGCCGTGCCGCCGCACCCGACCTCGCGGTGTGCGGCCTCGGGCTGGCCAACCCGCTCGAGGCCGAGGGGATCACCACCAAGTGGTCGATCGAGCTGCTGTTCACCCCGATCCAGGGATACGAGCAGGCCGCCGACCTCGCTGCCCTGTTCGTGCGGCCGCTCGACCGCCGCACCCGGCTGGCGGTGTAGCCGATGCAGCTCACCCTCTGGACCTACGAGGGGCCGCCGCATGTGGGCGCGATGCGGGTCGCCGCTTCCATGCGCGGCGTCCACTACGTCCTGCACGCGCCGCAGGGCGATACGTACGCCGACCTGCTGTTCACCATGATCGAGCGCCGCGACACGCGGCCGCCGGTGACCTACACCACCTTCCAGGCCCGCGACCTCGGCGGCGACACGGCGGCCCTGTTCAAGCGCGCGGCGCTCGATGCATTCGAGCGGTTCCGGCCCGAGCTGCTCATGGTGGGCGCGTCCTGCACCGCCGAGCTGATCCAGGACGATCCCGGCGGCCTCGCCCGTGCGCTCGGCCTTCCGGTGCCCGTGGTGGCGCTGGAGCTGCCGGCCTACCAGCGCAAGGAGAACTGGGGCGCCGGCGAGACCTTCTATCAGCTGGTGCGCGCCTGCGCCGGCACGGAGAAGCCGTCGCGGACCGCGGCGGCCACGCCCTCGTGCAACATCCTGGGCCCGACCTCGCTCGGCTTCCGCCATCGCGACGACCTTCGCGAGGTTCGCGCCCTGGTCGAGGCACTCGGCATCGCGGTGAACGTGGTGGCGCCGCTCGGCGCGTCCCCGGCCGACCTCGCGCGGCTGGGCGCCGCCGACTTCAACGTGGTGCTGTACCCGGAAGTGGCGGGACAGGCGGCGCAGCTGCTGGAGCGCCGCTTCGGCCAGCCCGCCACGCGCACGGTGCCGATCGGGGTCGGCGCCACGCGCGACTTCGTAGGCGAACTGGCCGCCCTGGCCGGCGTCGATCCGGCCGCGGTCCTGGCCGGCGCGCCGTCGCGCCTGCCCTGGTACTCGCGCTCGGTCGACTCCAACTACCTGACCGGCAAGCGGGTGTTCGTGTTCGGCGACGCGAGCCATGCCGTCGCCGCCGCCCGGGTCGCGACCGAGGAGCTCGGCTTCACCCTGGTCGGGCTCGGCACCTACAGCCGGGAAGGCGCGCGCGAGCTGCGCGACGCGGCGGCGCGGCACGGCGTCGAGCCGCTGGTGACCGACGACTACCTCGCGGTCGAGGCCGCGATCGCCGCGTCCCAGCCGGAGCTGGTGCTCGGCACGCAGATGGAGCGGCACGTCGCCAAGCGCCTCGGCATCCCCTGCGCGGTGATCTCGGCGCCGGTGCACGTCCAGGACTTCCCGGCGCGCTTCTCGCCGCAGATGGGGTTCGAGGGCGCGAACGTCCTGTTCGACACCTGGATCCATCCGCTGATGATGGGCCTCGAAGAGCACCTGCTCGGGTTGTTCCGGGACGATTTCGAGTTCTCCGACGACGCCGCACCGTCCCATCTGGGCGCGGGCGACGGGCACGGGCCGACGGCCGACGCTCCGGTCGCGCCGGAGATGCAGAGCGACTGGTCCGGCGACGCCGAGCGCGAACTCGGCAAGATCCCGTTCTTCGTTCGCGGCAAGGCAAGGCGCAACACCGAGCGCTTCGCCCGCGAACGCGGTCTCGCAACCATCACGGTTGGAACGCTCTATGACGCCAAAGCGCACTATGCACGCTGACGCTGTGCCCGTCCGCGTCGTCGTCGTGACGATGGACAGCCACCTGTCCAGCGCCGCAGGCCGCGCGGAAGCGCTGCTGCGACGGGACATCCCCGGCCTGGAGCTCCAGGTCCATGCCGCGGACGAGTGGCACGGCGATCCGGAGGCGCTGGCCGCGTGCCGCGCCGATATCGCGCGCGGCGACATCGTCATTGCCACCATGCTGTTCCTCGACGACCACATCCGCGAGGTCCTGCCGGCGTTGCAGGCGCGGCGCGCCGAGTGCGACGCGATGCTGTGCTGCCTGTCGGCTGGCGAGGTGGTGCGCCTGACGCGGCTCGGCCGGTTCGACATGTCGGCAGAATCCGGCGGCGTCATGGCGCTGCTCAAGAAGCTGCGCGGCAACCGCGGCAAGAACGGCGGCCACGCCAGCGGCGAGCGCCAGATGCGCATGCTCCGCAAGCTGCCGAAGCTGCTGCGCTACATCCCGGGCGCCGCACAGGACGCGCGTGCCTACTTCCTGGCGCTGCAGTACTGGCTGGCGGGCTCGGAGGAGAACATCGCCGGCCTGGTGCGGCTGATGGTCGGCCGCTATGCCGCCGGCTCGCGGCAGGGCGAGGCCGGCCGGCATCGCGCGGCGCCGCCGGTCGAGTATCCCGAGACCGGCCTCTACCATCCGCGCGTCCCGGGCCGCGTGGTGGAGCGGGCCGAGGCGCTGCCGTCCGGCGGCACCGCCGGCACGGTCGGCGTGCTGCTGATGCGCTCCTACGTGCTGGCCGGCAACACCGCTCATTACGATGGGGTGATCGCGGCACTCGAGGTGCGCGGCCTGCGCGTGATCCCGGCCTTCGCCTGCGGCCTGGACTCGCGTCCGGCGGTCGACCGGTTCTTCGTCCGGGACGGCGTGCCGGTAGTGGACGCGGTGCTGTCGCTCACCGGCTTCTCGCTGGTGGGCGGCCCCGCCTACAACGACGCGCGCGCCGCCGAGACGCTGCTGGCCGGGCTCGACGTGCCCTACCTCGCGGCCCATCCGGTCGAGTTCCAGACGCTGGAACAGTGGAACGACAGCGAGCGCGGCCTGAGCCCGGTCGAGGCCGCGATGATGGTAGCGATCCCGGAGCTGGACGGCGCGATCTGGCCGATGACCTTCGGCGGCCGTTCCGAGCAGGCCGAGCAGCGCCGCGACATGGTGGCGCATCCGGAGCGCGCCACCATGCTCGCCGCCCGCGTGGCGAAGCTGGTGTCGCTGCGCCGGTCGGAGCGCGCCGAGCGGCGCATCGCCGTGGTGCTGTTCAACTTCCCGCCCAACAGCGGCAGCACCGGGACCGCCGCCTACCTGTCCGTGTTCGCCTCGCTCCACAACACGTTGCGCGCCATGCAGGCGGCCGGCTACGCGATCGAGCTGCCCCCTTCGGTCGACGCGCTGCGCGCGCGCATCCTTGCCGGCAACGCCGAGCGCTACGGCACCGACGCCAACGTCGCGGCGCGGATCCCCGTCGACGACCACGTGCGGCGCGAGCGCCACCTTCCCGAGATCGAGCGGCACTGGGGCCCGGCACCCGGCCGGCACAACAGCGACGGACGCAGCCTGCTGGTGCTCGGCGCGCAGTTCGGCAACGTGTTCGTCGGCGTGCAGCCGGCCTTCGGCATCGAGGGCGACCCGATGCGGCTGCTGTTCGAGGGCAGCTTCGCGCCGACGCACGCGTTCTCCGCGTTCTACCGCTGGCTGCGCGAGGACTTCGCCGCTCATGCGGTGCTGCATTTCGGCACGCACGGCGCGCTCGAGTTCATGCCGGGCAAGCAGACCGGCCTGTCCGCCAGCTGCTGGCCGGACCGCCTGATCGGCGACCTGCCGAACTTCTACATCTACGCCTCCAACAACCCGTCCGAGGGGGCGCTGGCCAAGCGCCGCACCGGGGCGGCCCTGATCTCCTACCTGACCCCGCCGATCGCGCATGCCGGGCTGTACCGCGGGCTGCTGGAGCTCAAGGTGTCGCTCGACCGTTGGCGGACGATGGAGTCGGACGCGCCGGGGGAGCAGCGCGCCCTGCTGGCCGGGTTGATCCAGGCCCAGGCCGCCGCCGTGGAGCTGGCGCCGGCGGACCCGCCCTGGAGCGATGCCGTGGCGCCGATCGCGCGCCTGGTCGATGCCGTCATCGAACTCGAATACACGCTGATCCCGAACGGGCTGCACGTGATCGGCGCACCGCCCGATGCGGAGGCCCGCGCCGCCATGCTGGACGCGCTGGCGATCGCGGATCCGGAGGCGCGGGCCGAGCTCGACCGGAGGCTGGCGGAGGACAGCGAGATCCCCGCGATCCTGCACGCGCTGGACGGCGGCTACCTGCGTCCGGCACCGGGCGGCGACCTGCTTCGAACCACCGACGTGCTGCCCACGGGACGCAACCTCCATGGCTTCGACCCCTTCCGGATCCCGTCCGTGTTCGCCCTGCAGGAAGGCGGCCGGCAGGCGGATCGGCTGCTGGAGCGCCATGCAAGGGAAGGACGGGCGCTGCCGGAAACGGTGGCGATGGTGTTGTGGGGCACGGACAACCTGAAGACCGAGGGCGGCCCGCTGGCGCAGGTGCTCTCCCTGATCGGGGCGGAGCCGCGGCATGACAGCTATGGCCGGCTGATCGGGGCCAGGCTGGTGCCGCTGGAACGGCTGGGCCGGCCGCGGATCGACGTGCTGGTGACGCTGTCGGGCATCTTCCGCGACCTGCTGCCGATGCAGACCCGGCTGCTGGCGGAGGCGAGCCTGCTGGCCGCCGAGGCCGACGAGCCCTGCGAGCAGAACTTCGTGCGCAAGCACGCGCTGGCGTTCCAGGCGGCGCATGGCGGCACCCTCGCGGAGGCCAGCCTGCGCGTGTTCGGCAATGCCGACGGCGCCTACGGCTCCAACGTCAACCACATGCTCGACCAGGGCGCCTGGAACGACGAGGACGAGCTGGCGCAGGCGTTCCTGCGCCGCAAGGGCTTCGCCTACGGGACCACCGGCGCGCCGCGCCGTCACGACCAGCTGCTGAAGCACGTGCTGTCCGGGGTCGACATCGCCTACCAGAACCTCGACTCCGTCGAGCTGGGCGTCACCACCGTCGACCACTACTTCGACACGCTGGGCGGCATCACCCGCGCGGTGCTGTCCACCGCCGGCAAGAGCGCCTCGGTCTATATCGGCGACCAGACCCGCGGCGACGGCATCGTCCGCACCCTGGCGGAACAGGTGACGCTCGAGACGCGCACCCGCGCCCTGAACCCGAAATGGTACGAGGGGCTGCTGGAGCACGGCTACGAGGGGGTGCGGCAGATCGAGGCGCACGTCACCAACACGCTCGGCTGGTCGGCCACCACCGGCCAGGTGGCGCCCTGGATCTACCAGCAGCTCACCGAGACCTATGTGCTCGACGACGCCATGCGCCGCCGCCTGGCCGAGCTGAACCCGACCGCGACGCTCAAGATCGCCAACCGGCTGATCGAGGCGCACGAGCGCCGCTACTGGTCGCCCGACCTGTCCGTCATCGAGATGCTGAAGCGCGCGGGCGAGGACATCGAGGACCGGCTTGAGGGCCTGCATACCGGAGTTGCCGCATGACCGTTCTCGACCTGCCCAAGGCCCCGTCCGCCCGGCTTCGCGCCGCGTCCGGCTGCGGCACCTGCGAGGACGGCGAGGGCAGCGTGCAGGTGAAGCTCGATCCCGGGCGGATCGGCACCGCGAAGGTGTTCGCCGTCTACGGCAAGGGAGGCATCGGCAAGAGCACGACCTCCTCGAACCTGTCCGTGGCCTTCAGCAGGCTCGGCAAACGCGTGCTGCAGATCGGCTGCGACCCCAAGCACGATTCCACCTTCACCCTGACCAAGCGCCTGGTGCCGACGGTGATCGACGCGCTGGAAGCGGTGGACTTCCATCCCGAGGAGCTGCGGCCGGAGGATTTCGTGTTCCCGGGCTATGGCGGCGTGCTCTGCGTCGAAGCGGGCGGTCCGCCGGCTGGCACCGGCTGCGGCGGCTACGTGGTCGGGCAGACCGTGAAGCTGCTGCGCGAGCACCACCTGCTTGAGGACACCGACGTGGTGATCTTCGACGTGCTCGGCGACGTGGTGTGCGGCGGCTTCGCGGCGCCGTTGCAGCATGCCGACCGCGCCCTGGTGGTGGCGGCGAACGACTTCGACTCCATCTTCGCCATGAACCGCATCGTCGCCGCGATCCAGGCGAAGTCGCGCAACTACGACGTCCGGCTCGGCGGCGTGATCGTCAACCGGAGTGCCGCCACCGACCAGATCGACCGCTACAACGACGCCATCGGCATGCAGATGCTGGCACACTTCCCCGACCTCGACGTGATCCGCCGCTCGCGGCTGCAGAAGTCGACCCTGTTCGAGATGCCGTCCTCCCCGGAACTCGACGCGGTGCGCGACGAGTACCTGCGTCTCGCCGCCCGTCTCTGGGCCGGGGTCGAGCCGCTCGAGGCGACGCCGATGAAGGACCGCGACATCTTCGACCTGCTGGGCTTCGAGTGATGTCAGCGGTATCCTACGGCACGCGCCGGGCGGAGCTCGAGACCTACTTCGACCGCACCGCGGCGGCGACCTGGTCGCGCCTCACCTCCGAGGCCCCGGTTGGGCGGATCCGCGCCACCGTGCGCGCCGGGCGCGACTCCATGCGTACGACCCTGCTCGACTGGCTGCCTGCCGACCTGCACGGCCGGCGCATCCTGGATGCCGGCTGCGGCACCGGCGCCTTCGCGGTGGAAGCGGCGCGGCGCGGCGCCGACGTCGTGGCGGTGGACCTGTCGCCGACCCTGCTGGACCTCGCCGCCGCGCGGCTGCCAGCCGGGCTGGCGCACCGCATCGCCTTCAGGATCGGGGACATGCGCGAGGCCGCGATGTTCGGCCGCTACGATCATGTCGTCGCCATGGACTCGCTGATCCATTATCCGCTGCGCGAGATCGCCTCGGTACTGTCCGCGTTCTCGCGCTGCACCACCGGCTCGATGCTGTTCACCTTCGCGCCACGCACTCCGGCGCTGGCGGCGATGCACGCGGTCGGCCGCCTGTTCCCGCGCGGCGACCGCGCGCCGGCGATCGAGCCGGTCGGCGAGAAGGTGATCGGCCGCCATCTGCAGGACGAGCCGGCGCTGGAAGGCTGGATCGCCGGCCGCAGCCGCCGCGTGTCCACCGGCTTCTATGTCTCGCAGGCGCAGGAACTCGTCCTCGTGGAGGGGGCGAGGTGAGCCGCTATGGCGCCCTGAGTGCCCGTGGCTGGAACGGTCCCGGCAGCTTCCTGCTGCCGTTCGCTTCCGTGGCGACGCCGGAACTGCCGCTCGGCCGGCTGCTCCGCTTGTCGCTGTTCCAGGTCTCGGTCGGCATGGCGCTGGTGCTGGTGATCGGCACGCTGAACCGGGTAATGATCGTCGAGCTCGGTGTCCCGGCCTGGCTGGTGGCGCTGATGATCTCGTTGCCGCTGGTGCTGGCGCCGCTGCGCGCGGTGGTCGGGCACCGTTCCGACACCCACCGCTCGGTGCTCGGCTGGCGCCGGCTGCCCTACCTGTGGATGGGCACGCTGCTGCAGTTCGGCGGCTTCGCCATCATGCCGTTCGCCCTGATCGTGCTGTCGGGCGACGCTCCGAACGCGCCGGCCTTTGTCGGGCCGGCCGCGTCCGCGCTGGCGTTCCTGCTGGTCGGCGCGGGGCTCCACACCACGCAGACGGTGGGGCTTGCGCTGGCGACGGACCTGGCGCCCCCCGCCGTCCGCTCGCGTGTGGTGACGCTGTTCTGCGTCATGCTGCTCGCGGGAATGCTGGCCAGCGCGCTGGTGTTCGGCAGGCTGCTGGCCCCGTTCAGCGAGTTCCGGCTGATCCAGGTGATCCAAGGCGCCTCCGTGCTGACCCTGCTGCTCAACTTCACCGCGGTGTGGAAGCAGGAGGTGCGCGACCCGCTGCGCAACGGCCTGTCGCAGCCGCGTGCCTCGTTCCGCGACGCGTTCCGCAGCCTGGGTGCCGGCGCCCGGCCGCGCCGGCGCCTCCTGTCGGTCGGGCTCGGCACCATGGCGTTCTCCATGCAGGACGTGCTGCTCGAGCCCTATGGCGGCCAGGTGCTTCATCTTCCCGTCGGCGTCACCACCACCCTGACAGCGCTGCTCGCGGTCGGCGGCCTGACCGGGTTCGCGTTGTCTGCCTTTCTGCTGGGGCGACAGCTCGACCGCTACCGCCTGGCGGCCTGTGGCGTCACCCTCGGCCTGCTTGCTTTCGCGGCGCTGGTCTTCGCCGGTCCCCTCGGATCGACGCTGCTGTTCGGCGGCGGCACGCTGCTGATCGGGCTCGGCAGCGCGATGTTCGTCGTCGGCACGCTTGCGGCCGCCATGGAGGATGCGCGCGAAGGGGAGGGCGGGCTGGCGCTCGGCACCTGGGGCGCGGTGCAGGCATTCGCGGCCGGGCTCGCGATCCTGCTCGGCGGCATCACGCACGACGCGATCGTCGCCATCGGTCGCGCCGGCACGCTCGGCCCGGTGCTGGCGACGCAATCGACCGGCTACGATGCGGTCTACTGCATCGAGATCCTGCTTCTGTTCGCGACCCTGGTCGCGATCGGCCCGCTGGCCGGCCTGGCGCCGGCCGAGATCGCGTCCGGCACCGGCGTCGCGTCGCCGATGCCGGTTCCGGCCCAACCTGCCTGACCCGAGGAGCATCGCGCCGTGACGGCTGCCTTCACCCGCTACATCGATGTCGCCCAGGTGAGCCTCTACATCTTCTGGGCGTTCTTCGCCGGCCTCGTGTTCTACCTCCGGCGCGAGGACAAGCGCGAAGGCTACCCGCTGACCCCGGAAGGCCTGCAGCGGCAGGTCCGCGGCACGATCGACGGCTTTCCGCCGATCCCGCCGCCCAAGGTGTTCCATACGCTCACCAGTGGCGACTGGGAGGCACCGCGTCCGCCGATGGACGGGGCCATTGCCGCCCGTCCGGCGGCGATGTTTCCTGGCGCCCCGCTGATCCCGACCGGCAACCCTCTGGTGGACGGGGTCGGGCCGGCCTCCTGGGTGGAACGCAGCGACGAGCCGGACCGGACCTTCAAGGGCGACAACCGGATGGTCCCGATGCGCCATGCCCGCGAGTACCACGTCTCGTCCCACAGCCATGATCCGCATGGCTGGGCCGTCATCGGCGCCGACGGCATCGTCGCCGGCTACGTGCGCGACCTGTGGATCGACGAAAGCGAGACCAACCTCCGCTACATCGAGATCGAGCTCGATCCGGCGGTCGCCGTCGACCGGCACCACGTGCTGATCCCCGAGCCCTTTGTGCGCTTCCTCCGCCGGCAGAAGCGGGTGAGCGTGCGCGCGATCCTGGCGGCGCAGTTCGCCGACGTGCCGGTGCTGAAGCGCCCCGACGAGATCACGTTCCGCGAGGAGGACAGGCTGGTGGCCTATTTCGGCGGCGGCTCGCTGTATGCCACGCCGTCCCGGCTGGGACCGCTGCTGTGAGCGGCCCGACGATCCGCCGGCGCGGCGACCACCTGGGCGGGTTGCCGAGCCGCCTGCCTCCGGGCGAGCGCATCCTATGGCAGGGCAAGCCGGACTGGCGCGTGCTCGCCCGTCGCGCGCTGCACGTCCGCGGCCTGGCCTTCTACCTGGGGCTGATGCTGTGCTGGTTCGCCGTGGCCGACTTCCGGCCGAGCAATGCCGGCCGCACCGCAGCCGGCGTGTGCTGCCTTGCGGTGATGGGCATCGCAGCGCTTGGCCTGCTGGTCCTGTTCGCCTGGCTGCTGGCCCGCTCGACCGTCTACACCCTGACCGACCAGCGGCTCGTGCTGCGCTTCGGGATCGCGCTGTCGATGAGCGTCAACCTGCCGTTGCGGCTGATCGACTCCGCCTCCCTGCGCGTATGGGCCGACGGCACCGGCGACATTCCGCTCGCCGTCAGCGGACGCCAGAAGCTGGGCTATGCGGTGCTGTGGCCGCATTCCAGGCCCTGGCGCCTGAGCCAGCCGGAGCCGATGCTGCGTGCGGTGCCGAACGCGGCCGAGGTCGCGCGGCTGCTGTCCGAGGCGCTGGCAGGCACCGCGGCGATGACGCGTGCGGGCGCCGCGGCGACAAGCGCGCCGCCCGCACCGGTCGAGCCGGTCCTGGTGCCCGAGCGGGTGATGGCATGAGCGGCCGGGCCGGCACGTTCGGAACCGCTTCCGGTTCCGGGCGTCCCTGGGGCGTCTACACGGCCACCGGCGTCCTGTTCCTGCTCGTGACGGTCGGGTTGGCGATGCCGCATCGCCACCGCGCGCTGTTCGCGGCGGACGCGCCGGGGGCGCCGCTGCAGGCAGCCCGCCAGCTTCGCTTCGTCGAGCTGCCGCACGACGATCTGGCGGTGTCGAACGCCGCCACCGGGCAGCGGATCGCGCTCGTGCCGGCCGGAGAGAACGGCTTCCTGCACGGCATGGTGCATGGGCTTTCGGCGACGCGTCGTCGCATCGGCGTCGACCCGGCTAGGCCCTACGCCTTGTCGCTGTATGACGACGGGCGGCTGGTGCTGAGCGACCCGCCGACCGGAACCGCGATCGACATCGAGGGGTTCGGCCCGACCAACGAGGCGACCCTGCTCCGCTTCCTCGGCTCCCCCGGGATCAGGCCATGAGCCCCCGGACCGTGCACCACCGGATCCTGTCGGTGCGGTGCGACGTCGACATCGAGCAGACCTGCCGCAGCTTCCACGCCCATGCGGTGCCGGACGGCGTGGCGCTGAGGCCAGGCGACGTGGTGCTGGTGCACGACGTGCCGACCCGGGTCGCGTTCGGGGAGCGGTTGTCCTGCGAGTGCCGGGCAACAGTCCGCCGCGCCGGGCCGCTGGCGCGGATCTGGACCCGCGCTACGTCGATCTTCGCGCTGACCACGCTCTACGAGGTCGGCTTCGAGCCGCACGATCCTGTCCTGGAGGCCTCATGAACGCCATCTCTCCGGTCGAGCCGCCGCCGAGGCCGGAGCCGAACGACGCCACCCGGGACGCCCAGCAGAACACGGTGCTGAGCCCGCGCTTCTACACCACCGACTTCCCCAAGATGGACCGCATCGACGTTCGCGGCGTGCGGACGGAATGGGACGAGCTGATCGCCGAGCTGAAGCGCGACGGCAACCGGTCGCACTTCATCCGCAACGAGGCGTTCGATCGAGACCTGTCGACGCTGCCGCCGGAACTGCGCCGCGAGTTCCTCGACTTCCTGGTGAGCTCGGTGACGGCGGAGTTCTCGGGCTGCGTGCTGTATGCCGAAATCAAGAAGCGGATCACCAACCCCGACATACGCGAGCTGTTCGCGCTCATGACGCGCGACGAGGCGCGCCATGCCGGCTTCATCAACGACACGCTCAAGGATTTCGGCGTCGGCGTCGACCTGGGCTTCCTGGCGCGCGAGAAGAAGTACACCTTCTTCAAGCCGAAGTTCGTGTTCTACGCCACCTACCTGTCTGAGAAGATCGGCTACGCCCGCTACATCACCATCTTCCGCCAGCTCGAGCGCCATCCGGAGCTGGAGTTCCATCCCATCTTCCGGTGGTTCGAGAAGTGGTGCGAGGACGAGTTCCGTCACGGCGAAGCGTTCGCGCTGCTGATGCGGTCCGATCCGAAGCTGCTGCGCGGCGTCAACACGCTCTGGATCCGGTTCTTCCTCATCGCGGTGTTCGCGACGATGTACGTGCGCGATCACGCGCGCCCCGTGTTCCATGCCGCCCTGGGGCTGGATCCGACCGAATACGACTTCACCGTGTTCCGCGTCACCAGCGAGATCTGCCGCCAGGTGTTCCCGGTGGAGCTGCCGCTCGACGATCCGCGCTTCCGCAGCGGGCTTGAGCGCATGCGCCGGATCAACGTCGGGATCGGCCGGGCACGTGCGAAGGGTGGCCTGTCCGGCCGGCTGCAGCGGATCGGCCTGATGGGTGCTGCGGGGGTCGGCTTCGTGCGCCTGTTCCTGCTGCCCGCGAAGCGCAACGTGCCGCCGCCGCGGGTGCGGCTGGCACCGGCCTGGTAGGGAAGCCATCCGATGTCCGTTTACGTCCTGCCGGTCTTGTTCGCCCTGTTCGTCTGGTGGTTCAGCACCGGGCTGATCATGTATCTCGACGGGCTGCCCCGCCGCACCTTCCGCTGGAGCATGCTGGGCGCGACCGTGTTGCTGGCCGCCTCGCTGTGGGAGCTGCACGTCTCCAGCCACGACGTGAGCGTCCGTGGCGCCTACCTGGCCTTCACCTGCGGGCTGCTGGCCTGGGGCTGGCAGGAGATCTCGTTCTACATGGGCTTCGTTACCGGGCCGCGCGACGCGCCATGCCCGGAAGGCTGCCGCGGCTGGCGCCATTTCGGCCATGCGATCCAGACCAGCTTGTGGCACGAGCTGGCGATCATCGCCGCCGCCGCCGCCGTGGTGGCGCTGACCTGGCACGCGCCGAACCAGGTCGGCACATGGACCTTCATGGTGCTGTGGTGGATGCACCAGAGCGCCAAGCTCAACGTGTTCCTGGGCGTGCGGAACCTCAACGAGGAGTTTCTGCCGGAGCACCTGCAGTTCCTGCGTTCGTTCCTGACCAAGAAGCCGATGAACCTGCTGTTCCCGGTCTCGGTGACGGTGTCGACCGTGATCACGGTGCACCTGGTGCAGATGGCCGGCGCGACCGGCGCCACCGTGTTCCAGCAAGCGGGCTTCACCTTCCTGGCCACCATGATGACGCTGGCGATCGTGGAGCACTGGCTGCTGATGCTGCCGCTTCCGGCGGCGGCGCTGTGGGGCTGGAGCCTGCGCTCGCGCGGCAAGACCAAGCCGTTCGACGTCGAGGTGGTGGCGGGCTTCCTGGGTGCCGGCAAGACCACCTTCCTGCGCAACGTGCTGGCGGAGGCCCGGCCGGAACTGCGCACGGTGGTGCTGGTGAACGACTTCGCCTCTGTCGGCGTCGACGGTTCCCTGCTGCGCGAGCGCGGCGCCGACGTGGTGGAGCTGCCGAACGGCTGCATCTGCTGCTCGCTGCGCAAGGACCTGACGGCGCAGATCCGCGGCATCGTCGCGCAATGGTCGCCCGAGCGCATCCTGATCGAGCCCAGCGGCGTCGCCGACGTGGCGGCGCTGATCGGCGTGCTGTCGCAGCCGACACTCAAGCCGCTGGTGCGCCGCCTCCACGTCAGCGCGGTGATCGACGCCGGCGCCTTCCTGCGCGACTTCGGCCGCATGCGGCAGTATTTCGAGGCCCAGGCGCGCGTGGCCGACGTGCTGGTGGTGAACAAGGTCGACCTGGTGTCGCCGGCCGAGCGTGGCATGGTCGAATCGACGCTGCGCGCGCTCAACCCGTCGGCGCGCATGATCCCGGCACGGTTCGGCATTGCCCTTCCCGGCGCGCCGGCAGTGATCGCAACGACGGAAGTGCATGTCCCGGCCGCAAGCCACGAGCATGACCATCACCATCATCACGACGACCACGATCACCACCATGACGGTCGGCACGATCACGAGGCGGGCCA
Source organism: uncultured Acetobacteraceae bacterium (assembly GCA_964242425.1). GTDB lineage: Bacteria > Pseudomonadota > Alphaproteobacteria > Acetobacterales > Acetobacteraceae > Lichenicola. Next base: position 362 of record CAXTCK010000050.1, on the reverse strand, counting down.
CGCGCATGTGCACGAGGACGGGCTCGGCTTCACCTCCTGGATCACCACGCTGCACGGCGATTGCGATCCCGAGCTGGTGCAGGAGCTGCTGGATGCCGTCTGCCGCGGCGGGTTCGGCAGCATCGAGCGGCTGAAGGGGATCGCGCGCGCCGGCGACGGCTGGATGCGCTTCGACGTCGCCGGCGGACGCGCCAGCATGGCCGCCTTCGCCGCCGATCCGGGGGAGGAGCCCCGCGCGGTGGCCATCGGGCGCGCCATGGACGAGGATCGGCTGCGCGCCGCCTTTGCCGCCTGCGTGCGCATCCCCTCGCTTGTCGCCTGACTGCGCCCCACATTCTCCGGAGGTCGCCATGCAGTATGAA
>CAXTCK010000049.1:0-18378 GCA_964242425.1 uncultured Acetobacteraceae bacterium | reverse complement strand
TGAGATCAAACCCGTCGAACCTGATCTGGGTCATTCCAGCGAAGGGAGGCATGTCCGATGCGCCACTTCCGTACGCACGCCCTGTTTCTGGGGGGTGGCCTGCTGGTCGGCATCCTTCCGGCATCGGCTCAGGAGGACATCACCGTCACCGGTCATGCCGCTGTCGACACCGCCAACGGCCCGGTCGGCGGGCAGGCGGGCGGCGGGCTGATCCGCGACGAGACGGCGACCCGGTCGCTCAGCACCGTGAGCTCGGACTTCCTGCGCCGCGCGGCCCCCACCGAGAACGCCTACCAGCTGGTATCGCTGCTGCCCGGCGCCAACGTGTCCCAGGCGGACCCGCTGGGGCTGTCGGCGGAAAGCAACCTCAGCCTGCGCGGGCTGGGCTCGGACGAGATCGGCAACGTGCTGGAAGGCATGCCGCTCAACGACATCGCGTACTACACCGGCTATCCCGGGCAGTTCGCCGACACCGAGAACATCGAGCGGATCAGCCTGAGCCAGGGTACGGACGACCTCGACACACCGGTGATCAACGCGGCCGGGGGCCTGCTGTCGCTCACGCTGCGCGATCCGTCGGCGCATGCGGGCGGGCTGGTCGAGGGGGCGTACGGCTCCTATCGCATCAGCCGTGAGTTCGTGCGGCTGGACACCGGCGCGCTGGGGGCGAGCGGGATACGCGGCTTCGTGTCCTACTCGCACGAAGCGGCCGACAACTGGCGCGGCTCCGGCCGCGACCGACGCCAGCACGTCGACGTCAAGCTGGTGCGCGACTGGGCCAACGGCGACCACGTGTCGTTGATCGGCACCTGGAACGATGCTGTCACCAGCGCCTATCCGGAGGTCACCCAGGCCGACTGGAAGCAGTACGGCCGCTCCGGGCCGGACAACTATGACGGCACCTACACCGCGGGCGATACCAACTACTGGCGGCTGTACCAGCAGCCGTACCGGCTGTTCTACGCGCTGGCGCCGACGCATCTGCGGCTGGGGCCAGCGCTGTCGTTCGACGTGACGCCCTATGCGCAGTACGGCTACGGCAACACGCCGGGCGGCACGATCCTGCCGACGAGCGGGCTGTTCGAGGGCACCGAAGCGTTGACGCAGACCCTCAACCTGGCCAACGCGCAGAACGGCCAGGCGACGGTGCAAAGCAACTACCAACAGGCAAGCTACCGCGCCGGGCTGGTGCCGAAGCTGAACTGGAGCTGGCGCAACCACAGCTTCGTCGCCGGCACGTGGTACGACTACGCCGACGACCGCGAGCCGGGAACCTTCAGCCCGCTCAGCGCCGACGGCTCGTCTGCCAGCATCTGGGTCGACTCCGCGCGCGACACCATCACGCTCCGGGACGGGCGCCCGCTGCTGTCGCAGGACGAGCACAGCATCGAGCAGGTCAACGCCCTGTTCGTCGGCGACACGATCTCGCTGCTGCACCACGCGCTGTCGCTGGAACTCGGCTTCAAGGAGGCGATGGTGACGCGGCAGGGCTGGAACGGGATCCCGGGTGCCACCTACCGCACCGGCGTCGACAGCGCGGAGCCGCTGCCGCGGGTGGGCCTGCGCTGGCAGGTGGACAGGAGGAACCAGGTGTTCGCCAGCGTGTCCACCAACTTCCGCACCCCGTCCGCGACCACGCTGTTCGACAGCTTCGATCCCGCCTCGGGCGCGCTGCTGAGCAGGGCGGCCAGCAACCTTCGCGACGAGTACTCGATCTCGGAGGAGATCGGCTACCGGCGGCAGGGCGACTGGCTGGTCGGCAGCGTCACCGCCTTCAACTACGACTTTACCAACCGGCAGATCGCCACCGTGATCAATCTGAACGGCGTGCCGATCGGCTCCACCATCAACGCGGGCGGCCAGACCAGCCGCGGCGTCGACGCGGAGCTGGGCCTGCGCCCGTGGCACCACCTGAGCCCGTACGTGTCGGGCGAGTACCTCCATGCCACCATCGACAACGACCTCCTCGTCGACGGCGACCTGCTGCCCACCAAGGGCCACGTCGCGGTGCGCAGCCCGTCCTGGCAGGGCGCGCTGGGGCTGACCTTCGACGACGGCACCTGGTTCGGCACGGTCGCGATCAAGTATGTCGGGCCGCAATACGCGAGCTTCACCGACGACGAGAAGATCGCCGACCACACACAAGGCGACGTCACCCTGGGCGTGCGCCTGCCCAGCCTGGGACCCGCGAAGCATCCCGAGTTCCGGCTCAACCTCATCAACGTTGCCGACAGCGACGCCCTGTCCGGCGTCGCCAGCCCGACCACCAACGCCCGCGACACGGTCGGCCGCTACGGCACCCTGATCCCCGGCTCGCCGGCGACGTACTACATCCAGGGCGGGTTCGCAGCGCTGTTCACCGTGGCGTCGGCGTTCTGATGCGCGCCCTGCTGCTGGCGGCGCTGCTCGCCGTCACCGCGGCCGTTCCGGCCCGCGCCGCCGACCGACTCACGGTGATCCTGGACTGGTTCGTAAACGCGAACCACGAGGCGCTGCTGTCGGCGCAGTACAGCGGCGCCTACGCGCGTGCCGGGCTCGACGTGCGCTTCATCGTGCCGGCCGATCCCGGATCGCCGCCGCGACTGCTGGCGGCGCATGAAGCCGACCTGTGCGTGAGCTACCAGCCGGAGTTGTCGCTGCTGGACGCGGCCGGCCTTGGCCTCGTGCGGGTCGGCACGCTGGTGGACACCCCGCTCGACGTGCTGCTGGTGCCGGCCGACGGTCCGGTCAAAACCCTTGCCGACCTCAAGGGGCGCCGGATCGGTGCCTCGGTCGGCGCCACCGACGAGGCGCTGCTCCGGGCCATGCTCGGCACGGCCGGGCTCACGCTGTCCGACGTCACCCTGACGGCGGTGAACTTCCAGATCGAGCAGGCGCTGATGTCGGGCCGCGTCGACGCGGTGATCGGCGGCATGCGCAACTACGAGCAGATCGACCTCCGGCAGCGCGGCTTTAAGGCGACCGGCTTCAACCCGGAGCAGCATGGGGTTCCGCCCTTCGACGAGCTGATCCTGCTGGCCCGTCGCGACAACGCGCACGATCCGCGGGTGGTGCGGTTCCTGGCAGCGCTCCGGCAGGGCACCGCCGCCCTGCTGGCCGATCCGGAGGGGATGTGGCGCGCCTTCGCCAAGGATCATCCCGAAGCCGACACGCCGCTGAACCGCGCCGCCTGGTTCGCCACCCTGCCCGACCTGGACAAGGACCCGGCGAGGCTGGACGCGCAGCGCTATAGGGCGTTCCAGGATTTCATGGTGAAGCAGGGCACACTGAAGGCGGCACTGCCGGTGGGCGAGATCGCGGTGCAGCCTTGATGCGCGATTTCGCGGGCGATTCGGCATCCAGGTAGACGCACCCCATGCTCTTCCTTGTCGCCAAGGTCGCCGAAGCGGTCGCGCATCCCAGCGTGCTGCTGCTGTTGTGTGCCGTGGCCGGGCTCCTGCTGCTGCTGCGCGGCCGATGGCGGCTCGGCCTCCCGCTGCTCGCCTTTCCCCTCGTGTTCCAGCTGCTGCTCCTGCTGCTGCCGCTGGACAGCTGGCTGCTCGAGCCCCTGGAGGACCGGTTCCCGCCGCTCCGGGTGGTGCCGACGCCCGTCACGGGCATCATCTGCCTCGGCGGCGCGGTCGATCCGGCGCTGACCGAGGCGAGGGGCCTGCCCTCGCTCAACGACGCGGCCGAGCGCATGACCGCGTTCGTGTCGCTGGCGCTGGCGCATCCCGAGGCACGGCTCGCCTTTTCCGGCGGCTCCGGCCGGGTGTTCCGCGGCCGGCTGTCCGAGGCCGACGTCGCCAAACAGCTGTTCGACGGGCTGGGCCTCGCCGCCCGCGCCGTCACCTACGAGAACCGCAGCCGCACCACCTGGGAGAACGCGGTCGACCTGGCCGCGCTGATGCACCCCCGTCGCGACCAGACCTGGATCCTGGTCACCTCGGCCGACCACATGCCGCGCGCGATGGGCGCCTTCCGCGCCGCCGGCTGGCCGGTGCTGGCCGATCCGGTCGGCTACAAGACCGCACCCGTGCTTGCGGTCGAGCTGGCGCCGACCCTGCCGCAGCGCCTGGACCGGATCGACGCCGCCGCGCACGAATGGGTGGGCCTGCTGGCCTACCGCCTGCTCGGCCGGACAACCCAGTTGCTGCCGGGACCTGATTGATGTTCCAGGGTATTCGAACGCGATCAGGTGGCGCGCCGGACGGGCCCCTGTCGGCCACCCTGATCAGGCAGTGGACCGCCATGCGGCAGGCCCGCCATGCACACCTGGCGTGGAGCCCTTCGCGCACCAGCGGCCTACGCTGCCGGACGCGCAGGGCAGCGTGGTCGCCGGATCGAACCCGTGATCCGCTTCCCTGAAGAAAGGCCGAGTTTCGAACTCCAAGCCTGCCAACGGCGACGGAACTCACCCGGAAGGCTCACCCGTTGAGCATTCGTTCGCTCAAGGTCCAGAGCCGTTCCGCCGCCTCCGGGTCGATCGAATGCGAGGCGACCTCGGCCGGGATGCAGTCGGCGGTGAGCTGCCTCGTCTCGTCGTCCAGCGGCGAGATGTCGTTGTCCTTGAGGTAGACGCCGCCGATGTCGGCCAGCAACGGACTGGTCGCCGCGAACACGATCGTGCTGGCGCCCTGGCTCGGCGTCTTCTTGCCGGTTGCGGGATCGATGATCGGCCGGCCTGCCTCGTCGATCAGCCCCATCCGCCGCAGCGCTTCCTCGCCCGCCGAGCTGTTGAGCTTGGTGCCGACGACGACGCCCGGGTGGACGGCATAGCCGCGGATGCCATCCGGGGCCCAGCGCCGGTCGAGCTCGACCGCGAACAGCACGTTGGCCACCTTGGACTGGGCGTAGGCGGCGCGTTTGTCGTATCCGGAGGAAAAGTGCGGGTCGTCCCAGCGGATGCGGCCGAAGCGTTGCGCACCGGACGACACGTTGACCACGCGCGCCCCGTTCGCGGCGCGCAGCGCAGGCAGCAGCGCCAGGGTCAGCTGGAAGTGGCCGAGGTGGTTGGTCGCGAACTGCGTCTCGTAGCCGCGCCCGTCCCGCTCCGGACCGCCCGAAGCCCCGGCGCCGTTCACCAGGATGTGCAGCGGACGGCGCCCGTGCAGCCAGCGCGACGCGAACGCGTCGATCGATCCCGGGTCGATCAGGTCGAGCTGGCCGACCTCGATCCCCTCGACCATGCCGAGCGCTGCGGCGGCGCGTTCCGGGTCGCGCGCACCGATCATGACGGAGGCTCCCGCCCTGGCGAGCGCACGGGTGACCTCCAGCCCTATGCCGGCGTGCCCACCGGTGACGATGGCGTTGGTGCCCGTGAGATCGATGCCGGCGACGACGTCGTCAGCCGTAGCAGCGGCCGCGAAAGGCGTTCCGATCGGATGCTGCATCTGGTTCAAGGCTGAAATCCTCACCTAATCCTGCGGTGGCGTTGAAAGCGCAGGCCGACCGGAACGATCGGGCCGGATCAGCGCAATCCAGCCATCGCCACGGCATCCGCACCGGCAGGCAGCCGCATCGGGCACGACGGGTCGGTCGCCGCCCGCCATACCGCCTCGGCCACGTCCCGGGAGTAGGTGACCTCCGAAGGCTGATCCCCTGCCGAGAAGACGTTGCGCACCAGCTCGGCGTAGGCGTCGGGGACGCCGTCCCGCATCCGTGACCGGGCGGTGTCCCCGAAGCTCGTGTCCGGCGACCGCCCCGGCAGCACCAGCCGCACGCGCACGCCGAACTGCTCCAGTTCCAGCGCCAGCGATTCGGTGAAGGCGTTCACCGCCGCCTTGCTCCCGGTATAAACCGACAGGAGGGGCAGGGAGCGCAGCGTCACGCTCGACGAGACGTTGACGATCACGCCTGCCCGGCGCTCGCGGAACCGGGGCAGCACCGCCTGGGTCATCGCGATCGTGCCCAGCGTGTTGGTCTCGAACACCTCGCGCGCGGCGGCCATCGGCGTGCCCTCGAGCGCGTTGAGCCACCCGATCCCGGCGTTGTTCACCAGGACGTCGATCGGCCCCGCGGCCGTCACGGCCTGCTCGATGCTGGCCGGGCTTGTCACGTCGAGCGCGATCACGCGCAGGCGATCCGACAACGGCAGCACGTCCTCGCGGGGCTGGCGCATGGTGGCGACCACGGCCCAGCCGCGGTCGAGAAAGCAGCGGGCGGTGTCGAGGCCGAAGCCGGACGAGCAGCCGGTGATCAGGACGGTTTGCATGGCAATCTCTCGCGTTGTGGCCGTGACCCTTGAGGTAGGCCAAGGGCCCCGGACGCGCTATCGTCACGCATCCGGTTCTGATGTTCAGGAGTCCGAAGGTGCTCGATCCCCTGGCTGAGGTCGTGACCCTGCTCCAGCCGGCCGCCACGCTGTCCAAGGTGGTCGGCGGCGCTGGCCGGTGGCGGCTGCATCGTGCGGATGCCGGGCAGCCCTTCTACTGCGTCGTCCTGCACGGGGGCTGCCGTCTCGCGGTTGCCGGGCACGACCCGACCATGCTTGCCCAGGGCGACTTCGTGCTGATCCCCGCGGCGCACGACTTCACCATGTCCAGCATCCAGGCGCCGGCACCGGGCCAGTACACGGAGCCGGTGCTGCTTGGCGACGGCCAGATCAGGCTGGGTCGGCCAGAAGGGTCGCCGGACGTCCTGATCCTCGTAGGCCATTGCTCCTTCGGATCACCCGACGCGGCCCTGCTGGTTTCCCTGCTGCCCCAGCTCGTGCACGTCCGCGGCGAGGCGCGGCTTGCCACCCTGGTCGAGCTGGTGGGCGAGGAAACGCGCGGGTCGAGGCCGGCGCGCGAGCTCGTGCTGGCGCGGCTGCTGGAGGTGCTGCTCATCGAGGCGCTGCGGTCGACGACACGGAACGCGGCGGCGCCTGGCCTGCTGCGCGGGCTGGCCGATCCGCGTCTCGCGGCCGCGATCCGTCGCATGCACGAGCGCCCCGGTCACGCCTGGACCGTCGCCGAACTGGCGAAGGAGGCGGCGCTGTCGCGATCCACCTTCTTCGACCGGTTCCGGCGCGCCGTCGGCACCGCACCGATGAACTACCTGCTGACCTGGCGGATGGCGCTGGCGCAGAACCTGCTGCGGCACAGGCAGAGCGGCATCGCCGAGGTGGCGACGCGCGTGGGCTACAGCTCCTCGAGCACGTTCAGCGTCGCCTTCGCGCGCCATGTCGGGGTGCCACCCGGCCAGTATGCGGACGGGCAGGAACGGGCATGAAGCGTCTTCGAGATCGGCCAATAATGGACCGGTAGCTTCGGGGAAAGCAGGCAGCGTCGGCTACCAGGCTGATCGCCCCGGCGATGATGGGCGCGTTCATGCCGTCGACTCGGAAAATGGCGGTGATCTTGCGCCAGCACTGCCGAGCTTGCGGGCCAGCCCGTGGGCCAGCCTGCCGCAGGTGGTCACGGGTCGAGGACGAGGTCAACGGAGGGACGTGTGCAGCAGACCAACACCGTGCCGCGTGCCGTGGGGTCGCGCGGATCGGGCGCATGGCTCACTTCACCCGCAACCAGGCCGGCTTCGCGTTGGTGGCGGACGCTGGCCCGGCAGATCCAGGTCGACCGCCACCGCGCAGGCCTTTGCGGGTTCAAGCAGGCTTCCGAACCGGACGCCGCGATACCGGATCGCGAGGAATCACGGTTCCTGATGTCGCGCTGCTTGCCGAACCTGCTCAATTGCGACGACCACAGCCTGTGACACCAGATCCGGGCGATCGGTCATCACGATGTGCCCGCTTCCCTTCGCGATCATCACGGTGCGGTTCGCGGCAGCGTGCGCGAAATCCACATGATCCTGGATCCAGGCCGCGTTTTCCGCAGGCGTCAGGAATGGCGGATGCTCGGACACGAGCACCGTGGCCGGCACGCCGTCCGGCCAGTGCATCGTGTGGAAGCCGTGCTGCATGGCCGGGAACGCCGCGAAGAACGCGTTCCAGGTGCGGCCCTGCTTGTCGGTTCGTTCCATGTCCTTCGGAAAGGTCGCCACCATCCGCGCCGTTTCCTCGTCGGTGCAGAAGGACGGAACGGTGCCGTCCACCAGGACGGCGCGGGCGACCCAACCGGGGTTCTGGTTGACGAAGGGAAACGCGACCTCGCCACCAAAGGAGTGGGCCACCAGGACGATGTCGTGTTCGGTACCCAGGGCGGACAGGCCGGCCTTGAGGTCGTCCACCTCGTGCTGCAGCCGCACCGGCCGCGTGTCCTCGTCACTGTCGCCGAAGCCGGCGCGGTCGAAGGTGATCAGTTCGGCGCCGGTGTCGCGGTGGATGGTGCCGAGCACCGGGTCCCAGGCCGACCCGTCCATGCCGCCACCGGCCTCGAACACCACCGCCGGCGGCCGGCCGGGCACGACGTGAAACGCGATCCGGCGTCCGCCGACGTCGATCAGGCGGGTCTGCATGGCCAGGGCTGGCGCAACAGCCGGGGCCGGGGCCGCCGCCGGGGCCGTGGGCTGGGCCGCCAGGGCCAGGGCGGCGGCGCTCCAGGCCAATGCTGCGCCGACCAGGGCTCGTTTCCGCATCCGGCACATCCTGTTCGGTCGTTACGCAGGTGGATGCTGCCGCGTCGGTCGTCCGGTCGCAAGCCAGGATCTGGTTCCTTGATGACGGCCGCATCGAACTCGAACCAACCCCAGGGAGCGGGCGATCCGGCCGTGGCGCTGGGGCGCGAGAACAGCCTGTTCGCCGGCAACAAGGGCGGAGCAAGCCGATGCGCGATCGTCGCATCCCTGCCGGGGACCGCCAGGCTCAACAGCGTCGAGCCTTATATGTCTGGTCGCGCGACGGCCTGACGCTCATGATCGACGGGCACCCGGCAAACCGTCTCGCTGAGCTGCTGCCCTGGTCACGCTGATGGCCTTCACAGTCTTGGTGAGCACGAACCTGGGATGAGGCTTACGACGGTGTCGGCACGGCCTTCGCCAGGCGGCCTTTCAGTCGCGCCTGCATCGCCTTGCGGCGCGCTTTCGCAGCGATGTTCCTTTGACGACCGGACTCGCCCATGAACTGGGCGATCGAGTTGTTGATCTCCACTCCGCCATTCTCCGCCGACCACAGCAGGTCGAACTGGAAGCCCAGCAGGTCGTGCGCCTCCACCGCCTGCCGGAGCATGTCCGTGCACATCAGGGTCCATTGATCCTGCGGCACGGTGAACACGACCGGCGCGGTCGCCACACGCTCGAGGTGGAAGGACCACCGGGTGATGCTGTTCCAGCAATTCGGAGGTTCAAGACGGTATTTCGAGCGCTCGCCCTCGATGCGGTCCTGATCGGCGATGTCGGCCATGGTCGTGCAGTTGAACCAGCAGTAGTCCAGCGCTTCCAGAGCCACTGCCAGTCCTTCCAGCTGCACCGGTAGAAACTCGCCGAACGGCAGCAGCAACGGAGCCAGGGCCTCACGCGCATGCGCGCTCAGCAACATGTCGTGCGCGGTCACCATGCACGCGCTGACACAGTCGGTCGGCAAGACCTTCGCCTTGCCCCGAGGGTTCTCCAGGCGGGAAGGCTGCCAGTTGTTCGCGCTCGGCTTGCCAAGCGCCTCATCCCACCGCCACGCGGCACGATCATCGTTGCTAGGAAGGTGCAACAAGATCCCCCAGGCTAAGTCGGCCCCCACCTTGTAGACGTTCATGGGCCGCATCCCCTCCACTTGAAGGGATTGGCGAGCTCAGGGCGTGGCAGCGGCCGTTCCAGCGTCCGCAACGTCTGCTCGATGGTGATCGGCCGGCGCGAAGCCGTTCAGGCTGCGGCGGCCCTGTCCTGTGACAGCGCCGCGTGTGCATCCGCCACGATGCTGTAGGAATGCAGGCGGGCAGTATGGTCGAAGATCTGCCCCGCCACCAGCAGCTCGTCGGCGCCGGTGCGTCGGATGAAGCTGGCAAGGCCGCGCCGCACCGTGTCCGGGTTGCCGACGACCGCGGCAGACAGGGTGTGGCGCACCTGGGCTTCCTCCGCCGGGCTCCACAATCCCTCCATCGAGCGCACCGGGGGCCTGAGCTTGCCGGGCGTGCCGCGACGCAGCGAGATGAACTGAAGCTGCGCCGAGGTGGCAATGAAGGCCGCTTCCTCGTCAGTGTCGGCGGCGAACACGTTCACGCCCAGCATGACGTAGGGGCGGGGCAGGGCGGCCGAGGGCTCGAAGCGGCTGCGGTAGATGTCGATCGCGGCCTCCATCGCATCCGGCGCGAAGTGCGAGGCAAACGCGAACGGCAAGCCCAGCATGGCGGCAAGTTGCGCGCTGAACAGGCTGGAGCCCAGCAGCCAGATCGGCACGTCAAGACCGGCGCCCGGCACCGCCTGGACCGCCTGGCCCGGCTCGGGGGTACGGAAATAGCCCTGCAGCTCCAGCACGTCGCGGGGGAACGTGTCGCCGCTCGCGGGATCGCGGCGCAGGGCGTGCATGGTGCGCTGGTCCGAGCCGGGTGCCCGGCCGAGCCCGAGGTCGATGCGCCCCGGATGCAGCGAGGCCAGGGTGCCGAACTGCTCGGCGATCGCCAGCGGCGCGTGGTTCGGCAGCATGATGCCGCCCGAGCCCACCCGGATCGTGCGCGTGCCGGCCGCCACGTGCCCGATCACCACCGCGGTCGCGGCGGACGCGATGCCCGGCATGTTGTGGTGCTCGGCCAGCCAGAAGCGCTGGAAGCCCAGCACTTCCGCGTGGCGCGCCAGGGCCAGGGTGTTGCGGAAGGCGAGCGCTGCGTCGCCGCCCTCGATGATCGGCGACAGGTCGAGAACCGAGAACGGGATCATGGAACGAAGCCTTTCCTCTCGGCCTGATCCTTCAGGCCGTCACCTGCCGGCGCAGGATCGCCCGGGCGAAACCGGCGCAGACCAGCGCGAACGTACCGGCACCGAGCCACGTGGCAGCGCCAGCGAAGTCGGGACCGACCACCGCGAGGGCGTTCTCGCTGCCGCTGCCGCCGATCACGGCCGCGATCGCCACCCCCATCAGACTTTCGCCGACGATGAAGCCGGATGCCAGCATCACCCCGCGTCGCCGGACCGTGTCCAACATGGGATCGGCCGGCACCTGCGCCAAGGCGGCGCCGCGTCCCGACGCCTCGCGATGCGACAGCGCCCTGTTGATCGCCCAGGACAGGATCGCGCCCACCACCAGGGTGACGGACACGGTGGGCGGCAGATAAAGCCCGATGCCGACCGCGAGCACAGGCAGCGAGCGGCCGCGTCGCTGCAGCAGCCTGTCGGCGCCGACCAGGACGGCGCCGAGCGCCACGCCGATCAGCACCATGGTCCAGTCGAGCTGGTGCAGGAAGATGCCGCGTGCCAGCGTCGACAGCAGCAGCGCCTGGGGTGCGGCCAGCGCCCGCGCCGGGTCCATGCCGGGGCGGGGCAGGGCGCCGGCGAACCCGTAGGCGTGGTAGAGAAGGTTCAGCACCGGCGCGATCACCGCGGCACCCACCAGGCAGCCGGCCAGCAGCGCCACCTGCTGTCGCCAGGGCGTGGCGCCGACCAGCTGCCCGGTCTTGAGGTCCTGGAGGTTGTCGTTGGAGATGGTCGCCGCCGCCAGCACCGCGGAAGTCACGAACAGCACGCTGCCGATCGCCAGCCGACGCCCGTTCGCGTCGAAGGCGGCGGGCAGCAGTCCGGCCGCATCCAGGATCAGCAGCAGCAGCGACACCAGAAGCACCGCGACGATGGCGATGCCGGAGATCGGGCTGGCCGAGGAGCCGACGATCCCGGCCATGTAGCCGCAGGCTGCTGCCACCAGGAACCCGAACAGGGCGCAGAACACGACGCACACGATTGCGATGCCGAGGATGGCGGCTGCGGAGCTCCCGGTCGTGGCCGCGTCCTGCCACAGAAAGGCGCTGAACGCTGTCAGCAGGCAGGCGAGCAGGACGGCGCCCAGCACGACGATGGCGCGCGGCGACAGGTCGCGGTCGGTCTGCGTGTCGCCGGCGCCAGGGCCAGTGCTGGATGCCTGCCTGCCGGCGCGAAGGGCGACGCGTAGGCCCGCCGCGACCGGCCCGACGAGGTTCAGCAGCGTCCATACCGCGGCGATGGCGATGGTGCCGGCGCCGATCAGACGCACCTTGTGCGACCAGATGCCGGTGGCGAAGCTCACGATGTCGACCCCGGCCGGACGCGGCGTGATCGCGGTCAGCACCGGCACCGCCACCAGCCAGCTGAGCGCCGCACCCAGCAGCATCGCCAGGCCGCCGACGATGCCGACCAGGTAGCCGGCGCCGACCAGTGCCAGGGAGAAGCCGGTGGACAGGCGGAACACCGCGCCGCCGGCGGCGAAGGTCAGGCTGGCGCTGTCGCCCAGCACCCGGAGCCCGCCGCTCAGCAGGCTGAACCCGGCCGACACCGCGCTGCCGGTGATCAGCGCACGGAGCCCGCTCTCGGCCCCGGCTCCTGCGCCCGCGCCGTGGCCGGCCTCGCCCGACCCGGCGCGCAGCACCTCGGCTGCCGCCGTGCCTTCCGGATAGGGCAGGCTGCTGCCGGTGACGAGCGCCCGTCGCAGCGGGATGGTGAACAGCACCCCCAGCATGCCGCCGGCGCCGCAGATCGTCGCCACCGGCCAGAACGGGAAGCCCTGCCAGTAGCCGATCATCACCAGGCCGGGCAGCACGAAGATGATGGAGGACAGGGTGCCGGCGGCCGAAGCCTGCGTTTGCACCATGTTGTTCTCCAGGATGCCGCCACCGAAGGCGCGCAGCGCCGCCATGGAGATCACCGCGGCCGGGATGGAGGACGCGAAGGTCAGGCCGATCCTGAGGCCGAGATAGATGTTCGACGCGGTGAAGACGATCGTGAGCAGGGCGCCGAGCAGCAGGCCGCGCAGTGTGAGTTCACGATGCGGCATGGGCGGGAAACTCCGGGAAACGACGCAGGGCGGGGGTGCGCGCCGTCCGCCGACCCGATTGTTGCATTATCGGGCGGGTGGCAAGTCCCGCAGCCTCGACGCGAGCCCGGCGCCGGCCAGCATCAGCAGGCTGGTGGCGAGGAACACCGGGCGCATGCCGAGATGGGCCGCGACGATCCCGCCCAGCAGCGGGCCCGCGACGAAGCCGACATACTGGGCGGAGGTATTCAAGGACAGGATCCGCCCGGCGATCGACACGGGCACGGCATGCCGGATCATGCTGGTGATCGCGGGGGACAGCCCGGCCAGGGCCGCCCCCATCAGGAAGCGCAGGACCAGCAGCTGCCACGCCCGCGTCACCAGCGCCTGCGGCAGGAGCAGCAGCGCGCAGGCCAGCAGGCCAGCGACCACCACCCGCCGGGGTCCGATCCGGTCCGCGATCCGGCCGACCGGAGGGGCCGCGAGGACGCTGCCCAGCGCCGCCGCGGCCATGATCAGGCCGGACATCACCGTGACCGGCCCGCCACGGGGCATCAGCTGCGCCACGTAAAGGGTGACGATCGGCTCGATCGACATGTTGGCCAGCGTCAGCAGGGTGCCGGTCGACAGCATCGCCAGCACCGCGCGCCGGTCCGGAACCTGCGCCCACGCGCCCGCACGCGGCCCGGCGGTGCGCGCCGGCTTGTGTTCCCGGATCAGCAGCACCGTGGCCAGGAAGGCCACGAAGATCACCCCGCCCGCCAGCAGAAAGGTTTGCCGCACCCCGATCAGGGGCGGCAGCGCCCCGCCCAGCAGCGGCCCCGCCACGCCGCCCGCCATGATCCCGGAGGACAGCACCCCGAGCGCCCAGGCGGAGCGCCCTTTCGGGGTCTGTGTCGCCACCAGCACCACGGAGCCGGACGCGTAGCCGCCGAGCAGTCCGGTCAGCAGCCGGAGTGCCAGCAGCTGCCAGATGGTCTGCACGGTGCCGGTCAGCGCCATGCACGCCGCCATGCCGAGGCTCGCACGCACCAGGATCGGCTTGCGCCCGTAGCGGTCGGCGACCCGGCCCCAGAACGGCGCGGCCGCGCCGGAGGCGAGAAAGGTCGCGCCGAAGGTGACGCCGGACCATTGCGCGATGGCGCCCGGGCTGCGCACCCCGAGTGCCGCGACGTAGAGCGGCAGGAACGGCAGCAGCAGCGTCATCGCCAGCACAGTGGTGAAGGCGCCGAACGTGCATACCAGCAGGTTGCCGCGCCAGGCCCGCTCGAACGACGGCTCGAACGGCGGCTCGTCCGGCGGCGCGCTATCCACCGGAGGAGCGATCTTCTCTCATCACGAGACTGCGCTTGGACGTTTCCGATCCCGCGGGATCATCATCCTGCGGCAGCGGACGCAGGGCCCGAAGCGGCGAACAAGGGAAACCGGTATCATGACGATCGAGGCGATCCTGAACGGGAAGGGCCGCACCGTCGTGAGCGTCCCACCCAGCGCCAGCGTGAGCGCGGTGGTGGCGACGCTGCGGCAGCACGGGATCGGCGCGGTGCTGGTGCTCGATCCCGCCGCCAGCCGGTTCGACATACGCGACCGGCACATCCTGGGCATCGTCAGCGAGCGCGACATCATACGCGCCCTCGCCGAGGCTCATGCCGCCGGCGACGTGCTCGACATGACGGCATCGCAGGTCATGACGGAGGTGCGGAGCACGATCGGGCTGTCCGCCGACCTGGCGGACGCCGCCCTGATGATGACGGAGCGCCGGGTGCGGCACCTGCCGGTGCTGGAGCACGAGGTGCTGGTGGGCATGGTCAGCATCGGCGACGTGGTCAAGGCGCGCATGGTGCAGCAGGCGAGCGAAGTGGAAAGCCTCAAGGCCTACGTGGGCGGCGCGCATTGAGGAACCGGCCGCCCGCGCCAGTCACAGGGAACCAGTCACAGGGCTTCGACGAAGCCCTGGTAGGCCTCCTCGTCCATCAGCGCCTTGAACGCGTCCGGGTCGGAAGGCTCCATCCGGAAGAACCAGGCCTCGTCCTCCGGGTCACGGTTGACCAGGGACGGATCGTCGGACAGCAGTTCGTTGGCTTCCAGCACCGTGCCGGCCAGCGGCGCATACACGTCGGACGCTGCCTTCACGCTTTCCACCACGGCGCAGCTTTCGCCTTCCGCCAGCAACCGGTCCGCGACCGGCAGCTCCACGAACACGATGTCGCCCAGCGCTTCCTGGGCATGCTCGGTGATGCCGACCGTGGCGGTGCCGTCGGCCTCGAGGCGGACCCACTCGTGGTCCTTGGTGTAGCGGATGTCGGCCATCGCGTGAAACTCCTCCTGCAACCGTGACGCATCCAACGCCGTGGCCGGATTTGGTTCGCGCGATCTGGTTCGCGCGCTTGGCGCCCGTCAGTGTCCGAGATGGGTGCGGTTGTAGTCGAGCTGCTGCGGCGAAAGCTGGAAGCCCACCTCGATCCGGTAGGCCGAGCCCGGCCTGTGCCGCGTGACGGGCAGGTCCAGCGCCACCGGGTCGGTCTTGACCAGCACCTTGTCGCCGTTGTCCGGGAACTGCGCGTGGGCCGCGAGGGCGAGCTTGCTGACCACCGCGCCGTCCAGCGTCACGGCGAGGAAATACGGAATGTCCAGGCTGCTTCCTGCGGCGGCCGGGCCGCGGTCGATCGCCATCTGCACCGCCACCACCGTGTGAAGTTGGGTGCCGCCGGCGGCGCTGCTGCAATGCCCGGACACGCCGATGATGCTGCCGTGGCTGACCAGGCGGCCCAGGTCGGGACGCGCAAACCCGTTCGCGCCGTAGTCGGTGTAGTCGGCCGCCTCCGCCAGCAGCCCCACGGCGGCGCAGGCGGGCGCGAACGCGTCCGGGTTCTGCGGCCCGCATCCGGACAGCGGCGCCGCCACCAGCACGGGCAGGACGCACGCGGACAAGGCCGGCAGCAGCACCGGCCGAAACGCGCGGATCGGCTTCGACACGTTCATTCTCGACTTTCGACCGGCCGGCCCTGTAAGGCAGGACCCGGCGTTGTGGGCGTGGCCCGGGGTTTTGCGTCCGCGCTTTGCGTCCGCGGCAACGGGACGCCATATAGGGCCCGACGCGGGTTTGGGGAACAGGATGCCGGTTCAGATGCTCGACCAGCCGATCGCCGTCCTGCCGGCGCAAGATACGCTGCCGCGGCTCAAGCTGCTTCTGGCAGGCCCCCGCGGGTTCTGCGCCGGGGTGGACCGGGCGATCCGCGTGGTCGAGGAGGCGCTGCGACGCTACGGCGCGCCGGTCTACGTGCGCCACGAGATCGTGCACAACCGCACCGTGGTCGAGGAGCTGGAAGCCAAGGGCGCCATCTTCGTCGAGGAGCTCGACGAGGTGCCGCCGGACGGCCACGTGGTGTTCTCCGCCCATGGCGTGCCGAAGACGGTGCCGGCCGAGGCCGAGCGCCGCAACCTGCTGTATCTTGACGCCACCTGCCCGCTGGTCAGCAAGGTGCACCGGGAAGCCGAGCGCCACTTCGCCGAGGGCGGCCCGGACAGCCGGCACATCCTGATGATCGGCCATGCCGGCCATCCCGAGGTGGTCGGCACCATGGGCCAGCTGCCGCCGGGCGCCGTGACCCTGGTGAACGACGCCGAGGAGGCGCACCGGGTGCAGCCTTCCGACCCGACGCGGCTCGCCTTCATCACCCAGACCACGCTGTCGGTGGATGACACCGCCGAGATCGTCGAGATCCTGCGCACCCGCTTTCCGCTGATCGAGGGGCCGAAGCGCGAGGACATCTGCTACGCCACCACCAACCGCCAGGAAGCGGTCAAGGCGATAGCACCCGGTTGCGACCTGGTGATCGTGATCGGCAGCCCGAATTCGTCCAACTCGCAGCGCCTGCGCGAGGTGGCGGAGCGCTCCGGGGCGCCGCGCGCGCTGCTGGTGCCGCGCCTGCGCGACCTGGACTGGTCGGTTCTGAACGACGTTCACACTCTGGGCATCACTGCCGGTGCGTCGGCGCCGGAAGCGCTGGTGCAGGAGATGGTGACGGCACTCGGGCACCGCTACCGGCTCGAGATCGAGGAGCGGACGGTGAAGCTCGAGGACGTGATCTTCAAGCTGCCCGCCCCGCTCGGCTGATCCCGGCAGCCCGCCGGCCCGTCCATGGCGGTCTACACCGACGTTTCCGACGAGGCGCTGTCGGCCTTTCTCGGCGAGTACGAGCTGGGCCCGCTGGTGGCGTTCCGCGGCATCGCCGAGGGGGTCGAGAACAGCAACTTCTCGCTGCGCACCGGTGCTGGCGACTTCATCCTCACCCTATACGAGAAGCGGGTCGACGCGGCCGAGCTGCCCTGGTTCCTGGGGCTGATGCGTCACCTGGCGACGCGCGGCGTGACCTGCCCGCAGCCGGTGCCCGGACGCGACGGCGAGGCGCTGCGCAGGCTCGCGGGACGGCCGGCGGCGATCACCTCGTTCCTGCCCGGCGTGTGGCCGCGCCGGGTGCGGCCGGAGCATTGCCGGCCGCTCGGCGAGGCGCTGGCGCGGCTGCACGTGGCGGGAGCCGACTACGCGCTGGCGCGGCCCAACCGGCTCGGCCCGGACAGCTGGATGCCCTTGCTGGACAGCTGCCGGTCGTCCGGCGACCGGGTGCAGCCGGGGCTGGTGGCGGAGCTCGACCGGGCGCTGGAGCGCATCCTGCCGGCCTGGCCGGATGAGCTGCCGCGCGGGCAGGTCCATGCCGACCTGTTCCCGGACAACGTGTTCTTCCTGCAGGGCGCGTCGTCGTCGTCGTTTGGGGGCGGCCGCGTGCTGTCGGGCCTGATCGACTTCTACTTCGCCTGCACCGACCTGCTCGCCTATGACCTCGCCGTGTGCCTGAACGCCTGGTGCTTCGAGCCCAGGCTGGACTTCAACGTGACAAAGGCGAAGCTCATGCTGGACGGCTACGAGACCGTGCGCCGGCTGGAGCCTGCCGAGCGGCAGGCCCTGCCGGTGCTGGCGCAGGGGGCGGCCATCCGCTTCCTGCTGACGCGGCTGTTCGACTGGGTGAACACTCCGGACGGGGCCCTGGTCACGCGCAAGGACCCGCTCGACTATCTCGGGCGCCTGCGCTTCTTCCTGCTTGCCGATGGTCCGGGAGCGCTCGGCCTATGAGCGAGGGGCAAGCGGCTTCGGCACCGGCGGAAGTCGAGGTGTGGACCGATGGCGGCTGCAAGCCGAACCCGGGTCCGGGCGGCTGGGCGGTGCTGCTCCGGTTCGGGGGCCACGAGCGCGAACTGAGCGGCGGCGAGCGGGCCACCACCAACAACCGCATGGAGCTGACCGCGGCGGCGGAAGCGCTGGAAGCGCTGACCCGGCCGTGCCGGATCGCGCTGCACACCGACAGCGAGTACGTGCGCAACGGCGTCACCCGCTGGTCCACCGGCTGGGTGCGCCGCAACTGGCGCACCGCGGGCGGCGATCCGGTGGCCAACATGGACCTGTGGCGCAGGGTGCTGGAGGCGGCGAAGCGGCACCAGGTGGAATGGCGCTGGGTCCGCGGTCACGCCGGCAACGTGGACAACGAGCGCGTGGACCGGCTGGCGACGGCAGCGCGGATCGCGACCGAGAACGGTGATGT
>CAXTCK010000048.1:17061-18486 GCA_964242425.1 uncultured Acetobacteraceae bacterium | reverse complement strand
CTTCCCCTCCGCGCCGCTCCTCCGATCTCCCCCCCCCCCCCGTCGCGCCCCGTTCCACCCGAACTCCGCTGTGTCCCGCCCTCGGGCCAGGCAAACCCCCCCCCCCGCCCGAGGACCCCGCCCCGCAGGCCCCCGACCCCCGCCCCCCGACCGTCCCCGCCCCGGCCACCCCGTCACACCGCGCCGCCCGGTTCCCGGCCATGCCGCCGCCCCCGCAGCCGCACGCCCGCAATCGTTCCCTCTCGGCCGTCCCCCGTCCATCATCCCGCCCGCTGGCCTGAACTCCCCGCCCCACAACCCACCCCATCCGCGCCGCCGTTTCCGCACAGCCCCCATTCGGGCTAAACCTTCATCCATGCCCTCCGCCGTCCAGACACCGACCCTCCCGCACGCCCACCAGGCGCCGCTTCCCAAGTCCTGGCCGTTCGAGGAGGCCGCCCGTCTCGCGGCACACACCGAGCGCAAGCCCCACGACGCGCCGGCGCTGCTGGAAACCGGCTACGGCCCGTCCGGCCTGCCGCACATCGGCACCTTCGGCGAGGTCGCCCGCACCGGCTGGGTCGCCCAGGCGTACACCGCGCTCACCGGCCGCCCCGCCCGCATCCTCGCCTTCAGCGACGACATGGACGGCCTGCGCAAGGTCCCGGACAACGTTCCCAACCGCGACATGCTCGCGGGCTTCCTCGGCCGCCCGCTTTCCGCCGTGCCCGACCCGTTCGGCACCCATTCCAGCTTCGGCGCGCACAACAACGCCCGCCTGCGCTCTTTCCTTGACGGCTTCGGCTTTACCTACGAGTTCGCCTCCGCCACCGAGTACTACCGCGCCGGCCGCTTCGACGAGACCCTGCTGCGCGTGCTGGCCCTGCACGACGAGATCGTCGCCGTGATCGCCCCCACCCTGGGCCCCGACCGTCGCGCCACCTATTCCCCGATCCTGCCGCTGCATCCCGAGACCGGCGTGGTGATGCAGGTCCGCATCGACGCCATCGACGCCGCCGCCGGCACGGTGCGCTGGCGCGACGACACCGGCCGCGCGTTCGAGACCCCCGTCACCGGCGGCCACGCCAAGCTGCAATGGAAGGCCGACTGGGCGATGCGCTGGGCAGCGCTCGGCGTCGACTACGAGATGTCCGGCAAGGACCTGATCGACAGCGTGCGCCTGTCGTCCAAGGTATGTCGCGTGCTGGGCGCCGAGCCCCCGGTCAGCCTGACCTACGAGCTGTTCCTCGACGAGCACGCCCAGAAGATCAGCAAGTCCAAGGGCAACGGCCTGTCGGTCGAGGAATGGCTGCGCTACGCCCCGGCTGAATCCCTCGCACAGTACATGTTCAACCAGCCGACCCGCGCCAAGCGCCTGTTCTTCGACGTCATCCCGCGCGCCGCCGACGAGTACCTGGCCAATCGCGCCAAGGCCGCCCAGCAGGC
>CAXTCK010000048.1:0-16961 GCA_964242425.1 uncultured Acetobacteraceae bacterium | reverse complement strand
ACCCCGCCCAGGCGCTCGCCCTGCAGGGCAACCCCGCCTGGTTCATCGACCGCGGCGAAACCCCCGGCGCCGGCAGCCCAGTCTCGTTCGGCATGCTTCTCAACCTCGCCTCGGTCGCCAACGCCGACACCCCCGACGTGCTGTGGGGCTTCCTCGACCGCTACGCCCCCGGTGCGTCGCAGGGCGCATCCCAGGGTGCGTCCCGAACCGCGTCCCCGGCCGACCCGCTGCTGGCCCGCCTGGTCGAGCACGCCGTCGCCTACTACCGCGACTTCGTCCGCCCGACGAAGTCCTTCCGCGCCCCGGACGCACGCGAGCGCGCCGCCCTGGTCGACCTCGCCGAAACCCTGAAGGGCATGGCGCCGGAAGCACCCCCGGACCTACCGCCCGACGCAGGCCCAGGCGCGGTCCCTGACCCGGCCAACGATGCCGAAGCCTTGCAGAACCTGGTGTTCGCCGTCGGCAAGCGGCACGACTTCCCCGAGCTGCGCGCCTGGTTCGGCTGCCTCTACGAGGTGCTGCTGGGCCAGAAGGAAGGGCCGCGCTTCGGCATCTTCATCGCCCTCTACGGCGTCGCGGAAACGGTGGCGCTGATCGAGAGCGCGCTGATACGTCCCGGATCCTGATTCCGTCCCGGAACCGCCGCGTGCGCCACCCTTCGCCGCCCGACGCGACCGGGCCCGCTTCCAGGCCGGCCTGGCGCCGCCTCGCGCGCCGCCTGCCGCCGCTGCTCGGCCTGCTCCTGCTCGCGGCCGCCATCTATGCCGTGCAGAAGGAGTTCCGCCACCTCAGCCTTTCGTCGATCCGCGACAGCATGCTGCGCATCCCCGGCCGCTCCCTGCTCGCCGCCGGCGGCTTCACCCTGCTGTCCTACACGGTGGTGTCGTTCTACGACCGGCTGGCCACCATCCACGTCGGACGCCGCCTCCATTTCGGCCGCACCGCGTTCGCCGCCTTCTGCGCCTACGTGCTGTCCCACAACCTGGGCTTCGCCACCATCTCCGGTGCCGCGGTCCGCTTCCGCCTCTACGGCAACTGGGGCCTGAAGCCGCTCGAGATCACCCGCATCATCGCGTTCTGCTCCATCACCTACGTGCTGGGCGCCAGCGCCCTGGTGGGCGGCGTCCTCCTCCTAGAGCCGCACGCGCTGTCCATGCTGTCCGCCCGCGTGCCGCACTGGACCCTCACCGCGCTCGGCATCGCCGCCTGGAGCCTCGTCACGGGCTACCTCCTGCTGTCCGCCCGGCTGCCCTCGATCCGGCTCCGGTTCCGCGCCTGGCAGGTGGTGGTCCCGCTTCCGGGCCTGCGCATGGCGATCGGCCAGGTGCTGGTCGCGGCCATGGACGTGTCCGCCACCGCCGCGATCGCCTTTTCCCTGCTCCCGTCCGGCGCCGGCCTCGCGTATCCGGCCTTTCTCGCCATCTACATCGCCTCCTACAGCGCCGGCCTGCTGTCCACCGTCCCGGGCGGCCTCGGCGTGTTCGACGCGGCCATGATCCTGGGCCTGTCGCCGTTCCTGCCCTCCACCGCCGCGGTGGTGGTGATCCTGGTGTTCCGCCTGTTCTACTACATCGTGCCGCTGTTCCTGGCCGGCCTGCTGTTCGCCGGCCACGAGCTGCTGCTCCGCGGCGACACCCTGCTGGCCCGTCGCCGCGGACCTGCCCGTCCGGCGCGCGTGTCGCCGTCCGCGGTCATACGCGGCAGCGAGGCCGACTTCGCCGTCACCGTCGCCGTCGCCGCCGTGATGCTGTGCGGCGCCATGCTTCTGGCGCTGGGCCTGGTCCAGCCCGCCGCCGACCTCGCCTTCGCCCTGCCGCCGCCCGGAATGCTGTTCGACGTCGACAACGGCTTCGCGTGGATCGTCACCGCCGCCGGCGACTACGTTCCGTCCCTCCTCGGCGCGGCACTGATCGGTCTCGCGATCGGCCTGTCGCAGCGCGTCACCCTGGCCTGGGGCGCCACCCTGGTGCTGCTCTGCGCCGCCGCCGCCCTGACCGCGCTGCGTGGCCTGCCGCTGGCGGTGCCGGGCGTGCTGATCCTGGCCGCCCTCGTGGTGGCGCCGTTCCGCTCCTCCTACTACCGGCACGCCCGCCTGCTGAGCGAGCCGCTGTCGCCCGCAACCGCCGTGCCGCTGCTGCTGCTGCTGGCCTGCCTCGTCACCCTGGGACAGACCGAGCCGGACGTCAGCGCCATGAACCACAACGGCTGGCTTGAGCTGGTGCTGGGCCAGGGCATGACCGCGCGCACCCGGTTGTCGGTCGGCCTGTCCGTGCTGGTCGGCCTGCTGGCGATCACGCGCCTGATCCTGCCCGGCCGGGTGACGCCGCTGCCCTGGACCATCGATACGGAAGCCCTGCTTCTCGCCTCGGCCCCATCCGGCGTCGACCTGCCTCCCGCGGCGCCCGGCCGCCCGGACGGGCTGGTGGCGGGGGAGACCGGGCGGGCGATGCTGCCGTTCCGCCGCCTGGACCGCCTGATCATCGGCCTTGGCGATCCCGCAGGCACCCCGTCCGACCAGGTATCCGCCATCTGGCGCCTGCGTGACCTCGCGGTGCAGGAAGGGCGCGAGCCGATCTTCTGGCGCGTCGGTCCGGCCCTGCTCGACGTATACGCCGATCTCGGCCTGGAAGCCTGGCCCCTGGACGAGGCGGCGTCCGGTCCGGCCTCGTGCTTCCTGTGCTGCCCCGCCCAGCGCGTCGAAACGTTGCTGGCCCTCCTCACCGGCAGCCGGCCACCCGTCCGCCCGCGCCGCTAGAGCATGATCCGTTCACGTCGGCTCACGGAACATGCTCCAGCCCATTGTCTTGTCGAGCGTCTTTATCCGATCGGATGATGCTCCAAGACGTCGCCCTACCTCGCCACCCAGTCGGTGCCGAGGACGTGCTCCTTCCCCGTGGTGAGCCGCAGCCAGCCGAGAACCGGGTTCTCCGCAGTCGGCCGCGAGTTCCTGACCCAGGCCCCCTGCATCCAGGTGCCGGCTCCCGGCATCGCCGGCGCCGCCTCGACCGGCGTCGTCAGGATCGTGTCGTAGCCGGGGCTGGCCGGATCGCTGTCCACGTGCACCAGCTTGAAGCCTGCCGCATGCACCAGCCCCACGCCCTTGTTCGCGGTCGAGAACGCGTCCACCTCGACCGGATCGCCTTCCACCAGGTTGTTCTCCACCAGGAACCCGCCGGTCGGGTCCGACGGATCGATGTTGGTGCCGTAGCAGCAGTTGCGCACCGTGTTGCCGCGGAACACGAGGCCGCTTCCCTGGTTGCTGTAGAGCGCCATCGGCCCGCCATTGTCGGCCCACGTGCCGTTGCGGCCGCGCGACGCCGACGCGAAGAACGGATCGAGGTCGAACAGGTTGTGCTCGACATACGCGTTCATGGTCATGTCTCCGTTGACCAGCACGCCGAAGCCCGACATGTCGACCACGTGGTTGGCGCGAAAGCCGATGTCGCCGAAATGCCCCGACCCGCTCAGCACCAGCGCCGCGTACAGCCCGCTGAACCCGTTGCCGACCACCAGCACGTCGCGCACGAACCCGCCCTCGATCCTGACCCCGTTGTTGCGCAGGTCGGCCTCCGACAGCGAAGGGTCCTTGGTGCCCGTCTTGGAGGTGAGCGTGCCCTGCTTGTAGTCGGAGAACCGCTTGAAGCGTGGGTCGGTGCCGTCGCAGGCGGGCAGGCTGCGGCCGACATGGTTGC
Organism: uncultured Acetobacteraceae bacterium; assembly: GCA_964242425.1. Taxonomy (GTDB): domain Bacteria; phylum Pseudomonadota; class Alphaproteobacteria; order Acetobacterales; family Acetobacteraceae; genus Lichenicola. Next base: position 13,269 of record CAXTCK010000048.1, on the reverse strand, counting down.
CGCTGACGACGATGCTGTAGGCGCCCGCGGTCGGTACCGCCGACGAGGTGCTGTTGGCGAGGAAGTCGGCATACGGGCTGGCCACGGCGCCGGTGCCCGGGCTGGTCTCGCCCGGCGCCGCGCGGCCGTTGCCGGCCCTGCCCGAGAAGCCGTCGATCAGGATGGCGTCGGCATCGCCGTTCATGGCGTCGACGTTGTTGCGCCGGAGCAGGTTGGTGATGGTGTTGCCGGTGATGGAGACCGAGTGCGTCGCCGACACCCCTTCCTGCACCTGGCTGTCGTCCGGCGCCACCGTCTGCACGTTGATGCCGAGCTCCAGCACCGTGTCCAGCATGTTGCCGCAGATCACGGTCTGCCGCGCCGCCAGCACCCGGATCCCTTGCGCGTCGAAGATGTGGTTGCCGCTGATCAGCAGGTTGCGCCGCACGCCAAAGGTGTCGAACACGTCCGAATGCACCGAGATCGCGTCGTCGCCGATGTGGGAGATGCGGCATCCGGTGACGGACACGTTGGAGCATTCCGACAGGTTGATGCCGTCGGTGGCGGTGTGCCGGACCACGCAGCCGGTGACGGCGACCTCCGTGCTGGCGCGAACGCACAGCCCGAAGCCGCGCGTGTACTCCGAAACGACGTTGTCCAGCGTCACCCCGTCGACGCCCACCAGGAAGACGGGCGACCCGCTGGCGACACCCACCATGTCCGTGGCCGGATCCCAGGTGCCGCGGAAGCAAAGGTTCCGGATCCGGATGTCCGACAGGCGGGACGTCTGGGTGGTGGTGAACAGGTTGAAGCTGGTGGTCTCGTTCCAGCTGACGATGCTGCCGACCGCATCCTCGCCCTCGACCGTGGTGCGGGACGGGATGCAGAAATCGTCGTCCGCGGTGCTGTCGAGCTGCGTGACGCCCATCGGCAGCACGATGCGCGTGCCGGGGTTGTCTGCCGCGAACGCCAGCGCCCGCTTCATCGCCGCGTTGTTGTTCCCGACCGTGCCGTCGGCGCCGTGCTCGGCCAGCCTGTAGACGCCGCCGGTGCCGGCCGCCTCGGTGTCGCCGTCCATTCCTATCGATCCGCCACGGGCATCCGGGTCGCGATCGTGCCGGAACGTGTCATGACGGGGTTTCCTTTGATGACGTGGATGAGGCAGAAACGGCGCGGCGTCCTGTCCTGGACGCAAGGAGAACCCGAGCCAGGCCCGCTTGCGTCGTCGAGCCGCCATGCCAGGCACCGGCCTGCCGAGACCGCGGCAAGGTCGCGCGGCTGATCCGACGGCACAAGTCCCCGCACACGCTTCCTTGCCGTTTCCCGGCGCGCCGTAGCCGCTCGATCCGGCCGCCGCTATAAGGTCGGCGCAAACGGTTTCCTCGTCACGACGCGAGCGGGTTCCATGGCAGCAGTTCAGGGTGTCGAAGGCGTCCCGACGGCAGCCGGCAACGCCCTGACCATCTCCGACCTGATAAAAAGCGGCCGTCTCAGCGACGCGGCGGCGCTTCTCGAGCGGCGCATGTCGAGCAGCTTCGGCGTCCTCGCCTCGTTGCGCCACAGGCTCGGCGACCTGCGCGCGGCCATCGCTGCCTACCGGGCGAGCCTGGAACTGGACGAGGCGGCGGCCACGCACGCCAGCCTGGCCTTCCTGCTCTGCGAGGCCGGCTCGTTCGCGGAGGCATCCCGCCACGCTCGAACAGCCATGGAGATGGAAGGGTCGTCGTTGCCCGGCTTCCTCGCCGCCGCGACCGTCGAGCAATGTCGTCGTCGTTATCCGGATGCCCTGGAGCTTCTCGACCGGGCCGAGGCCGCGCATCCGGACGACGTCCTGATCCTGATCCGGCGCGTGGCCCTTCTTCGTCAGGCGGACCGGCTGGAAGAAGCCGTGGCCGCGTGCAGGCGCGTCCTCGATCTTTATCCGGAACATCCCGGCGTCTGGCGGGAACGCGGACTGCTCGACTTGGCCCTGGATCGTGACCACGCGGCCCTGTCTGCTTTCAACAAGGCCGAAGCCCTTTCGCCTCATCCCGGCCGGATCATCGCGGACCGAACGGTGCTGAGGATCCAGAACGGGGAAGGGGAGAACGAAGGGTTCGCGCGTGCCATGGCCGTGGCCGATCGATCCGACCTCGTGTCGATCATGTATGACCGCGCCATCACCACCCGGCTGACACCCGGCGATCCGGCCATCGACGCGATGGAGAAGCGCCTGGGCGAGACGCAGCAGTGGATGGAGAAGATCCAGCTGCATTACGCGCTGGCCCACATCCACCTGAACGACGCCCGGGTCGAGGAGGCCTTCGTCCACCTCCATGCGGCAAGTCCCATGGTCAGAACCAGCTTCCACTACAGCGTGCACGACGACGAGCGACGGATGCTCGCCCTCGCCGAAGCCTTCTCGCACGAGAACGCCGCATCCCTCCGTTCCGCCGAGGCCATGTCGGGGGCCACGTCACGGGCCGCTGCCGAGGCGCCGATCTTCGTGGTCGGCATGCCCCGGTCCGGCACCTCGCTGGTGGAGCAGATCCTCGCGTCGCACCCGGAGATCCACGCGATCGGCGAGCCGGCCCTGGTGGACCCCTTGTTCCGCGTGCCGGACGAGGCAGGCGCGCCGGGCCTCGCGGAGCGGATGAACGCCTGGTCGCGGGAGGACGTGTGCGCCCTAGGCCGATCCTACCTGCTTTCCGCGCGGCAAAGGGCCGGCAACGAACGCCGTACGGTGGACAAGAGAACCGACAACTTCCGCCACATCGGCCTCATCAACCTGATGCTGCCCGAAGCCAGGATCATAAACTGCCGGCGCGATCCGATGGATGTCGGGTTGTCGTGCTATTCCAGGCTGTTCACCACCGGGCACGAATACAGCTACGTCCTGTCGGAGATCGGCCTGTACTACAAAGCCTACAGGCGACTGATGGCGCACTGGCGCAGCCTGCTGCCGGCGTCCCGCCTGCTGGAGGTGGACTACGAGGCCCTGGTCGCCGAGCCCGCCGAGACCATCCGGCGGATGCTCGACTTCTGCGGACTGCCCTGGAACGAGAACTGCCTGCGCTTCTTCGAAACCAAGCGGCCGGTTCGCTCGTCGAGCCTTACCCAGGTCAGGGCGCCGATCCATGCCCGCAGCGTGGGCCGCTGGAAGTCCTGCGGGAGCCTGCTGCAACCGTTGCGCGACGTGCTGGCGGATCCGGACCTCACGGCCAGCCAGATCGAGGCACGATCCCGCGGGTGAGGGCGCTGGCTGCATCCCATTGTCGCCGACGCGGCACTCAGTCGAGATCGGACCCGTCGGCGACCCCCACCTCCGCCACCCCGTCTATGTCGACCAGCCCCGCCACCAGGTGCGACACCGGCCGCTTGCCGATCACCTGCATGTGCAGGCTGACCAGCCCGCCGTCCAGGCCGCCCGCGCCCCCGTTGCTCGCAACCCTGGCGTCCGCCAGCCCGGCGCCGACATTCTCCTCGTCGAGCGCGTCCTGCGCCTGATCACCCGCACCCGGCACCTGTCCGGGCCGGCTCAGCCGCACCTGGTCGATCGCGAAGCCCAGTTCGGTGCAGCGGACCAGGATGGTGCGCAGCAGCCCGCGCCCGTCGGCGTAGGAGATGTGGATCGCGCTGACGGTGCGGCGGTGCCGCTTCAAGCGGCGCACCATCACCGGGAACCCCAGCATGATCACGAAATGCCCGAGCGTGGTGGCCAGCGCCAGTACCGGCAGCCCGGCGCCGCACGCCATGCCGACTGCCGCGGTGAGCCAGACGAGGCCGCCGTGGTCAGGCCCCGCACCAGGTCGCGCCGCATGAAGATCACGCCGCCGCCGATGAAGCCGATCCCCGACACCACCTGCGCCGCCAACCGCGACAGGTCCAGCACCACCCGTTCCTGCGCCAGCACGTCGTTGAAGCCGTACTTGGAGATCAGCATGAACAACGCGGCCGCCACGCCCACCAGGGTGTCGGTGCGCAAGCCCACCGCCTTCTGCCGTATCTCGCGCTCCAGGCCGACCAGCGCCGACAGCACGAACGCCAGCGTCAGCTCGCCCAGCTGCAGCGGGCCTTGCCCGGCAAGGTCGGTGAAGCCCGACATCCCTTCTCCACCAGCACCGTCCCGACGAGACGGACAGGGCGCGCAAGCGGCCCATCCGGGACCGGCGCCGCAACCGCACGCCTCCCACGGAACCGGACCATCCGACAAGCACCGGACCCCCTGGAGCCCGGCCTGCCCGTGCCGGATCAAGCCGTTCCCGGCCGACCGGGCGCCCGATCAGGAAGCGGCCGACGGCCGCATCGCCGGTCCGGCTGCGTCCGGCACGCGCGGGGCGGTGGCGACCAGGGCGGCGCTGTAGGCGTGCGCCGGGCCCGCGATCAAGGCGGCGGTGTCCGCCATCTCGACGACGCGGCCATCCTTCAGCACCGCGATCCGGTCCGCCAGCGCGCCAACCGCGGCGAGGTCGTGGCTGATCATCACCAGGGCGACGCGCTCGCTTCGGGCAAGATCGCGAAGCAGGCTCAGCAGCATCGCCTGCGTCGACACGTCCAGCGCCGAGGTGGGCTCGTCCAGCACGATGATCTCCGGGCGTGCCGCCAGGGCCCGTGCCACCGCCACGCGCTGCGCCTGGCCGCCGGAGATCTGCCCGGGCAGGCGTCCGGCCAGCGACGGGTCGAGCCCGACCTTGCCCAGCAGGATCGCCACCTCGCGGTCGAGCCGGGCCCGGTCGAACAGGCCGTCCAGCCGGAGCGGCTCTGCCAGCGCGTCGCGTATGCGCAGGCGCGGGTTGAGCGACTCCCGCGGATCCTGGAACACCGGCTGTATCCGCCGCAGCGCCCGCCTGCGTTCCGGCCCCGGCAGCGCCGCCACCACCTGGCCATCCAGCAGGATGCGGCCCTCGTGCCGGAGCATGTGCAGGATCGCCCGCCCCAGCGTCGACTTGCCCGAGCCGCTTTCGCCGACGATGCCGAGGCATTCGCCGCGGCGGAGCACCAGGGACACCTCCTGCAGGGCGGGAGCCGCTTCCCGGCGCCCCAGGCCGGAATAACGCACCGTCACACGTTCCAGCGCCAGAAGCGCCGCCGCGGGCCGTGCCGCGGCGGCTTCCGCCGGCGTCCCGTGAACGATGTTCAAGGATTGCGCCGGAGTCATGGGCGGCGCCGGCGGATAAAGGCAGCAGACCGCGTCGCCGGCACCGCCGAGCGCCGGAGGATAGCCGTCGTCGCAGGGCGGCCGGTGGTACGAACAGCGCGGCGCGAAGCGGCAGCCGGGCGGCCACGCCAACGGGCCCGGCAGAGTCCCGGGGATCCCCCGCAGCGTGTGCTGGCCCAGCCGTGGCACCGCGGCCAGCAGGGCCTGGCTGTAGGGGTGGCGCGGCAGGCCGAAGAACCGGCGCGCCTCGCCCCACTCCACCGCCCGGCCGGCATACAGCACCGTCAGCCGGTCGGCGTGCGCCTCCACGATCGACAGGTCGTGGGTGATGAACAGCACGCCCAGCCGGTGGCTGCGCTGCAGCCGGCCCAGCAGCGCCAGGATCTGCCGCGCCACCAGCGGGTCGAGCCCGGTGGTGGGCTCGTCCGCGATCAGCACGCGCGGGTCGCAGGCCAGGGCTGCCGCGATCATCACGCGCTGCCGCTGCCCACCGGAGAACTGGTGCGGGTAGTCGTCCAGGCGCCGCGCCGGGTCCGGGATGCCAACCTCGCCCAGCAGCTCGACCGCACGCCGGCGCGCCTGCGCCCGGCTGCCGTTCTCGTGCAGCCGGTAGCCTTCCGCCACCTGCGCGCCGACCGTGGCGCTCGGGTTCAGCGCCGATAGCGGGTTCTGGAACACCATGCCGATGCGGCCGCGCAGGCGTCGCATGCGGCGCTCGTCCTCGGCCAGCAGGTCCAGGCCGTCAAAGCGGACATGACCGGAAGCGTGGCTGCCGCGCGGCAGCAGGCGCATCGCCGCCAGGGCGGCGACCGTCTTGCCGGAGCCGCTTTCGCCCACCAGCGCGGTCATCTCGCCGGCCTGCACCCGCAGGTCCAGCGCCTCGAGCACCGGCACCAGCCCGCTGCCGTCATGCGCCGGCAGGGACACCGACAGCGCCTGCAGTTCCAGCACGGCACTCGTCGGGTGCGTCATCGGGCGCCGCCCCGCCTGCTCAACAATCCCTGTCCGATCAGCGACGTCGACAGCAGGGAGGCGAAGATCAGCAGCCCGGGCGGCAGCACCAGCCACCACGGGTCGAGCGCCACCAGCTGCAAGGCACCTTCCAGCAGCCCGCCCCAGCTGGTCTGCGGCGGCTGCACGCCGAGCCCCAGGAACGACAGCGCCGACAGCAGCAGGATCATCTCGCCGACCAGAAAGGTGAAGTTCACCGCCAGCACCGGCGCCAGCACGCGAAGCAGGTGGGTGGTGACGACGTGGAAGAAGCCGCCGCCCATCTGGGTGGAGGCCAGCACGAACTCGCGCTCGCGCACCGCGCGCGTCTCGTTGCGCACCAGCCTGGCCAGCGGCGGCCACGAGATCAGCCCCAGCAACAGGATCAGCGACGCGGTGGACAGGCGCAGGATGGCGGCAAAGAAGATCAGCACCACCAGTCCCGGCAGCGCCAGCACCGCGTCCAGCAGGCGCATCATCACCGCGTCGAGCAGGCGCGGCCCGAGGCCGGACAGGAGGCCATAAAACAACCCGGCCGCAAAGGTGAGGATCGCCGCCGGCAGCCCCACCAGAAGCGTCGCGCGGCCGGCATCCATCACCCGGGCCAGGTTGTCGCGTCCGAGCTCGTCGGTGCCGAGCGGAAACGCCCGGCCGGGGTGCGACAACGCCGACAGGGGGTTGAGCGCATACGGATCGACACGCCAGGCGAGCGGCAGCAGGAAGCACAGGAACAGCACCAGTGCTGCGAGAACGATCCCGGCCAGAAGGCTGCCGCTGCCGAACACGGCGACGCCGGACCGGCGCACGGCCCGGTGCGCCCGTCGGAGCGATAAGGCTTCAGGCATAGCTGGTCCGGGGGTCGAGCACGCCGTTGACGAGGTCGGCGAGGAGGTTGCCGAGCACGGTCAGCACGCCGATCACCAGCACGATGCCGATCAGCACGGGGTAGTCCTGGCCGATCGCCGACTGCCACAACAGCCAGCCGAGGCCGGGATAGGAGAACACCGTTTCGGTCACGATGCCGCCGGCAAAGATCGTGGGCAGCGACAAGCCGAGCAGGGTGACCACCGGACGCAGCGCGTTGCGCAGCACGTGGCGGAACAGGATGCGGCGGGGCGAGGCGCCGCGTGCCGCGGCCGAGCGCACGTAGTCGCGGCCGAGCTCCTCGTGCACGCTTTGCGCCAGGTAGCGCGACAGCGCCGGCACGGTGAACAGGGTGATGGTGGCGGCCGGCAGCGCCAGGTGCGACAGGATCGAGCCCGGCGTCTGGTGGGACAGGCGCAGGTTCTCCAGGCCGCCCGCCGGCAGCCAGCCGAGCCCCATCGACAGCCACAGGATCAGCAGGGTGCCGACAAAGAACGAGGGCAGGGCGAACAACCCCAGCTCCAGCGCGCTGATCAGCCGGCCAAGGCGGCGCTCGTGGAACACCCCGTGCAGCAGCCCCAGCCCGAACGCGATGACGAGGCTGGCGACCAGCGCCACCAGCTGCAGCAGGATCGTGTTGGCCTCGTAGCCCAGCAGCATGGCGCCGACCGGCTGGTTCGACAGGTACGAGCTGCCCAGCCGCCCGTGCCCGAGCTGCCACAGCCAGCGCAGGTATTGCCGCCAGATCGGCAGGTCGAGGCCGAACTCGTGGTTGATCGCCGCCACCGTGTCCGGCCGCGCCGCCGGACCCAGGATCGAGTAGGCGGGGCCCCCCGGGGTCAGGTGGCTCATGCCGAAGGCCAGCATCGTCAGGATCAGCAGCGACAGCGCAGCACTGCCGAGGCGACGCTCAAGGAGCCGGAGCATGCGGTCCTCCGGCGCCCGGAGCGCAGGCGAGCGGGCCGGACAGCGTCAGCAGCTCGGCCGACCACATCCCGTTCGGGCTGAGGAAGTCGGACACGCCGCCGATCCCCGGACGCACCAGCACCTCCGGCGTGCCGGCCGGCAGGTACAGGTGCGGCACGTGCTCGGCGGTATAATCCTGCACCGCCCGCAGCGGGCCGTCGCCGGAGCCGAACATCACGTCGCGGTTCAGCGCGTCCATGTGCTTGTCGATGAAGTGGCCGTCGTTCATCGCGCCGTCGGACGAGAAGAAGTCGTGCATGTTGGGATAGGTCGCGATCGACCAGCGCAGGGTGATCATGTCCCAGTCGTGGCCGTTGCCGGCCAGCACCGCCAGCAGCTGGTTGAAGCCGATAGTGCGGATCGACACCTCCATGCCGATGCGGCGCAGGTTGCGCTGGATCAGCTGCGCCTGGATGATCCCGTCGCTGCCTTCCGACGAGGTCAGGATGGAGAAGGCGAGGCGCTGCCCGTCCTTGCTCAGGATCCCGTCCGGGCCGGGGGTCCAGCCGTCCCGGGCCAGCAGCGCGCTCGCGGCCGCGGGATTGAACGACAGGTCGGGATAGCCGGCGCGGGCGGCAGCGGACTGCAGATCGACCATGGACGGCGGCACCGGCCCGTGGTCGACGCTGGCCTGGCCGCGATAGATCAGCGCCACGATCTCCTTCTGGTCGATGGCCCGCGTCATCGCCCGGCGCACCGCCTCGTCGGCCAGGAACGGCGCCTGCTTCGAGCGGAAGTTGATGTAGCCGTCGCCATAGGTGAAGTTCGGGGTGGGCTTCATCACGGTGAACCCGGGCAGGCGGGATGCGAATCCCGACAGCAGATAGGGGATGCTCGCCATGTCGAGCGCGCCGGCGCGCATCTGCTCCAGCGCGGTGTTGCCGGTGGGAAAGGCGATCACCAGGCGCCGCACCTGCGGATGGTGGCCGCCGTATAGCGGGTTCGGCACCAGCACCACGTGCCGCCCGACCGCATATTCCTTGAGCAGGAACGGCCCGTCGCCGACCGCGAACAGCGTGGCGTCGTTCTGCCGCCGGCGCAGCTCCACCGGGCTCATCCCCTCGAACACGTGCCTCGGCAGCGGGTAGAGCAGGTTGCCGAGGCCGAGCGAGATGAACCAGCGCGGGTTCACCTTGCGGGTCATGCGCAGCTCGACCTGGTGCGTCGACACGATGCGGCTGGATGCGATCAGCGTCGGCACCCCGCCCTGGCCATACCAGACGTAGCGCGGGCCCATGCCGCGGATCAGGTCGAGGGTGAACTGGAGGTCGCCGGCGGTGACCGGCACCCCGTCGGACCAGCGCCAGTCGTGCAGGGTGATCAGAAAGGAGGCGCCGTCATCCGGCGTGGACACCGCCGACGCCACGCTGCGGGAAAAGTCCGGCTCCCCGTGCCGGTCGATCCAGACCAGCGGGCGCAGGAACTGCTTGATCACCTCCTGGGCGTATACCGAGTTGGTCAGCAGCGGGTTGAGCGAGTTCACCCCGGCGGGTGGTCCCACGCCGACGCCGGTGGGGATGATCACGCTGCCGCAGCCGGATTCCGCCGCGCGTAGCGGTGGACCGGTGAGCAGGCAGATGGCCAGCACGATGCGGTGGAAAAACCAGACGGACACCCGCCCGTCCTAGCTTCCGCTCCCGCCCATGTCGAGAGCGCATGCCACCTCTGCTTTGAGCGCAGGCAGCACGATCTCCGGGAACCACGGGTTGCGCGCTTCCCACACGCCGGTGCGCCAGGACGGGTGCGGCAGCGGGAACAGCCCGCGCGGCAGGTAGTCGCGGAATGCCCGCACCCGCTCCGTCATCAAACCGGGGCCGAGCACGTGGTTCTGCGCGTAGGTGCCGATCAGCAGCGTCAGCCGCAGCCCGTGCATGTGCGACAGGATGCGGTCGCGCCAGATCGGCGCGCATTCCGGGCGCGGCGGCCGGTCGCCGCCCTGGGGCAGGCGGCCGGGGTAGCACAGCCCCATCGGCAGGATCGCCACCCGGCTGGTGTCGTAAAACGCGGCCTTGTCCAGGCCGAGCCAGGCGCGCAGCCGGTCGCCGGACGCGTCCCAGAACGAGATCCCCTTCTCGTGCACCACCGTGCCCGGCGCCTGGCTCGCGATCAGCACGCGGGCGGTGGTGGACACGTGCAGGATCGGCCGGGGCCCCAGCGGCAGGAGCGGCGCGCAGGTGCGGCAGCTCCGCACCTCGGCCACCAGCCGCGCCAACGCCGCGTCCGGCCCCTCCGGCCCGTTCGGCCGGTTTGGCCGGTTTGGATCGTCGCCGGCAGGCCGGCAGCCCGGCGTGCTGCCGGCCGTGCCGGCGCTCAAGGCTCGGTCGTGGGGTTCGGCTGCTCGCCCACGCTGAAGATCACGATCTGCTCGCCGCTATGGGCGAAGGTGATGGTGCACGGCACCAGCGCGCCGTCGGTCAAGGGCTGCGTCGCCCGCGTCAGGTCGATCAGCGCGGTCACGGGATGGAACCGGCCGTGCAGGGCGGGCGGCAGGTCGAGCCCGTTCTGGGTGCTGGTGACGGCTTCCGCCTCGTGCTGCTGCGACGGCGTGGGCGTGGCGATGTCGTCGTGCAGGGAAGCGTTGCGCAGCGCCACCTGCCCGGACGCCGGGCACTCCACCCGGATCAGGCGGTCGACCAGCGTGCCGTGGTTGACGATGATCGTGCTGAGCAGCGCCGACGCGTGGGCGGGGTCGGCCTGGGCCCAGGACGGTCCGACCTGCATCGGCCCCGGCACCTGCACCGCGGCCCTGGCCGGGGTGGCGGCACCGAGCAGCAGGCAGGCCAGGACGGCCAGGGATGCGGTCTCACTGCAGTTCATAGTCGACCTCCGCTGTGTAGACCGGTTGATCGGGACCGGGCTGCGAGCTGAACAGCGTGAAGCTGTCGATCGGCACCGGCGCGGTGCGAAGCAGGTTGTGCTCCTGCACCCAGCCGGCAAGCAGCGGCTCGGCCACCGCGTCCACCCGGCCCAGCGACACGTGCGGCTGGAACCGGCGCCGCTCCGGGGCCATGCCGGCGCGCTGCAGGGCGGTCTCGATCTTGTTCTGCAAGTGATGGAGGCGCTCGCACCGGTTGATCCCGGCCCACAGCTTGCTGGGACGGTTGTTGCGGTCGAACAGGCCGACGCCGGACAACGCCAGGTCGAAGCGGCGGACCTGCAGGGCGTGAAGGGCGAGGTCGATCTCCTCCGCCTGGTCGCGCCGCACCTCGCCGACGAAGCGCAGGGTGAGATGAAGGTTCTCCGGCGCCACCCAATGCGCTGCGGACAGGCCGCCGCACAGGCCGGACAGGGTTTCGCGCAGGGTCCGGGGCAGCTCCAGCGCCACGAAAAGGCGCATCAGCGCGCGGACGGCCGGCGCGGGAACAAGAGCACCACCGCCGCCAGAACCGCGAGCATGATCGCGATGCGCGACTCCGGCCGCTCGGCTGGGGGTTGGACGCCGGTCATGGGGAAAAGCCTGCTTCTTCCGGATGCCGCTGGAACCGGGGCAGCCAGAACCGGGGCGGCCGAACCACGACGGTGCCCGCGCCGATCCCCGCGGTCAATCGCCGCTGCCCGTGTTGTCCTTGACCTCGCACGCGGAACCGCCAACATATCGCATAGGAGCGCCGGGGATCGCCCGGCTCCACAGGAATTGAAAGACCATGGCGTTCGTTCCCGACTATCGCACCACCCCCAGCAGGACCGGCATCGGCGTCCAGGCCGGAGCCGTGGATCTCGGGCTGCGTGCCTACATGCTGCGCGTCTACAACTGGATGGCGTCCGGCTTGGTGCTGACCGGGCTGGTCGCCTACGGCATCGCCCATAGCCAGCTGGCGGCGCTGTTCCACCAGACGGTGATGATGCCGAACGGCATGGTGGCGATCCGCCCGACCATACTGGGCTTCATCGCCATGATCGCCCCCTTGGGCTTCGTGATGGTGCTGAGCTTCGGCATCAACCGCTTGTCGCGGCAGGCAGCGCAGGGGGTGTTCTGGGCCTTCTCGGCCGCGATGGGCCTGAGCATGGCGAACCTGTTCTTCGTCTACGCCGACCTGTCGATCGTGCGCGTGTTCTTCATCACCGCCGGCACCTTCGCCGCGATGAGTTTGTGGGGCTACACCACCAAGACCGACCTCACCCGGTTCGGCTCGTTCCTCATCATGGGCCTGTTCGGCATCATCATCGCCAGCGTGGTCAACATCTTCACCCACAGCGCCGGCCTGTATCTGCTGACCAGCGTGATCGGCGTGCTGATCTTCACCGGTCTTGCCGCCTATGACACCCAGCGCATCAAGTGGAACTATGGCCAGCTGGCCTACTACCAGGGCGTGGACGGTGCGGCGAAGCAGAGCGTCACCGACGCCCTGATGCTTTATCTCACCTTCATCAACCTGTTCACCTTCCTGCTGCAACTCACGGGCGTACGCAGCAACAACAACTGATCCCGGCAGCTTTCCCAGGCCGGATAAGCCCCCGATCCGAGGATCGGGGGCTTTTTTATTGCTGCGGCCCGTGCTCGGATGACGTGGCAACAACCGGCGCGGTCCCATGCATCGTCACGCTCGTCCGCTCATGCCGGCCCGTATCGTGCTTCTGTCCGGCATCGCATCCGGCATCGCATCCGGCATTGCGCTGGCATTTCTGGCGCCGCTGCCCGCCCTGGCCCAGGCCGCGATCAACAGCAGCAACGTGGCGCCGATCGAGCCGCCCGTGCCGCATCCGGACGAGACCCCGTGCCGGGTGCCGCTGTTCAGCAACGCCAGCTTCGGCGCCAGCACGGTGCCGTTCTCCTACGCCCCACCCGCCGCCTGTCCCGGCCCCTGGGCCCGGGTGGTGCTGAGCACGGACATCTCGCTCGATGCCGGCCGGCAATACGACCGCACCGCCACCATCTTCATCGGCGGGGTCAACGTCCTGTTCGGCACCACCGCCGAGCCGCGCGCCGCCCTGGCACCCGCCTGGCACGTGGAGCGCGACGTGACGGACGACACCGCCCTGCTGCGGACCGCCCAGCCCGGGCACGTGCTGATCGCGAACTACCAGAACACCGCCGACACCAGCACCATCACCGCCAGTTCCAGCCTGCTGTTCTATCCTGCCACCGCCCGGGACCCGGCGCCCGCCACGCCCGACCTGGTGATCCCGCTCAACGCAGACCCGGCCGCCGACACCACGGCGCTGAACGACGGCAGCCAGTCGCTGAGCCGCACCGGCGTGCTGCCCACCAACGTGGAGCGGGCGCGGCTCGACGTGCTGCTGCAAAGCCAGTCGGGCGACGAGTTCTGGTACACCTGCGTGCCGAACGCGCTGGCCGCCACGCTGGAAACCTGCGGCGGCGGCGCGTTCCGCGA
>CAXTCK010000047.1:0-18864 GCA_964242425.1 uncultured Acetobacteraceae bacterium | reverse complement strand
TTTTTTTTTTTTTTTCAAGCAGAAGACGGCATACGAGATATTGGCGTGACTGGAAGTTCAGACGTGTGCTCTTCCGATCTCGGCCGGGTCAGTCCCAGCACGGCGGCGCACGTGCTGGCCGGGCTCGACGGGCGCATCGACGCGGTGCTGGATTCCGGTCCGTGCCGCGTCGGGCTGGAGTCGACCGTGCTGGACCTGTCCGGACCGGAGCCTCGCCTGTTGCGGCCGGGAGGCGTGGCGCTGGAAGCGCTGGAGGAGGTGGTTGGGCCGGTGCTGCGCGATGGCGATGGCGACGCGCGGGCGCCGTCCTCCCCCGGGCAGCTTGCCTCGCACTACGCGCCGCTGCTGCCGCTGCGCCTGGACGCCGTGGACGCGGGTCGGCACGAGGCGCTGCTGGCGTTCGGACCGGCGCCATCCGGCGCGGGCCTGGTGTGGAACCTGAGCGAGCGCGGCAACCTCGACGAGGCGGCCGCGCGGCTGTTCGCGGGCCTGCGCATGCTCGACGCTGCGGCGAGCCGCGAAGGCCTGTCGGGGATCGCGGCGATGAGCATTCCCGGTCACGGCCTCGGGCTGGCGATCCGCGACCGGCTGCGTCGGGCGGCCGCCCCGCGTCCGGGACGCGCGCCATGAGGGAGCAGCTCGACCCCAAGGAGCTGAAGACGCTGTCCGACATACTGGCGCTGGTGCTGGAAGACCAGCCGGGCCAGGCGGCGAGCGCCCTGGAAGCGGTGCGCGCGCGGGCGCGTCGCAACGGCGTCACCGGCGGGGCGCTGAAGAACCTGTTCGTGGCGATCGCCCCGAACCCGCCGGCCAAGGCGGCGCCACGTCCCCGCGCGCCACGTGGCGGCGCCGCCGGAGCCACGCCTGCCGGCGCCACCGAGCTGCAGGCGTCGCGGGCACGCATCTCCCACCTCAGCGCGGAGGTCAGCCGGCTCGATCTCGACCTGCGCGGCGCCCATGCCCGGGTGGAAGCGCTCAGGTCCGAGCTTCACCTGACGCGGCAGGCGCGTGCGGAAGCGCAGCAGGCGCTGCTGGCCACGCAGCACGCGGCGCCGCGCAGGATCATGCTGCTGGTGACCGCACTGTGCGGTCTGCTGATCGGCATCGCCGGCACCAGCGCGGTGATGAGTTTCATGCGCGCGGAAGCCCTGGACAATTCGCACTACCTGCAGTGAGAACAACGGGATAAACCGTTGTTCATGCACCAGCCTTCCACCATCGCACCGTTGCTCCGGATGCTCGGCGACCTGCTCGGGCCGGGCGGCCTGCTGACCGACACCGCCGACACCGCGCCGTATTGCTCCGACTGGCGCGGCCTGTATCACGGGCGCACGCCGGCGGTGCTTCGTCCGGCCGACACCGCCACGCTGGCCGCCTGCGTGCGCGCCTGCAACGAGGCGGGCGCGCGGCTGGTGCCGATGGGTGGCAACACCAGCATGGTCGGCGGCGCGTCGGTGTCGGAGGCGGGCGACGAGCTGGTGCTGAGCCTCGGGCGCATGAACCGGATCCGCGCGATCGACCCGGTCGACATGACGATGACGGTGGAGGCTGGCGTGGTGCTGCAGCGGGCGCAGGAAGCGGCGCGGGACGCGGGCTGCCTGCTGCCGCTGTCGATCAGCTCCGAAGGCTCGGCGCAGGTCGGCGGGGTGCTGGCGACCAATGCCGGCGGCAACACCACCGTGCGCTACGGCAACGCGCGCGAGCTGGTGCTGGGGATCGAGGCGGTGCTGCCGGACGGCTCGGTGTTCAACGGCCTGCGCCGCCTGCGCAAGGACAACACCGGCTATGCGCTGCGGCAGCTGCTGGTGGGCTCGGAAGGCACGCTCGGCATCATCACCGCAGCCGTGCTGCAGCTGCATCCGCGGCCGAGGCAGGTGGAAGCGGCGCTGTGCGGGGTGGACAGCCCGGAGGCGGCGTTGAAGCTGTTCACCGCGTTCCGTGCCGCGGACCCGACCGCGTTGCAGGCGTTCGAGTACATGTCGGGCACCGGCATGGCGCTGGTGAACGCGCTGATCCCGGGAGCGGTGCTGCCGTTGGGCGCGCCGGCGCCGCACTACGTGCTGGTCGAGCTTGCCACCGCGCGCAACGACGGGGGCTTGCGCGCCCTGCTGGAGGAGGTGCTGGCGGCGGCGCTGGAGGCGGAGGAGGTGTCGGACGCGGTGATCGCGGAGAACGAGACGCAGCGCCTGGCGATCTGGCGCCTGCGCGAGGAGCACGCGGAAGCGCAGAAGCGGGCCGGCGGCAACGTCAAGAACGACGTGTCGGTGCCGGTGTCGCGCGTGCCGGCGCTGATCGCGCGGGCGGGCGCCGCCTGCGAGGCGCTGATCCCGGGCATACGGGTAGCGCCGTTCGGCCACCTCGGCGACGGCAACATCCACTTCAACCTGGTGCAGCCGGAAGGCGCCGACGCGAAGGCGTTCATGGCCCGCGATCACGAGATCATGGACACGGTATGCGCGGTCGTGCGCGAGCTCGACGGCAGCTTCTCCGCCGAGCACGGCGTCGGCCGGCTGAAGCCCTACATGATGCCGGACTGGCGCGGCGGCGCGGAGCTGGACGCCATGCGGCGGATCAAGCGCGCGATCGACCCGAACGGGATCATGAACCCGGGCAAGATCTTTCCCGACCCGCCGGGCGCGTGAACGCTGTTCAGGCTTCCGGCCAGGCCCGCATCGCGGTGCGGATCACGGCGTAGAGGATGTCCCGTCCTGCCCCGGACGCCGCCTGCACCGCCATGCCCTGCACCACCGTCATGACGTACCGCGCGAGGTCGGCCGGGTCGGCCTCCGCGCACAGGTCGCCGGCGCGCTGCGCGTGCTCGAGGCGCCGCTGCAGCGCTGCCGCCTGGCCTGCGCGCCTGGCGATCAGCTCGCGTCGTATGTGGTCGGCGCCGTCGGAGCAGACCAGGGCGCCGTTGGTTTCCAGGCAGCCGGGCGGATTGGCGCAATCGGTCTGCATGTCGGCGAAGCCGAACAGCAGGCGCTCGACCACGCCGCGCGCCGTCGGCTGCGCCATCGCGCCGTCGAAGAAGGCCATGCAGGTCGACTGGTAGCTGTCGAGCGCCTTGCGGAACAGCTCCTCCTTGTTGCCGAAAGTGGCGTAGAGGCTGGGCTTGGCGATGCCCATGGCGTCGGTCAGGTCGGTCATCGAGGTGCCCTCGAAGCCCTTGCGCCAGAACAGGTGCAAGGCCTTGCCAAGGGCCTCGTCGACGTCGAACTCGCGCGGCCGACCCATCGCGGTTGATCCTTCCCTCAAGCGGGCCCGTCAGGCGGTCAGCTGCGGCCCGTCTCGGACGCAACGCTTGACAGCGTCGTTCCGACATCCCTACCTACCGGTATATTACTTTCCGGTACATTACGGGAGCCCCCGTCTCGGGGGATCAGGAATGAACGATAGCGACACGCGAGCGCGCGGCTCCGTCGAGGACGCCTGGGACCGGCCACGCACGGCGGAGGAGCGCCGGGCGTCGCGGCGGCTGCAGCTGTCGGGGGTCGCGGTGCTGGCGGTGCTGGCGGGAGCGGCGGTGTTCACCCTGCGTCACGGCGGCGGCGCTGCGCATGCCGGGATGCCGGCCATGCCGCCGCCGGTGGTGACGGTGAGCGCGCCCCTGGAGCGAAGCGTCACCCCGTATGCCAGCTTCCTCGGCCAGTTCGCGGCGGTGGACCAGGTCGACCTGCACGCCCAGGTCGGCGGCATCCTGACCGAGATCCACTTCACCGACGGGCAGATCGTGCACAAGGGCGACCTTTTGTTCGTGATCGACCCGCGGCCGTACCAGATCAAGCTGGCGCAGGCGGTGGCGCAGGCGCGGGCCGCGAGCGCGCAGCTGACCCTGGCCGGCAGCGAGCTGTGGCGGGCAAAGCAGCTCAAGAGCACCGATTTCGGCACCGCCCAGGAGGTCGACCAGCGCAGCGCCACGCAGCTGGCCGACCAGGCGTCGCTGGACCAGGCCAGGGCGGCGATACAGGACGCGCAGCTCGACCTCGAGTACTGCCAGGTGACGGCGCCATTCACCGGCCGGATCAGCTCGCACCGCGTTTCGGTGGGCAGCCTGGTGGATGGCAGCCGCGGCGGCAACGCGGCCAACACGCTGCTCACCACCATCGTGTCGCTGGACCCGATCTATGTCGACTTCGACATGAGCGAGGCGGACTACCTCGCCTACGAGCGCACCCTGCACAAGGCGGGCGGCACCGCACCGGAGCCCACCGTGGAGGTCAGCCTGAGCGACGAAACCCATTCCACCCGCACCGGCAAGCTGGACTTCCTCGACAACGCGGTGGACCGCGGCAGCGGCACCATCCACGCTCGCGCCACCGTGCCGAACCCGTCGCTGTTCCTGGCGCCCGGCGAGTTCGCGCGGCTGCGGCTGCCGATCACCGGGCAGGAAAACGTGATGCTGGTGCCGGCGGCCGCGGTGATGCTGGACCAGTCGCAGCAGCTGGTGCTGACGGTGGCGCCGGACGGCACCGTGGTGCCGAAGCTGGTGCAGACGGGCGGGCTGGAGCGCGGCCTCAGGATCGTGCGGTCGGGGCTGAAGCCCACCGACCGCGTCATCATCGACGGGCTGATGCGCGCCCGGCCCGGCACCAAGGTCAACCCCACCGCCGGCACCATCCAGCTCGCCGCCGCAGACGGCCAGGGCTGAGGAAAACCGCTTCCATGCGCTTGTCCCACGTGTTCATCGACCGGCCGATCCTGGCGACGGTGCTGAGCGTCTTCATCACCCTGATCGGGCTGGGGGCGCTGTTCACCCTGCCGATCGCGCAGTATCCCGAGATCGCGCCGCCGACGATCCAGGTCACCACTTCCTATCCGGGCGCGTCGGCGTCGGTGATCGCGGAAACGGTGGCGACGCCGCTGGAGCAGCAGATCAACGGCGTGCAGGACATGCTGTACCTGAGCAGCCAGGCGACCGGCGACGGCAAGCTCACCATCACCGCCACCTTCAAGCTCGGCACCAACCTCGATACCGCCGAGGTGCTGACGCAGAACCGCGTGTCCATCGCCCTGCCCCGGCTGCCGCAGGACGTGCAGCGCCAGGGCATCACGGTGCAGAAGGCGACGCCCAACATCCTGCTGGTGGTGCACCTGATCTCGCCGGACGGGACGCGCGACCAGCTCTACGTGTCCAACTACGCCACGCTTCACGTCAAGGACGTGCTGTCGCGCCTGAACGGCGTCGGCAACGTGCAGCTGTTCGGCAGCCGCGACTACGCGATGCGCATCTGGCTCGACCCGGACAAGATCGCCGCCTACGGCATGACCGGCGACGACGTGGTGAACGCGTTGCGCGCGCAGAACGTGCAGGTGTCGGCCGGCATCCTGAACCAGCCGCCGATCCCGTCGCACGAAGCGTTCCAGCTCAACGTGCAGACGCTGGGGCGGCTGGAGACCCCCGAACAGTTCGGCCAGGTCATCATCAAGTCGGACAACAACGGCCACGTCACGCGCGTGCGCGACGTCGCGCGCATCGAGATCGGCGGCCAGGACTACGGCTCCATGGGCTACCTGGACCGGCTCAACGCGGTGCCGCTGCTGATATTCGCCCAGCCCGGCTCCAACGCGCTCGCCACCGAGAAGAGCGTGCGGCAGACCATGCAGGCGCTGTCCAAGGACTTCCCGCCGGGCATCGGCTACGACATCATCTACGACCCGACCGAGTTCATCTCCCAGTCCGTGCACGAGGTGGTGAAGACCATCCTGGTCGCGATCCTGCTGGTGGTGGCGGTGGTGATCGTGTTCCTGCAGACCTGGCGGGCGTCCTTGATCCCGGTGATCGCGATCCCGGTGTCGCTGATCGGCGCTTTCAGTGTCCTGGCCTCGCTCGGCTTTTCGCTGAACAACCTGTCCCTGTTCGGGCTGGTGCTGGCGGTCGGCATCGTGGTGGACGACGCGATCGTGGTGGTGGAGAACGTCGAGCGCAACATCGCGTCTGGCCTGAGCCCGAAGGCGGCGGCGCACCGCACCATGGACGAGGTGGGCGGCGCGCTGATCGCCATCGCGCTGACCTTGTGCGCGGTGTTCGTGCCGACCGCTTTCATCTCGGGCATCTCCGGGCAGTTCTTCCGCCAGTTCGCGGTGACCATCGCGGCGTCGACGCTGATCTCGTGCCTGGTGTCGCTGACTCTGAGCCCGGCGCTGTGCGCGCTGCTGTTCCGCCCGCACGAGACCGGGCAGTCGCGGCGGCGCAGCCTGCCGGCGCGTATCGTCGGCGGGTTCTTCGCGTTGTTCAACCGCGGCTTCGACTGGCTGTCCGGCGCCTATGGCCGCACCACCAGCCTGCTGGTGCGCTCGCTCGGGCTGGTGCTGGTGGTGTATGCGGGGCTGATCGCGCTGGCCGGATTCCAGTTCTCGCGCACCCCCACCGGCTTCATCCCGGAGCAGGACCAGGGCTACTCGATCGTGCTGCTGCAGCTGCCGCCGGGCGCCTCGCTCGACCGCACCGACCGGGTGCTGAAGCAGGCGGTGGGGATCATCATGGCCACGCCGGGCGTGGCGCACGCGGTGCCGTTCACCGGGCTCGATGCCACCACCTTCAGCGACGCGTCGAACTCGGCCACCATCTTCGCCAAGTACGACCCGTTCGACGTCCGCGTCGCCAAGGGGCAGACCGGCGACGAGGTGCTGGGCGACCTGCGGCGGCGGCTGTCCGCGATCCAGGGCGCCTTCGTGCTGGCCATAGCGCCGCCGCCGGTGCAGGGCATCGGCAGCGCCGGCGGCTTCAAGATGATGATCCAGGACCGTGCCGGACACGGCGCCGACGCGCTGGCCGCGGCCGCCAACGCCCTGGTGGCTGCCGCCAACAAGCAGCCGGAGTTCGCCGGCGTGTTCACCTTGTTCAACACGCGCACGCCGTCGGTGTTCACCGACATCGACCGGGAAAAGGCCGAGAAGCTCGGGCTCACGCCGGCGGACGTGTTCGACACGCTGCAGGATTATCTCGGCTCGGCCTACATCAACGACTTCAACTACCTTGGCCGCACCTACGAGGTCATCGCCCAGGCGGACGGGCAGTACCGGCGCAACACCGACGACATCGCGCAGCTCAAGACGCGCAACAAGAGCGGCGAGATGGTGCCGATCGGCACCGTCGCCAGCTTCCGCAACATCACCGTGCCGTACCGGGTGCCGCGCTACGACCTGTTCCCGGCCGCCGAGGTGATGGGGGCGGCAGCCCCCGGCGTCGCCACCGGCACGGCGCTCGCCACCATGGAGCGGCTGGCGCAGAAGGTGCTGCCGGCAGGCTTCGGCTACGAGTGGACCGAGCTCGCCTTCCAGCAGCGGCAGGCGGGCGTGCCCACCCTGCTGGTGTTCGGAGCGTCGGCGCTGTTCGTGTTCCTGGTGCTGGCGGCGCAGTACGAGAGCTGGAAGCTGCCGCTCGCGGTGGTGCTGATCGTGCCGATGTGCCTGCTGGCCGCGGTGACGGGGCTGCTGGCGCGCGGCATGGCGATCGACATCCTGGCGCAGATCGGCTTCGTGGTGCTGGTGGGGCTGGCGGCCAAGAACGCGATCCTGATCGTGGAGTTCGCGCAGCAGGCCGAGACGCAGATCGGCATGAGCCCGGCGCGCGCCGCGGTGCATGCCGCGCGCACCCGGCTGCGCCCGATCCTGATGACCTCGTTCGCCTTCATCCTCGGCGTGGCGCCGCTCGCGGTCGCCACCGGGGCCGGGGCGGAGATGCGCCAGTCGCTGGGAACGGCGGTGTTCTGCGGCATGCTGGGCGTGACCGGCTTCGGGCTGCTGTTCACGCCCGCCTTCTACACGGTGGTGCGCAGCCTCGGCCGCCGGCGCGTGGCCGCGCGCGTGCCGCACCCGGCGGAGTGACGAACCGGATGGGGGCGCGGGTCGAGGCGCTGCACTGGTATCCGGTGAAGGGGATGCGCGGCCATGCGCGGGACCACAGCGAGGTCGCCCTGCACGGGCTCGCCGGCGACCGACGCTGGATGGTCACGGACGTGGAAGGCGGCTTCCTCACCCAGCGCCAGGTTGCCGCCATGGCGCGGCTCGACGCCGAGCCGGCGGTGGACGGGCTGGTTCTGCGCCATGGCGACGACGACTGCCGGGTGCGGATCCCGGCCGCAGGGACGGCCCGTTGTTCCGTCAGCATCTGGGGCGACGCCGTGGCGGCGGTCGATGCCGGCGATGCCCCCGCCGCGTGGCTGTCGTCGGTGCTCGGCCGGCCCTGCCGCCTGGTCTACATGGACGACGAGCGGGCCCGGCCGGTGGATGCGGCATTCGGGCAGGCGGGCGACCATGTCGGCTTCGCGGACGGGTTCCCGCTGCTGGCCGCCAGCGTGTCCTCCCTGTCGGCGCTCAACGCGGAGCTTGCGGCGCCGGTGCCAATGAACCGGTTCAGGCCCAATGTGACCATCTCCGGCCTGCCGCCCTGGTCGGAGAACCGCTGGCGCCGGATACGCATCGGCGCCATGACGTTTCGCGCGCCGAAGCCGTCCACCCGGTGCGTGGTGGTCACCCGGGACCAGCGCACCGGGGAGGCGACGCAACCGGGGGAGCCGCTTCGGACGCTGGGGCGGCTCAACCGGCTTGCCGCCGGGATCGTGTTCGGCGCCAACCTCCTGCCGGACGCGCCGGGACAACTCGCTGTCGGCGACCCGGTGGAAGTGCTGGACGCGCTCACATGAGGCGTTTCCAGGCGCGTGCCGCGAGCTCCAGCAGGCGCTCGCGGCGCGAACGGTCGCGCCAGCCGGCGTAGGAGATCGGCACCGCGTCGGCGACCTGCCGGCGAAGCAGGGACTCGACCGCCGACGCGGTGGCCTCGCCCAGCACCACCGCGTCGATCTCGTTGTTGTAGTGCACGCTGCGCCGGTCGAAGTTCGAGGAGCCGATCACCGTGATCGCCCCGTCGATGGTGGCGACCTTGGCGTGCAGCATGGCGTCGCGCACCTCGTGGATTCGCACTCCGGCCCGGAGCAGCGGGCCGTAGAGGGCGCGCGCCGCGTGCACCGCCGCCTGCACGTCGCTGTAGCCGGGCAGCAGCAGCTGCACCTCCACCCCGCGCCGGGCGGCATGGGCCAGCAGCTTCCATTCGGTGCGGGCCGGGACGAAGTAGCCGGTCGCCAGCAGGATGCGCGAGCGGGCGCCCCGGATCGCAGCCCGCATCGACATGTTGTAGAGCGGCCGCCGTTCCGCCGGCGCGCTGCCGTCGACGCGTATGCGCTCGCCGCCCGAGGCAGGCCAGGGTGCGTCGTCGCGTTGCTGCAGCGGCGGCACCCGGCCCTCCTGATTGTTCCAGGTGTGCAGGAACAGGCGATGGATCTCGCCGACCGCCGGGCCCTCGAGGTGGATGCCGTTGTCGATCCAGTAGCCGTGGTCCGCGTCCGGGCCGCGCCCGACCGAGCGCGGCGTCTCATACACCTTGGACATGTTGGCGCCGCCCAGCACCGCGACCACGCCGTCCACCACCGTCAGCTTGCGGTGGTCGCGATCGTTCATGCGGATGTCGAAGCGGGCCCGGAACGGGTTCACCGAATGATATTCGAGCAGCTGCACGCCGTGGGCGCGGAGGCGCTCGAACGCCCGGTCCGGGGTGTCGCCGGAGCCGATCGCGTCCCAGATCACCGCCACCTCGACGCCGCGGGCGGCGGTGCGCTCCAGCAGGTCGAACAGCGACCGGCCGTCGAGCGACACGTCGTCCAGCGTGTAGTACTCCATGTGCACGAAGCGCCGCGCGGAGCCGATCGCCCGCATCACCGCTTCCACCACCGCCCGTCCCTCGGGAAGCAGCAGCACCTGGTTGCCGTCCAGGATCGGGCAGTCGGACACCGGGTCGGTCAGCCCGGCATGGTGGGACAGCGCGTCCGCGTCGGTTGCGGCGCCGCCGGGCACGTCAGCGTCGGTCATCGGACCTGTCCTCCTGCCGGCGGCACGTCGGGCCGGAACCGTTCCGGGAAAGCGGCGCGGTCTTTTTTCGGGCCGTCTTTTGCCCGGGCGCCATGGAGGGTAGGAAGGGGCATGAGCGCGCCTTCCGTCAGCCGGCTGGACCGGTATGTGCTGCACCAGCTGCTGGTCGCGCTTCTGGCGACCACGGGCAGCCTGGCGGCGCTGATCTGGCTGACCCAGTCGCTGCGCTTCGTCAGCCTGGTGGTGGACCGCGGGCTCAGCCTGCGCGTGTTCCTGCAGCTTACCGGGCTGCTGATCCCGGGCTTCGTCGCCGTCATCCTGCCCATCACCACCTTTGTCGTGACCCAGTTCGTGTACCAGCGCCTCGCCGGCGACCGCGAGCTGACGGTGATGCGCGCGGCCGGGCTGTCGCCGTCGCGCATCGCCCGGCCGGCGATGTTCTGCGTCGTCATCGCCGTCGCCGTGTCCTACGTGCTGAACGTGTGGATCGTTCCGGCGAGCTACCACTCGTTCCGGCAATACGAGTTCGAGATACGCAACAAGATGGCCGCCTTCCTGCTGCAGGAAGGGGTGTTCACCCCGGTCTCGCCCACCATGACGGTGTATATCCGGGCCCGCGAGCCGGACGGCACGTTGCGCGGCATCCTGGTCGAGGACGACCGGCAGAAGGCGGTGCGCGCCACCATCCTGGCCGAGCACGGCCACCTGGAGCCGAACGGCGACGTGCCCAAGGTGGTGCTGTTCAACGGGTCGCGCGAGGAGATCGACCGCAAGACCGGGCGGCTCGACGTGCTGACCTTCAAGCGCAACACCGTGGACCTGTCGGACGGCGGCAAGGACAACGACATCCGCTACCGCGACTCCAGCGAGATGTCCCTGGCGGAGCTGTTCCACCCGGACCCGCGCGAGGTGCAGCCGCGCGACCGCGGCAAGTTCGCGGTCGAGGGACACCGCCGGCTGAGCGCGCCGCTCACCGCCTTTTCCTTCGCCATGGTGGCGCTGCTGGCGGTGCTGTCCGGCACCTTTTCCCGGCACGGCAGCACCCTGCGGCCGCTTGTCGCGATCCTGTCGGTGGTCGGGCTGCTGGCGATCGGGCTGGTGGTGCAGAGCGTGGCGGCGCGCAGCCCGGCGCTGATCCCGCTGATCTGGATCGTGGCCGTGCTGCCGGGGCTGGTCTGCGCCGCCGTGCTGTTCGGCCCGGAGCTGCGACGCTTGCCCGGCCAGCCACCCGGTCTGCCCCCTCGGCTGCCACCCGGGCTCGCGTCCTCGCGCGCCGCGGCGGCCTGAGCCAGATCGATGCCGGTCGCCATCACCTTGTCGTTCTATATCGCGCGGCAGTTCACCACGAGCGTGCTGGCGCTGATCGCGGCGCTGACCGGGCTGGTGTCGCTGTTCGACTTCATCGACCTGCTTCGCCGCGCCGCCACCCGGCCGGACGTGCCGGCCAGCCTGGCGCTGGAGATCGCGGCGCTGCACCTGCCGTATTTCTGCATCGAGATCCTGCCGTTCGGGGTGCTGCTCGGCGGCATCATCTGCTTCTGGCGCCTGACGCGCTCGTCGGAGCTGATCGTGGCGCGTGCCGCCGGCATCTCGGTATGGCAGTTCCTGGCGGCACCGCTGGCGTGCGCGATCGGCATCGGCGTGCTGGCGACCGCGCTGCTGAGCCCGCTGTCGTCGGCCACCTATGCGCGTGCGGAGGTGCTCGACAACACCTATCTCCGCTCCGGCGGCGGGTCGCTGAACATCGCCGGCGGCCAGCTCTGGCTGCGCCAGTCCGACAACGGCCTGACGACCGGCGGCGTCGCGATCCTGCATGCCCGCGCCGTGCGCATGGCGGCGGGCGCGCTGTCGGTGCAGGGCGTGAGCGTGTTCCGCCTGGACGGGCAGGACCGGCTGCTGCTCAGGATCGAGGCCGCCACGGGCGAGCTCGCCCGGCACCGCTGGGTCCTGCACGGCGCCGACAGCGTGCTGCCGGACCACATGCCGCAGCCGGTCGGCGAGATGGAACTGCCTACCGACCTCACCGTGGCACGCGTGCAGGAAAGCTTCGCAGCACCCGACACGCTGTCGGTGTGGACCCTGCCCGGCTTCATCGCCCTGCTGGACCGTTCCGGCTTCTCCTCCATACGGCACCGGCTGCGCTTCCAGGCGCTTCTGGCGCTGCCGCTGCTGGCCGGAACCATGGCGCTGGTGTCGGCCGGGTTCTCCATGCGGCCGGTGCGGCGCGGCGGCGTCGCGCGCATGATCGGCGGCGGCGTCGCGTCCGGCTTCGCCCTGTTCACCGTCTCCAAGATCGCCGAACAGTTCGGCCAGTCCGGAGCCCTGCCGCCGATCATGGCGGCCTGGGCACCGGCCGGTGCCGGCCTGATGCTGGCGATCACCCTTCTGCTGCACCTGGAGGACGGCTGATGCGCCGCTTCGTCGCGTCCTTCACCGGCCGGTCCGCGCGGGCGGGCGCCGCACGCGCCCTGCTTCTGGGCGGGCTCTGCGGCAGCCTGCACGCCTTGGCACCCGGGCACGCGCACGCCGCTCCGAACGCGGCGCTGCCCGGCGCCGGCCTCGGCAAGGGTGCTCCGATCTCGCGCAACGAGGCGGTGACGTTCCGGGCCGACAGCGTCAGCTACGACAGCAAGGCGGGGCTGGTGACGTGGACCGGCCACGTCGAGATCTGGCAGAACGACCACGTGCTGCGCGCGGACAAGGTGACGTTCGACCGCAACACCAACGTCGCCGCCGCGTCCGGCCACGTGGCGATCGTGGAGCCGGACGGCGAGGTGCTGTTCTCCAGCTATGCCGAGCTGACGCAGGGCATGCGCCAGGGCGTGATGTCGAACATGCGCTCGCTTCTGTCGGCGAACGGCAAGCTCGCCGCCAACGGCGCGCGCCGCACCGACGGCAAGGTCAACGACCTGTCGCGCGCGGTGTATACCGCCTGCAAGGTGTGCGCGCAGCATCCCGAGCGTCCGGCCTTCTGGGAGCTGCGCGCTTACGACGCCACCGACGACCTGGAGCACAAGCGGCTGGAGTACCGCGACGTGTATCTCGACATGTTCGGAGTGCCGGTCGGCTACCTGCCGTTCTTTTCCACGCCCGACCCGTCGGTGCGCCGGCAGAGCGGCTTCCTGCTGGGAGACATCTCGCCGCACGACAAGCATCTCGGCACCTATATCACCTTGCCCTATTTCTGGGTGCTGAGCCGTTCGGCGGACGTCACCCTGGTGCCGCTGATCTCGTCCGACACAGGGCCGCAGCTGACGGCGCAGTACAGGCAGCGGTTCAACTCCGGCATCGTGCGCATCACCGGCGCCATCGCCTATGACACCACAAACAACGCCGGCTACTATGGAACCACCGGCAACTACGTGGCACCCGTCGACGACAAGGGGCTGCAGGGCTACATGTACGCCCACACCGTGTTCGACTACGACCAGCACTGGCGCTACGGCGCCGACATCAACGTCGCGAGCTCGGCCAACTACCTGCGCGATTATCGCATCAGCGGCTACGGCGCCGATGTGCTCGGCAGCAACGTGTATCTCGAGGGCTTCGGGGTGGGCGCGTACTCGCGCCTGGACGGCAGCTTCTTCCAGGGCCTGAATGCCGGGGTGATCAACTCCAGCGAGTTGCCGTTCGTGCTGCCGCGCTACGAGTACAGCTTCACCGGAGCCCCCGACGCGCTCGGCGGCCGCAGCTCGGTCTACACCAACGACTTCAACATCTACCGCTCCAACGGCACCTCCGACCAGCGGCTCCAGCTCAGCCTGAACTACGATCGGCCGTTCCGCGATGCGCTGGGCCAGTTGTTCACCGTTACCGCGCACCTGGACAGCGAGGTGTACAAGGCGACCAAGCTGGACCTCGTCCCGAACTACAACAACGTGAACGCCACCAGCACCGGCCAGGCGCTGCCAACGGTGGCGGTCAAGATGAACTGGCCGTTCCTCAAGACCCTGCACAACGGGTCGGCGATCGTGGAGCCGATCGTGCAGCTGATCGGCGCACCCAACTCGGGCAACAGCATCAACCGGCGCCTGCCCAACGAGGACAGCCTGGACTACGAGTTCACCGACACCACGCTGTTCTCGCTGAACCGGCACGAGGGCGTGGACCGGCTCGACGGGGGCCTGCGCGCCAACTACGCCCTGCACGCCAACTGGAGCTTCGACGGCCACCAGATCGACGCGCTGGTCGGCGAAAGCTACCAGGAGCACATCGACCAGAACCAGCTGCCGAACAGCGGGCTCGCCACCCACGCCTCGGACATCGTCAGCCGTCTGAGCTTCACCCCCGCCCGCTGGCTCGACTTCACCGTGCGCGACCGGCTGGACCACGACACCGGCCAGACGCGCTTCGCCGACGGGCTGGTCACGGCCGGCGTGCCGCTGCTGACGGTGACCGGCGGCTACATCTACAACTCGCGCAGCTACTACTATTACTACAGCAGCAACCCCTTCACCCTGGCTGGGCCCCCCGCCGCCTTCCTGGTGCCGACCAACGAGGGTACGCTCGGGGTGTCGAGCACCTGGAAGCGGTTCCGCATCTCGGGCTACGGGCGGCGCGACCTCGCCACCAACCAGTTCGTGGCGCTGGGCGGCGACGTCGCCTACACCAACGACTGCTTCATCTTCGACGTCTCGTTCAATCGGCGCTACACCACCATCAACGGCGACAGCGGCGACAGCTCCATCCTGTTCACCCTCACCTTCAAGACGCTCGGCACCTTTCCGGTGAACGGCTGAGCGGCCCCGGACCTTCCAGGAACCATTCATGAGCTTTGAGCGACTTCTCCCGGCTCTTTCCTCCGTTCCGGTTTCCGGGAGGGCGATGCTGACCGCGCTGCTCCTGGCCGGCACCGCCCTGCCCGGTGCGGCGATCGCGCAGTCGCATCACCGCCACCACGCCGCCACCGCCCCCTCGGACGCCGCCGGCGACGCGTCGGCCGGCGACGCGACCGCGGCCAAGGCGGCGTCGGGAGATGCCGGGCCGTCGCAGGACCAGATCGTCGCGGTGGTGAACGGCCAGATCATCACCCGGCGCGACGTGGAGGACCGGGAGCACCTGTTCACCCTGTCCACAGGCCTGCCGCAGAACCCCGAGGTGATGAACCGGCTGCGGCCGCAGATCGCCCGCCAGCTGATCGACGAGCGGCTGCGCATGCAGGAAATCCAGCAGCGCCACATCAACGTGCCGGTGAGCAGGATCGCGGACGCGATCGGCGACATCGAGAAGCGCAACAACATGCCGAGCAACGCGCTGCGCGACCGCCTGGCCCAGGACGGCGTGGCCAACACCACGCTGATCGACCAGATCCGGGTGCAGCTGGGCTGGACCGGAGTGCTGCGCCAGCAGCTGGGCGAGCGCGCGCGCATCACCGCGGCCGACATCCGGCAGCGGCAGCAAGCGCTCAAGCAGGAGGCGGGCGAGCCGGAATACCAGATCAGCGAGATCTTCATCCCCGTCGAGGACCCGAAGAACAGCGCGGACGCGCTCAGGTTCGCCAACACGGTGATCGGGCAGCTGCACGCGGGCGCCCCGTTCCCGATCGTCGCTGCCCAGTTCAGCCAGAGCCAGACCGCGCTCGACGGCGGCTCGCTCGGCTGGGTGCAGGCGGACAACCTCGATCCGGAGGTGGTCGCGGTCGCGAAGCAGATGCCTGTGGGTGCGATCAGCAACCCGATCCGGGTGGCGGGCGGCTACGACATCATCGCGCTGGCCGGGCGCCGGGTCAGCGGCACGCAGATGGCGACCATGCTCGACCTGCGTCAGGCCTTCGTGCCGTTCGACACGCCGCTCAACCCGCAGGCGCCGACCCCGCAGCAGCAGGCGGCCCTGGCTAAGGCGACCGCCCTGTCCAAGGACGCGCACAGCTGCGACCAGATCGAGGCGGCCAACACCAGCTTCGGGTCCAAGCGGCCCGGCAACCCGGGGCAGGTGCAGCTCGACCGGCTCAACCCGCAGATGGCGCACGTGCTGGAGCCGCTCGCGGTCGGGCAGGCCAGCCACCCGCTGGTGTCGGGCGACGGCATCGACGTGATCATGGTGTGCTCGCGCTCGCAGAAGAACCTGGCGCAGCGCGATACCGGGGAGATCGCCGACCAGCTGCTCAACGACCGCGTGGAGCTGGTGTCGCGCCAGCTGAACCGCGACCTGCACCGCAAGGCGGTGATCGACATGCGCTCGGGCTCCTGACCGGTTTCCCGACCGGTCCCGGCGCGGCAGGACCGGTCGGCCGGCTGCCGCCGGACCTGCCCTCCCTGCGCTCGGTGATCGCCGGGCACGGGCTCGACGCGCGCAAGTCGCTCGGACAGCACTTCCTGCTCGACCCGGCGCTGCTCGCCCGGATCGTGGCGCTGGCCGGCGACCTCGCGGGCCGGAACGTGGTGGAGGTGGGGCCGGGACCCGGCGGCCTGACCCGGGCGCTGCTGGCCGGCGAGGCGCGCAGCGTCACCGCGATCGAGATCGACACGCGAGCGGTGGCGGCGATCGAGGCGCTGCGGCTGGCGGTGGCGTCGCCGGACGGCGCGTCCCGGCTGCGTCTGGTCGAGGCGGACGCGGTGGGGCGGGACCTGGCCGCCCTGGTGCCGGCGCCGCGTCAGGTGGTGGCGAACCTGCCCTACAATGTCGGCACACCCTTGCTGGTCGGCTGGCTGCGCCAGGCGTCGTCGTGGGAGCGGCTGACGCTGATGTTCCAGGTGGAGGTGGCCGAGCGCATCGCCGCCGATCCCGGCTCGGACGCCTATGGAAGGCTGGCGGTGCTGGCGCGCTGGACCTGCGACGTGCAGCTGCTGCTGCGGATCCCGCCCGGCGCCTTTTCGCCGCCGCCCAAGGTGTTCTCCGCCGTGGTGGGGCTCGTCCCGCACCCGGTGCAGCCGGAGCCGGCGCTGTTCGCGGCGATGGAACGCGTGACGGCCGCCGCCTTCGGGCAGCGGCGCAAGATGCTGCGCGGTTCGCTCAAGGGCCTGGGGGGCGAGGCGCTGCTGGCGCGCGGCGGGATCGACGGGCAGCGACGGGCGGAAACCCTGACCATCGACGAGTTCGACCGCCTCGCCCGGCTGCTTTGATCGCACCCGCCTTGATCATGCCCCGCCTTGATCTGCCTGCCGTGCCCCGGCTCAGTCGGCGTCGAGGCGCTCCAGCGGTGCTGCGGCGCGTGCGGCATGTGCCGCAGCACGTTCGGCATCCACCATGTAGTCGCGCGACAACGGCACGGCTTCGACCTCGTGGGTGAGCTGGAGCTGGAAGTTCATGTGGCCCTGGCGGCGGAACGCGATCTCGGAACCTGCGAGGTAGAGCTCGAACATGCGGCAGAACCGGTCGTCGTAGAGCGAGGCGATCAGGTCGCGGTTGGCGGCGAAACGGCGGCGCCAGTGCGTGATGGTTTTGGCGTAGTGCATCCGCAGGATCTCGCAGTCGGTCAGCCACAGGCCGGACCGCTCGATGGCGGCGAAGGTTTCGCTCAGCGCCGGCGAATAGCCACCGGGAAAGATGTACTTGTCCAACCACGCGTTGGTGGCGCCCGGCCCCTCGCTGCGGCCGATCGCGTGCACCAGCGCCACGCCGTCCGGGCGGAGGCAGTCGCGTATCTTGTTGAAGTAGGCCTCGAAGTGGCCGACGCCGACATGCTCGAACATGCCAACCGAGACGATGCGGTCGAAGCGCTTGTCGACGGCGCGGTAGTCCACCAGCTCGAACCGCACCCGGTCCGACAGGCCTTCCGCTTCCGCTCGCGCGCGCGCTTCCGCCAGCTGCTCGGTGGACAGGGTGATGCCGGTGACGCGGGCGCGGTAGTCGCGGGCGAGCGTGAGGGCCATGCCGCCCCAGCCGCAGCCGATGTCGAGCACCTCCAGGTCCGGCCGGTCGAGGCGCAGCTTGGCGGCGATGTGGCGCTTCTTGGCTTCCTGCGCTTCTTCCAGCGTTTCGTCGCCGCGCGGGAAGTAGGCGCAGGAGTACTGCCGGTCGCGGTCCAGGAACAGGCTGTAGAGCCGGCCGTTGAGGTCGTAGTGGTGGGCCACGTTGCGCCTGGCGCGCGGCGCCGGGTTGTACTGGGTGAACAGGCGCTTGGCCTCGCGAACCCGGGACGACACGGTGGCGCCTGGATGACCGCCTTGCACCGCGTTGACCATGAACACGTCCATCAGGTCGTAGAGCGTGCAGCCGACCGGGCGAATGGTTCCTGCCATGTAGGCCTCGCCGAACGCCAGCCCCGGGTTGAGCAGGAGACCGGTCTCGCTGGCAGAGTCGAGCATCTCCATTCCAACATGCGGGGTGCCCTGCCCATAGGACCGTAGCCTTCCGCCTGCGTACCTGATGTCCAGCCGGCCGTAACGGATGAAGCGCTTGAGCACCAGGTCGAGCAGGACGGGCATACCTGGTTCTCCAATAGCAGCGGTGGATGCAGGATGAACCGGCGGCAGCGAAACGGTCAAAGGGGGACAGGCACAAATGGAAACGGCCCGGACTTGCGCCCGGGCCGCTGCTGCTTTCGTGATCGCTGCCGACTGGCTGCCTCAGGCGATCTCGCCCTCGGCCTCCTCCTGACCGAACGTGGGTTGCTCGTCATCGTCGTCATCGCCGTCGTTGCGGCCGACACGCTCGCCGCGTGCCTGGCGCTCCGCCTCCTCCGCCGAACGGGCGACGTTGGCGACCACGCGTATGCTCACCTCGGGATGCAGCACGACGCGGACGTCGGACAGGCCCAGCGTCTTGATCGGGTGGGCCAGCTGCACCTGCTGGCGGTCGATGGTCAGGCCACCCTCGGCGGCTGCCACCGCGATGTCGCGCGGCGACACCGAGCCGTAAAGGCTGCCGCTGTCGCCGGCCTGGCGGATGATGACGACCGTGAGGCCGCTCATGCGCTCGGCCAGGCGCTCGGCCTCCTCGCGACGCTTGAGGTTGTTCGCCTCCAGCTGGATGCGCTCGCCCTCGAAGCGGGCGCGGTTGTTGGCGTTGGAGCGGATCGCCTTGCCCTGCGGCAGGAGGAAGTTGCGGGCATAGCCCGGC
>CAXTCK010000046.1:2808-18911 GCA_964242425.1 uncultured Acetobacteraceae bacterium | reverse complement strand
AGCGGGCGGCGCCGAAGGCGATCTTGGTGGCAAGCGCCGTCTTGCCCATCGCCGGCCGCCCGGCCAGGATCAGCAGGTCGGACGGGTGCAGCCCGCCTGTCTTCTTGTCCAGGTCGCGCAGGCCGGTGGTGAGCCCGCTCACGGCGCCGGTGCGGTGGAACGCCTTTTCCGCGATGCCGATCGCGTCGGTCAGCGCGCGCTCGAAGGTGATAAAGCCGCCGTCCTGGCCCTTGTCGGTGGCCAGCTTGAACAGCGTTTCCTCGGCCGCCTCGATCTGCTTGGCGCCGTCGAGCTCGGGGTTCACCCCGAACGCGTTGTTCACCACGATCTCGCCGATCTCGATCATCTGGCGGCGGATCCAGGCGTCGTGGATCGCGCGGCCGTACTCGCCGGCATTGATGATGCCGACCATGGCGGTCAGCAACTGCGCGAGGTAGGCGGTGCCGCCGACCTCGTCGAGCACGCCAGAATGCTCCAGCTCCGCCTTCAGCGTCACCGCGTCGGCGAGCTGCCCTGCTTCCACCCGCCGCACGATCGACTGGTAGATGCGGCTGTGCACCGGGTCGATGAAGTGCTCGGGCGCCAGGAACTCGGCGATCCGCTCGTACGCCTTGTTGTTGGCCAGCAGGGCACCCAGCAGCGCCTGCTCGGCGGCGACGTTGGAAGGCGGCTGGCGCTGCGACAGCCCGAGCAGGGAGTCGCGGCGGAGGGGCTCGATCTGGTTCACTCCCGCATCCTAGCGCACCCCGCGAGGGAGACGCGCATCAAGACGCCCCTGTGGATAACGGGGATCCCTGTGGATAACGGGGATGGACACTCAGGGAGCCGGGCGCAGCCGGTCCAGCTCGGTCCAGGCCGACATGATGTGGTAGAATGAGCTGGTGGGCACGCGGTCGATCGCCGGTCGGCCGAACGGGTCGAGTCGGTCGATCCAGGTGCCGGGCGGCATCAGCCCGCCCGGCTCCGACACCAGGTAGCGGGTCAGCAGGTTGTTGACGCTGCGGCCGATCACCGCCTCGTGCGTCCCGGCGGCGGCATGGTCGTGCCGCGCCATCGCCCTGCGGAACAGCGCGCAATGCGCCTTCGCCGTCTCGCCCTGCGGCCAAAGCCTGGCGGAACCCAGGCGCAGGCTGCCGTCGCGCCCGACCTCGTCGCGCACCAGCCCGGTTTCAGCACCGATCCCGTGCAGCCGGCACAGCGCGTCGAGCGGTGCCAGCAGCGTCGCGATGTTCTCGCCGGTCAGGCTTTCGTGGCGGTCCAGCAGCCAGATCCATTCCGCGTGGTGGCCGGGCTCCACCTTGTCGCCGTCCATGCCCGGTGCGCGGCGCCAGTCCTCGTCGAAATATTCGCCCAGCGTGAAGCTGTCCGGCTCCAGCAGCCGGGTGCGGAACAAGGCCACCAGTTCCGACGCCAGCTCGGCCCAGCGCCCGTCGCCGCCGATCGAGAACAGCTCCAGGGCCGCTTCCAGCAGGTGCATGTGCGGGTTCTGCTGTCGCCAGCCGGGCTCGGGCGGCTCGGCGTTGCTGAACCCGCCGGATCGCCGCGCCATGCGTCGGCGCAGGAAGCCCAAGGTGCGGTCGGCCTGCCGCAGCGGCGCCGGGTCGCCGGTGTGGCGCGCGTAGTGGGCGAGCGCGAACAGCACAAAGGCGAGGTCGTACAGGTCGCTGGTCGGGTCCAGCACGCTGCCGTCCGGACGCAGCCGCCTGGCCCAGCCGCCATCCGCCGCAGCACCCTGCGCCGTCATGAAGCGGTGGATCCCGGACGCGATCCCCGCCGCCCCCTCCATCCCGTGCCGCGCCGCCTCGGTGAACACGTAGAGCTGTCGTGCCTGGACCCGCATGCGCCTGTACCCGGGCTCGGCCGGCCGGCCGTCGAGCTGGAGGTATTCGCAGGCGGCGCGCCCGCCACGTGCGAGCGGCGGGTCCATCCCGACGGTGGACCAGAACGGCAGGGCGGTGCCGAACACCCAGCCACCCAGCGCAGCCGCCATCCGCGCGGTCCCGCTTCCCGGCGCCTCGGGCCCTGCGATCCGGACCGGCGCGGTCATCCGTCCGCCCGGTCCGCCTGCCTGATCCGGGCGATCGTCGCGGTGGTCGAGCTGCCCGGCACCAGGCGCGCCAGCACCAGCCGGCCGCCGGCCGCCTCCACCTCGGCCGCCCCCACGACCTGCTCCGGCGCGTAGTCCGCCCCCTTCACCAGCACGTCCGGCAGCAGGGTGCGTATCAGCGACAAGGGGGTGTCGTCCTCGAACCCCACCACCACGTCGACGTATCGCAGGGCGGCGATCACCTGGGCACGCGCGGCGAGCGGATTGACCGGCCGCGACGCCCCCTTCAGGCGTCCCACGCTTCCGTCCGTGTTCAACCCCACCACCAGCCGGTCGCATTGGGCGCGCGCCGTCGCCAGCAGCGACACGTGGCCTGGATGCAGGATGTCGAAGCAGCCGTTGGTGAACCCCACCGACAGCCCCTGCGCCTTCCAGCGCGACACCAGCTCCTGCACACGGGGCAGCGAGCACAGGCCGGGAAGGCCGCCGCCCTCGCCGCCCTCGTCGCCCAGCTCCTGGTCGGTGAGGTCCAGCTCCGCCATCACCTCGGCCAGGTCCGCGGTGGCGGTGCCGAGCTTGCCCACCACCACGCCGGCGGCGGCGTTGGCGATGTGCATCGCCTGTTCCAGCGTCCGGCCCGAGGCGTGCGCCAGCGCCAGCGACGCGATCACCGTGTCGCCGGCGCCGGACACGTCGAACACCTCGCGCGCGCGGGAGCGCACGGCATGCGCAGGACCGCCTCGCTCCACCAGGATCATGCCCTTTTCCGAGCGTGTGGCCAGGATCGCCTCGGCCTCCGCCTCCGCCATCACCGCGCGCGCCGCCCGCTCGACCTCCCGTTCGTCCTCGACGGCAAGCCCCGACGCCTCGCCGAGCTCGCGGGCGTTGGGAGTGATGCAGGTGGCGCCCCGGTAGCGCCGGAAGTCGCGCGACTTCGGGTCCACGAACACCGCAACGTTTCGCGCCCGGGCCAGCGCCACCGCGCGGGCGATCACCGCCTCGCCCAGCACGCCCTTGCCGTAGTCGGACAGCAGCAGCACCGACGCGCGGCCCACATGCGCATCCAGCGCCGCCACCAGCGCCGCCTGCTCGTCCGGCTGCAGCGGCAGCCGGCTTTCCTCGTCGGCCCGCACCACCTGCTGGTTGGCGGCGACGAAGCGGGTCTTGCAGATCGTGGGCCGCGCCCGCGACGCGATCGTGGCGTCGGTCAGACCGTCCATGCCGCCGAGCAGCCGGCGCAGCGCCAACCCGGCCTCGTCCTCGCCCACCAGCCCGACCAGGATCGCCCGGCCGCCCAGCGACAGGATGTTGGCGGCGACGTTGCCGACCCCGCCCGGCATCTCGCGGGTGCGAAGCAGGCGCAGCACCGGCACCGGCGCTTCGGGCGAGATCCGCTCCATCGCCCCGTAATGGTAGCGGTCCAGCATCACGTCGCCGACGCACAGCACGCAAAGGTCGGAGAAGTCCATGGTTCCGGGCGGGCCTCAGCCGAAGCCTTGTACCAGCGCCGCCATGCCGGTCTGGCGCGACAGTGCGATGCGCGCGGCGTTCAGCACCGCGTGCGCGCCGTCGATCGCCTGTTCCAGCCGGTCGTTGACGATCACGTGGTCGAACTCCCGCCAATGCGCGATCTCGTCCCGTGCCGCCGCCATGCGGCGCGCGATCTCGTCCGGATCGTCGGCTGCGCGCGCGCGCAGCCGCCGTTCCAGCACGCCGAGCGACGGCGGCAGCACGAACAAGCTGACCACGTCGCCGGGCAGGGCGGCGCGCAGCTGCCGGTGGCCCTGCCAGTCGATGTCGAACACCATGTCGCGCCCGGCAGCGAGGCACGCCTCCACCGGCGCCCGCGGGGTGCCGTAGCCACGGCCGAACACGGTGGCCCATTCCAGCAGGGCACCCGCTTCCGCCATGGCGGCGAACTGCTCGGGCGTGCGGAAGAAGTAGTGCACCCCCTCGGTCTCGCCCGGACGCGGCGCCCGCGTGGTGGCGCTGACCGAGTGCGTCAGCTCCGGCTCGGCGGCACGCAGCGCGTTGGCGATGGTGCTCTTCCCCGCTCCCGACGGCGCCGAGATCACCAGGCACACGCCGCGTCGCTGCGGGCTGGGGCCAGGCTGGCCCGGATCTGACGCGGGCGTGGGGGCGGGCATGACGGGTCCTCGGCTGACCAGCGGTTCTAGCAGGCCGGCAGAAGGCCGTGAACCGGGCAGACGGACGGCCCCCTCCCCCCGCGTGTCATCGCCGCGGCCACGTGAACATCGTTCACGCACCGTGCGTGGCGGTGGCGGACCGGTTCAGGCGCTCGCGCAGCCGCGGCGCCGCGAAGTCGAGGAAGCGGCGCATCTTGAGCGGCAGCTGGCCGCGCACGGCGTGGACCAGATGCACCGGCGCCGGCTCGGGCTCGAACTCCTCCAGCACGAGCCGCAGCGTCCCGGCCGCGACCGCCTCCGCGACCTGGTAGTGCAGCAGGCGCGCGATCCCGACGCCGAGGATCGCCGCCTGCACGGCCGCCTCCGTCGTCGTCACGCACAGGCGCGGTGCCACCGGAACGTCGACCGGGCTTGCCGATCCCGGTCGCCGGAAGCGCCAGTCCGGTCGCGGCGCAGGGGCGTCCAGGGTGACGACCGGCAGCTCTTCAAGATCCTGCAGCGTGGCCGGGATGCCGAGACGGTCGAGCAGGTCCGGGCTCGCGCAGGACACGGTCCGCATCGAGCCGACCCGCGTCGCGACCATCGCGCTGTCTTCCAGCCTGCCGATGCGCACCGCCATGTCGACATGGTCGTCGACCAGGTGGACGTTGCGGTCGGCAAGCAGGAGGCGGACATTGATCGCAGGAAACAGCGCCAGGAACTCCGCCACCACCGGCAGCACGTGCAGCCGCCCGAGGTGGAGCGGGGCCGTGACCACCAGCTCCCCCTTGGGTGCGACGAACTCGCCGGCCGCCTCGCGCTCCGCGCCGTCCACCTCATCCAGGATGCGCCGCGCCGCCGCCAGATAGGTGGCGCCCGCGTCGGTGAGGGCGAGCCTGCGCGTGGTGCGGACCAGGAGTCGCGTTCCGAGCAGCGCTTCCAGCTCCGAGATCTTCCGGCTGAGCGTCGGCACCGAAATGCGAAGCGACCTGCCGGCGGCCGAAAGGCTTCCCCGGTCGACGGCCTCCTTCAGCATCGCCATGGCCTCGAGACGGTCCATCCATTTTTCCATCTTCTGGAAGAATGATTTGCAGAATTGCCCGATTATCCGTGCGCAGGGGAAAGGACATCTTCCTGGTCGACCGAGCTGCCGCTCGCCCGATCTGCCGGCAGGCAACCAGGAGACAGGTGATGACACAGCCGAGCTACCGGACCGCCGACGTCGACGGCTACGAGGTGTTCTACCGTGAAGCCGGAGACCGCTTGAAGCCGACACTGCTGCTGCTGCACGGGTTTCCGACCTCCAGCCACATGTTCCGCGACCTGATCCCCCGCCTGGCTGACCGCTTCCACCTCGTGGCGCCAGACCTGCCGGGCTTCGGCCTGTCGGCGCTGCCCGCGCGGCAGGACTTCACCTACAGCTTCGACAACCTGGCCCGGATCGTCGGCCGCTTCACGGAGGTGATCGGGCTCAAGCACTTTGCGATCTACATCTTCGACTACGGCGCTCCGACCGGCCTGCGCCTGGCCCTGGCCCATCCGGAGCGGATCACCGCGATCGTGTCGCAGAACGGCAACGCCTATGTCGAAGGGCTGAGCGACGGCTGGAACCCCATCGAGCGCTACTGGCGCGACCCGAGCGACGCCAACCGGCAGGCGCTGCGGGCGCTGCTGACGCCGGACTCCATCCGCTGGCAGTACACGCACGGTGTTCCCGATCCCGAGGCGGTCTCGCCGGACGGCCACACGCTTGACGCCTGCTACCTCCAGCGCCCGGAGGTCGACGACATCCAGCTCGACCTGTTCGGCGACTACGCCAGCAACGTGGCGCTCTACCCCGCCTTCCAGGCCTATTTCCGCGAGCACAAGCCCAGGCTGCTGGCGATCTGGGGCAGGAACGATCCCTTCTTCCTGCCGGCAGGGGCCGAAGCCTACCGACGCGACGTGCCCGACGCCGAGATCCGCTTCCTGGACACCGGGCACTTCGCGCTGGAAACCCATGCGGCGGAGATCGCGTCGACCATCATCGGCTTCCTGACCTAGCGGTCGACCGCGAAGCGCCGGCCGGAACGGGCGCGGGACGCCCCCCGGCCCCGTCCCGTTCCTTGACGAAGTTCACGAACGCCCGGAGCGGCGCCGGCAGGTGGCGTCGGCCCGGGTAGTAAAGGAACGGCCCGGAGAACGGCTGCGCCCAGTCCTCCAGAACCGGCTCCAGCGCGCCGCTGTCGAGGTGCGGGCGGAGCCAGTCCTCGAACAGGTGGATGATCCCCACCCCCTGCAGCGACGCGTCCACCGCCAGGTCCACCGCCGCTCCCAGCCGCACCAGCAGCGGTCCGCTGGGCTCGATCCGCACCACCTCGCCGTTCCGCTCGAACTCCCAGGGCGGGATCTGGCCGCTGGAGAACTGGCCGCGCAGGCAGGCGTGGCCGAGCAGGTCGCGCGGGTGCTGCGGCCGGCCGCGGGCGTCGAGATAGGCGGGCGCCGCCGCGGTGGTGAGGCGCTGCACGCGCGGGCCGATCGGCACCGCGATCATGTCCTGCTCCAGCCGCTCGTCGTAGCGTATCCCGGCATCGCATCCGGCGGCCAGCACGTCCACGAAGCCGTCCTCCACCACCACCTCAAGCCGGATCTCGGGATAAGCGCGCAGGAACGGCGGCACGATCGCCGGCAGCACCAGGCGCGCGGCGCTGCCCGGCACGTTGAGCCGCAGCGTGCCCGCCGGACGGTCGCGGAACGCGTTCACCGCGTCGAGTGCCGCGTCCACCTCGCCCAGCACCGGCAGCAGCCGCTCGAGCAGCCGCGCCCCCGCCTCGGTCGGCGCCACGCTGCGCGTGGTGCGGTTGAGCAGGCGCACGCCCAGCCGCGCTTCCAGCCGACGCACTGCCTCGCTCAGCCCGGACGCGGACGAGCCGCTGGCCCTGGCGGCGTCGCGGAACCCTTTCGCCCGCGCCACCGCGACAAAGGCCGCCAGATCCTGAAGGTCGATCGCCATTGTCCGGATTCTCGCACGGCCTGTCCCGACCTGTCAGGATTATCGCGCGGATGGCGGTCATCCATATCGATCCCATCGGCATCCGGAGACGACACATGACCTCCTTCGACACCACAGGCTCGTTCCTCCTCGGCACCCGCCCGGTCAGGCGGCTGGGCTACGGCGCCATGCAGCTGGCAGGCCCCGGCGTGTTCGGGCCGCCGAAGGATGCCGACGCCGCGCGCGCCGTGCTGCGCGAGGCGGTGGCGAGCGGCGTCAACCACATCGACACCAGCGACTTCTATGGCCCGCACGTCACCAACCAGCTGATCCGCGAGGCGCTGCACCCGTATCCCGACGACCTGGTAATCGTGACCAAGCTCGGCGCCAGGCGCGGCGCGGACGCGTCCTGGAACCCGGCGATGTCGGCTGCCGAGCTGACGAGCGCCGTGCACGACAACCTGCGCCACCTCGGGCTCGACGTGCTGGAGGTCGCCAACCTGCGCGTCCTGTTCCCTGGAAGCCACGGCCCGGCCGAGGGCTCGATCGAGGCGCCGCTCACGGCGCTGGCCGAGCTGCAGCAAAAGGGCCTGATCCGGCACCTGGGCCTGAGCAACGCCACGCCCACCCAGGTCGCGGAAGGACGCGGCATCGCCGAGATCGTTTGCGTGCAGAACCTGTACAACCTCGCCCATCGCGAGGACGACGCGCTGGTCGACGCGCTGGCGGCGGACGGCATCGCCTACGTGCCGTTCTTCCCGCTCGGCGGCTTCACGCCCCTGCAGTCGACGGTGCTGTCGGAGGTGGCGGCCGAGATCGAGGCGACGCCGATGCAGGTGGCGCTGGCCTGGCTGCTGCACCGCGCGCCCAACATCCTGCTGATCCCGGGCACGTCGTCGGTCGGCCACCTGCGCGAGAACCTCCTCGCCGGCGGGATCGCGCTGTCACCCGAGCTGATCGCCAGGCTCGACGGCATCGGCAGCGCGGGTCGCCAGGCGGCCTGACCCTCGCGCCGTCGCCGAAGCAGCAGGAAGATCGCCGTGCGGCCGGCGGTGCCGCGGCCTGGCCGGCCGACCGGCGGCATCCGGCATCGTCGGTGCGATCGGCAGGCCATGGCCGGGAATGGGACCAGCGGAAGAAGCTCCAGGTAAGCCGTGCCACGCCAATCCTGGCCGGTCGCGTCCCCGGTGGTCGCACCCGCGGGCCGAAGCGGGACTGCCCTCTTGCACGGTAGTGCCCGATGCCGCACGTTGTTGCCCGATCAAAGG
The DNA here is from genome assembly GCA_964242425.1 of uncultured Acetobacteraceae bacterium. GTDB lineage: Bacteria > Pseudomonadota > Alphaproteobacteria > Acetobacterales > Acetobacteraceae > Lichenicola. Next base: position 10,499 of record CAXTCK010000046.1, on the reverse strand, counting down.
CGGCGACCATGACTGATTTGACAGGCACCATGCCGGACGAACGGCGGCGTCACATCCTGGAGCAGCTGGACCGCGACGGCCGGGTGCTGGCGGCGAACCTCGCCCGGCGCTTCGGCATCTCCGAGGACACCGCCCGGCGCGACCTGCGCGAGCTGAGCGCGATCGGGCTGTGCCGGCGCGTTTACGGCGGCGCGCTGCCCTTGTCCCCCTCCGGCAGCCCGATCACCGAGCGCGAACGAGAGCAGCCGGCACGCAAGGCGGCGCTGGGACGCGCCGGTGCCGTTCTGGTCGCGCAGGCGATGCGGCCGCACGGGGCACTGTTCCTCGACGTGGGGTCGACCAACCTCGCCGTCGCGCGCGCCCTGCCACCCGGCCTCGGCATCACCGTGGCGACCAACGCGCCGGGCGTGGCGGCGGTGCTGGTCGGGCTGCCCGGGATCGAGCTGGTTGTTTTGGGCGGACGCGTCGACCCGCGCACCGGCGCGGCACACGGCCTGCGGGCGATGCGCGACCTGGCGGCGATGCGCATCGACCTGGCCCTGCTCGGCGCCTGCGCCGTGGATGCCGAGGCGGGGCTCGGCGCGTTCGACCTGGAGGACGCGGAGTTCAAGCGCCAGGCGGCGGAGGCCGCGGCCACGGTCGCGGTTGTCGTGACCAGCGAGAAGCTCGCGACCGCGGCCCCCTTCGCGGTGATGCCGGCGGCCCGGCTGTCCCACCTCGTGGTGGAAGCCGACGCCCCGTCGTCGCTGCTCGAACCGTTCGCGGGTCTCGGCATCGCCATCCACCGGGCATCGGCACCATGACCGGCACCGCACCCCACACGCCAGGCCCGGCCGAGCAGCGCGCCACGCGCTTCGCCTTTTTCCTGACCGGCTTCGGCAGCGCGGCCTGGGCGGCGCTGGTGCCGTTCGCCAAGGCACGCACCGCCATCGACGATGGCACGCTCGGCCTGCTCCTGCTGTGCCTGGGGATCGGCTCCATCGTCACCATGCCGGTATCGGGGGCGCTTGCCGGCCGGTTCGGCTGCCGAAGCGTGATCGTGGGCGCCGTGCTGGCGGTGGTGCTGGCGCTGCCGCTGCTGGCGACACTGGGATCGCTTGCCGGCCTGGGGCTGGCGCTGATGCTGTTCGGTGCGGCGATCGGCGCGGTGGACGTGGCGATGAACATCCAGGCCATCATCGTCGAGCGCGGCAGCGGACGGGCGATGATGTCGGGCTTCCACGGCCTGTACAGCCTGGGCGGCATCGCCGGGGCCGGCGGCATGGCGGCCCTGCTGAGCGCTGGCGCCTCGCCGCTCGGCGCCAGCGCCTGTGTGTCGCTCGGCATCCTTCTCGCCCTGCTGGCGTCGGTACGGCACCTGCTGCCCTACGGCGCCCGCAACGAGGGGCCGGCCTTCGCGGTGCCGCGCGGGATCGTGCTCGTGTTCGGCCTGCTGTGCTTCGTGCTGTTCCTGGCCGAAGGTGCCGTGCTGGACTGGAGTGCCGTGTTCCTGTCCACCGTGCGCCACGTCGCCCGGTCCCGCGCCGGGCTCGGCTATGCCGCCTTCGCCGCAACCATGACGCTGTGCCGGCTCACGGGCGACCGCATCGTGGACCGGCTCGGCCGCAGGCGGGTGATGGCGGGCGGCAGCCTGTGCGCAGCACTGGGCTTCGTGGTCGCGACCTTGGTGCCGTCCTGGCCGGCGGCCCTCGCCGGCTATGCCCTGGTCGGCATCGGCTGCGCCAACATCGTCCCGGTGCTGTTCACCGCGGTGGGGCAGCAGGACGCGATGCCCGAGACCGTCGCCGTGCCGGCGATGACCACCCTGGGCTATGCCGGCATCCTGGCCGGGCCGGCCGGGATCGGCGCGGTCGCGCACCTCGCGGGCCTGCCGGCCGGCTTCCTGATCCTGGCCGCGATGCTGGCGGGGGTGTCCGTCGCCAGCAGGCTCCTGTGATCCGTCCGTGTCCGGAAGCCCGGACCCACCGGCACGGCAGCCGGCCCATCCCCCGAACACCCGCGCTTCGCGACAATCCACGGCCACCGGCGGCAAGCGCACGCGCGGTGCGGCATGTGTCGTGACAACGCGAACATCGGCCACACGCGCCTCGTGCCGCAACATCCCCCGGACCGGAACACGTTCCTTCCCGTCAGGGCCTGCGCACGGAACGCCGAGCGGATCGTCGGTGGGGCGCCGCCGCCGTTCGATCGCCGCAAACGTTTGATCGATGCCGTCGGCTTCAGGCTTGGATCGCGCGAGCCACCACCGCGGTCAGGCTGGCCGCGTTGAAGGGCTTCTCGCACTTGGCGATGTGCGCGAAACGTTCGGGAAGCCCGGCCGCGTCGTAACCGGTGGTGAAGACGAAGGGAACCCGGCGCGCGGTGAGGGTGTCGGCGAGCGGATAAACCGGCACGCCACCGAGGTTGACGTCCAGGATCGCGCCGTCCGGCGGAGCCTGATCCTGCAGCAGGGTGAGGGCGCGCTCGATGGTGGAAACCGGCCCGAGAACGATCGCGCCGGCGTCGCTCAGCTCGTAGGCCAGTTCCTCGGCCAGGATGTACTCGTCCTCGACCACGAGGATGCGGCAGTTGTTCAATGGCCCATCAGTCATGGCTTTGGTTCTCCGGCGCGCTGCTCGCCGAAACAGGCATGGATATGGTGCAGTGAACACCATCGTTTCCAAAAACGTACGTTGTCCTGGCGGAAAGTTGATAAGGCAGCGCGCGCTCGATCAGTTCGCGGCCCTGCCCGCGTCCTTGCCCGCTTCCCTGGGCCCCCACGCCGGCGGACGGCATCTTGACCCCGGTTTCGCGCCAGTCGACGTGAAGCCAGGGCCGTCCGTCCGGTTGGCCTTCCTGTTCGGCTTCCACGTGCCACCGCACGGCGAGGCGCGCGTTGGACTGTTTCAGCGCCCCATATTTGACGGCGTTGGTGGCCAGTTCGTGCAGGGCCATGGCCAGGGTCTGCACCGTGGTGGAACGCAGCCGCACGCCAGCCGGCCCCTCGATCACGACGTGGCCGTCCTGTCCCGGCTCGACGCCGAGCGCCTTGAACTCCGTCCGGACGAGCTCGTCGAAGGTGACGCGATCATGCTCGTTGAGGCGCGACAGCAGCCCCTGCACCCGGGCGAGCGCCTCGATGCGGTCGCGGAAGCGTTCACGGAAATCGACCAGGTCTGTGCTGGAGCGCAGCGTCCGCTGCGCCATCTGCCTGACCACGCCGAGCAGGTTGCGGGTGCGGTGCTGCAGCTCGGCGACGAGCACCTCCTGCCGCTCCTGCATGCCGCGCAGGTCGTGGATGTCGGTGGAGGTTCCGATCCATTCCGGGTCGGTGCCGTCGTCGTTTGGCACCGGCAACGCCCGGGTCTTGAACCAGCGATAGGAGCCGCCGTTGCCCTGGCGGATCCGGAACTCGGCCTGGAAGCTGTTCTCGGTGACGGCCCGGTCCCAGGCCTCCCTGACCGTCTTGTGGTCGTCGGGATGCACCGTGTCGAGCCAGCCCCAGCCGTGGCTGTCCTGCGCGCTCTGGCCGGTGAAGTCGGTCCATTGCCGGCTGGTCCACGTCAAGTTGCCGTGGCTCACCGCCCGCCAGACCAGCTGGGGCAGGCCCTCGACGAGCGAATGCAGCCGCTGCTCGCTTCCGCGCAGGGCCTCCTCGGCCTCGCGGCGGGCGGTGATGTCGCTGGCGGCGCCGAACCACTCGATGATCGCCCCGTTCGCGCCGACGATCGGCACGGCTCGCGTCATCGTCCAGCCGATACGGCCGTCGACGCGCCAGACCCGGTGTTCCAGCTCGAACGCCCGGACACCCTCGGCAGCGGCGGCGAACTCGGCGGCGATGCGGGGAGCATCCTCGGACGGGATGAACTCGTTGAGCCGCCGGCGGTCTTCCTGCATCTCGCCCGGAGAGCTGCCGCCCCACATGTCGAGCATCTCGGTCCAGTCGGCGTTCATCCGGAAGATGATTTCCGAGCTCGCCGACAGCAGTGCCTGCAGCCGCTGCTCGCTGTGGCGCAGCGCGGTCTCGGCGTTGCGCACGGCGGTGAGGTCGGTGAAGGTCACCACGGCGCCGCTGATGTAGTTGTCGGTGTTGCGGTAGGGCAGCACCTTGGCTGCGAAGTGGCGGTGGTCGAGCGGATCCACCACCGTGCGCTCGACGGGAACCAGCGTCTTGAGCACGCGGCGTATGTCGTCCTGGAGCTCGCCATAGGCGACGCGCGACACCACGTGGCCGAGCGGGCGGCTGACATCGGTGTCCAGCAGGTGGAAGATCTCGGTCGCCGACGGGGTGAAGCTGCGGACGCGCAGCTCGTTGTCGAGAAACACGGTGGCGATCTGGGTCGCCTCCAGGAGGTTCTTCAGGTCCGAGTTGCTTCGGCCGAGCTCGGCCACCCGGTGCCCCAGCTCGCCGTTGACGGTCTGCAGCTCCTCGTTGACCGACTGCAGCTCCTCCTTGGAGGTTTCCATCTCCTCGCTGGCGGATTGCAGCTCCTCGTTGATCGACTGGTATTCCTCGTTGGAGGATTTCAGCTCCTCGTTGGTCGATTCCAGCTCCTCGATCGTGGCCTGGAGCCGTTCCCGCGTCACGCGCAGCTCGGTTTCGAGCTTTTGCGCATGCTCGTCGCTGCCCAGCCGGTCGCCGCCCGCCAGCCCGTCGGGAACCTGGCCGATGTCCTGGAACAGGACGACGAGCGACGTCACGTCGCTCGTGCCGACCGGCTCGACTACCAGGTTGAGCGCGACCGACCGGTCGTCGTGCCTGAGCACGAGGTGCGGGATCTCGATGCGGCGGTTCTCCGACAAGGCCCGGTGCAGCGCGGAGCGCAGGTCGATCCGCAGGTCGCGGTGGATCAGGCTGATCAGGTTGAGCGTCGCCGCACCCGCGATCGGCTCCAGGAACCGGCCGGTGCGTCCGGAGAAGTGCAGCACGTCGAACTGGGTGTCGACCACGACATGGGCCGGAGCATAGCGCTCGGCGATCGCCTCGGCCTGCCGGCTGAGGGTCTGGGACAGCCTCACGGGCAGGGGCGCTCCTGCCGGCACCGCGCCTGGCGCCTCGGCCACGCGCCCGCGCGGGGTCAGCGGGAAGTCCGGGATGATCCGCATCGCCGTTTCCAGCCGCCGGAACACGCGGCTGCGGCGGTCGATCGGCGCGAACAGCTTCTGGTGGCGGCTGACGTTCTCCGAAGAGCCCAGGAACAGCACGCCCCCCGGCCTGAGCGAGAAGTGGAAGATCGGGATCACCCGGTTCTGTATGTCCGCGTTCAGGTAGATCAGCAGGTTGCGGCACGACAGGATGTCGATCCGCGAGAAGGGCGCGTCCTTGACGACGTTGTGTGGCGAGAAGATGCACATCTCGCGCAGCTCCTTGGACACGCAATAGGTGTCACCCTCCCGCACGAACCAGCGCTCGAGCCTGTCGGGGCGGACCCGATCGGCGATGGTGGCCGCATACCGGGCGGCGCGCGCGAGGCCGAGGGCGCGGGCGTCGAGGTCGGTGGCAAAGATCTGCACCTGCGGCGGCTCGGCGAGGGTGGCCAGGTGTTCGCGCAGCAGGATGGCGATCGAATAGGCCTCCTCGCCGGTCGCGCAGCCGAGCACCCAGACCCGGAGCTGGTCATCCCTGCCCTTGCCCTCGAACAGGCGCGGGATCTCGGCCTCGAGCACGTCGAATTCCGGCGCATCCCGGAAGAACTCGGTGACGCCGATCAGCAGGTCCTGGAACAGGTCCTGCACTTCCTGGCGGTCGCCGCGCAGCCGCAGGACGTAGGCGCCGATGCTGTCGATCTGCAGCACCTGCAGGCGCCGGTGCACGCGCCGGAGCAGGGTCCCGCGCTTGTAGCCGTGGAAGTCGTGGCCGGTCGTGTTGCGCACGATGGTGGTGATCTGGGCAATGCGCGCCTCGATCGCTTCCGCCGTGCTTTCGAGGCTCTCGTCCTCCAGCCCGGACACGTTGTCGAGGTAGAGCGCGATCCTGGTCGGGATCTCCTCCGCAGGCAGATGGAGGTCGACCACCCCGAGCGGCCCCTGGCCGTCTCCGCCATCGCCTTCCGCATCGAGCTCGCCGATCGACAAGCCGCCGAACTTCTTGGTGGCCGTGATCCCGGCTGTGCCGTCTGTGCCGAGACCGCCCAGGATCACCGCGACCGCATGGTCGCGCGCGTGCTCGGAAACCGACACCAGCATGGAGTCGATCGTGGCGCGGTGTCCGACCGGCTCGACCGCGGGCCAGACCCGCAGGTGCCCGTCCTCGAGGGTCATCATGTCGTCGCGGCCGCCGACATAGATGTGGTTCGCCTGGATGCGCTCCCCGTTCTTTCCGATCGTCACCGGCAGCGGCGACCGGCGCCGCAGCGCGTCCACCACGGTTCCCACCTCCAGGCCTTCCTGCTGGCGGACCGCGATCAGGTAGGCGGCGCCAAGGCTGGAGCCCATCACCGCGAACATGGCCTCCAGCGACCGGAGCGAGACGGTCGACACGCCGATTCCCACCACCGGCATCGTGCCGGTGGTCTCCTCGCTCCGGTCGGCGTCCTCGACCGTGTCCGTGTCCGCCATCTCGTTCACGCCGGCCTCCGCATCGCCCACAGGCTGGCAAGGTTCATTCTGTGTTATAACCCCCATTCAATGAACCGGTTCGCTCAAACGTCCTGCGTCCTGGATGCCCGCCCGAGGCGCAGCGATGTTCCCGCAGCGTCGCGCAGGGTCTTGGCATAGCGGCGATATTCCTGGCTGCGGGCCTCATAAAGTTCCGCCACCGCGGTCCGCCCGTTGTCGCGCGCGTCCGTCATCATGCGCTCCACCAGCGACACCCGTTCCTCCATCATCCGCATGGCGATCCGGATCGCCTCGTCGACCTCGGTGATGTCGGCGACCAGCGTTTCGGCCGTGTAGGCGTGGCCGGTCTGGCAGCGATAGCGCAGCGGCCGGCTGTCGTTCATCTCGGACAGCACCCCATGGCAGTCCGGGCAGGACAGGGCGCTCGGGACGGCGATGCCGCGCAGCTTGTCGCTTCCAAGGCGCATCCCGGCGGCGATCTCCACCTCCAGCCACAGGTCGTCGGACGGGGGAGAAGCCGGGGCGGCGGCGGCCTCGGTTCGGGCAAGCGTCGCCAGCAGCCCGCCGAGCCCGGCCGCCGGCGCCACGTGGTCGACCTCGGTGGCCTCCAGGGCCGCGAGCGGCATCTGGTCGGCCGCGGCGTCGAGCGGATGCTGCACCACCGCCGTGCCGCCGCACGCCTTGATCGCGTTGAGCCCGGACGCCCCGTCGTTGAGCATGCCGGTCAGCACCACGCCGATCACGCGCGGCCCGAAGGACAACGCTGCCGACCGGAACAACGGGTCGATGGAGGGCCGGGCCATGTTCTCGTGCGGCCCCACGCCGAGCCGGATCGTGTTGTCGATCAGCAGCAGGTGCCTGTCGGGTGCGGCGACATAAACGCGGCCCGGCAGGATCGGCTGCCCATCCACGGCGTGGGCAACAGGCATCGACGCGCTGCTCGAGAGCATGTCGACCAGGAAGCTCGGACCGCGGGCGGCGACGTGCGTGCTGACGAAGATGCTGGCCGGCAGATCGGGGGGCAGGTCGCCCAGCAGCTGCTTGAGCACTGCGCCGCTGCCTGTCGAACCGCCGATGGCGATGATGTCCTTCATGGCTGGCATCGCCATCGCTCGTTTGTTCCTTATGGTGTCGGGAAGAAGCCCGGTCCGACG
>CAXTCK010000046.1:0-2708 GCA_964242425.1 uncultured Acetobacteraceae bacterium | reverse complement strand
GGTGGTTGTTCAGGCTCGACGCCTGCCATCGGAAGCCCGCACGGGCCGACCAGCGGTCACGGACCATCCGCATCCGGCCCGGCGGGAACCGACGTCACAGCGCGTGCTTCGCCGCCAGCGCCCGCACCAGCGCCCGCACGCCGATGTCGCGCCGCCACACCGCGTCTGGCCATTCGATCGCCGCCACCCCGGCATAGGCGGCGTCCCGCGCGTCGGCCAGCTCCGGGGCCACCGCCACCACCGTCAGCACGCGCCCGCCCGCCCCCACCAGGGTTCCCGCCGCATCACGCGCGGTGGCCGCCTGGAACACGTGCACGCCGTGCATCGCTTCCGCCCGCTCGATGCCGCCGATCGCAGCCCCGGTGGCGGGGGCGCCGGGGTAGCCGCGCCCGGCCAGCACCACCGCCACCGCCGCCTCGTCGGCGAAGCGCAGCCGGGCCCGGTCGAGCCGCCCTTCCGCCAGCGCCGCCAGCACCGGCAGCAGGTCCGAGCGCAGCCGCGGCAGCAGCGCCTGTGCTTCCGGATCGCCCAGCCGCACGTTGTACTCGATCAGCGAGGGTCCGTCCGGGGTCAGCATCAGGCCGGCGAAGATCACGCCCCGGAACGGCGTGCCGCGACGGCTCATCTCGCGCAGCATCGGCCGCACCAGCAGGTCGAGCGCCTGTTCCTGCGTGTCCCGGTCGAAGAACGCGGGCGGCGACACCGCCCCCATGCCGCCGGTGTTGGCGCCGGTGTCGTCCTCGCCGATGCGCTTGTGGTCCTGTGCCGCCCCGATCAGCATCGCGGTGTCGCCGTCGCAGAACGCGAACAGCGACACCTCGTCGCCTTCGAGGCATTCCTCGATCACCACCGCGGCCCCGGCGCGGCCGAGGCTCCCGTCCTGCATCATCGCCGTGACTGCGGCTTCGGCTTCGGCCACCGTCTGTGCCACCACCACGCCCTTGCCGCTCGCCAGCCCGTCCGCCTTGACCACGATCGGCGCGCCGCGACGGCGCACGAAGTCGTGCGCCAGGGCCGCGTCCTCGAACCGTTCCCAGCGCGCGGTCGGGATGCCGGCGGCGTCGCACACCTCCTTGGCGAAGCTCTTGCTGCCTTCCAGCCGGGCCGCCGCCGCACTCGGGCCGGCGCAGGCGATGCCGGCGGCGGCGCAGGCATCGGCCAAACCCAGCACCAGCGGCGCTTCCGGTCCCGGCACCACCAGGTCGATCCGCTCCGCCCGGGCGAACGCCACCAGGGCGGCCACGTCGCCGGCGGCGATGGCCACGTTCTCCCCCAGCAGCGCGGTGCCGGGGTTGCCGGGAGCGGTGAACAGCGCGTCCAGCAGCGGCGAGCGCTTCAGCGTCGCGGCCAGCGCGTGTTCCCGTCCGCCTCCACCCACCAGCAGAACACGCATCACATCCGCCCCCTCGCGACGCGCCCGCTCCTATCATACCCTCGCGCCATGGACGAACCCGCCGCCTCCACCAATGCCAACGCTGCGTCGAACGTGCCCGAGTACAGCGTGTCGGAAATCTCCGGGGCGGTGAAGCGGGTGCTGGAAGGCAGCTTCTCGCGCGTCCGGGTGCGCGGCGAGATCACCGAGTTCAAGCGCTACCCGTCCGGGCACCTGTACTTCTCGCTCAAGGACGAGGGCGGCAAGATTTCCGGCGTGGTGTGGCGGGGCGGCGTTTCCCGCCTCGGCCTGCAGCCGGAGAACGGCCTGGAGGTGATCGCCACCGGCCGCATCTCCTCCTATGGCGAGCGCTCGTCGTACCAGCTGGTCGTCGAGCGCATGGAGTACGCCGGCGAAGGCGCGTTGCTGGCGCGCATCGAGCGGCTGCGCGCCAGGCTCGCCGCCGAAGGGCTGTTCGACGCCGACGCCAAGCGCCCGCTGCCGTTCCTGCCGCGCCTGATCGGGCTCGTCACCTCCGCGCAGGGCGCCGTGCTGCACGACATACGCACCACGGTCGCGCGCCGCTTCCCGCGCTCCCTGCTGTTGTGGCCGGTGCCGGTGCAGGGCGAAGGAGCCGCCGCGCGCATCGCCGCCGCCATCGCCGGCTTCGACCGGCGCACCGGGCCGGGCACGAACATCCCGCGCCCGGACCTGCTGATCGTGGCGCGCGGCGGCGGCAGCCTGGAAGACCTCATGGCCTTCAGCGACGAGGCGGTGCTGCGCGCGGTGGCCGCGTGCCGCATCCCGCTGATCTCCGCGGTCGGGCACGAGACCGACACCACCCTGATCGACTTCGTGTCCGACCGCCGCGCACCCACCCCCACCGCGGCGGCCGAGATCGCCGTGCCGGCCCGGGTCGAGCTCGTGGCCGACCTGGCTCACCACGCCGCGCGCCTCGAGGCCGGGCTGGGGCGGCTGTCCCAGGGGCTCCGCCTGCGCCTCGACCGCGCCGGCGGGCTGCTGCCGGACCTTCCTTCCCTGCTTGGCCACATGCGGCAGCGCCTGGACGACCGGCTGCACCGGCTTGGCCTGGCGGGCCCTGGACAGGTGGCTTCGCGGCGCGAGGCGCTGCGCGAGGCCGGACACCGGCTGCACCGGGCGCTGCCGGCGCTGCTGGCGCTGCGCCGTGCCGCCCTGGTGGCGGCGGAACGGCACATGCCGGACGCGCACCGGCTGATCGAGAACCGGCGCGGGCGGGTGGTGCTGCAGTCCGGCGAGCTGCGCCGCGCGCTGCCGGCTCTTCTGGCTGCGCTACTCACGTCCTTGACGGCGACCG
>CAXTCK010000045.1:13148-19300 GCA_964242425.1 uncultured Acetobacteraceae bacterium | reverse complement strand
CTGGCGAGCTTCGAGATCCGGCACTGATCGAACACCGGGCAGCAGAAACCCCAGGCGTGGTCGGCACCGATCAGGATCGCTGGCTCGGTTTACGCCGGACGCGGTCCGCGACCGCCTGGCAGGATCGAGCCGGTGTCCGCGTCCTAGCGCAGGTTCGGTATCGTGTCGATAACGGAACGAACGCCGCTTCGCGTCGCCATCAGCCGCAGCGGCGCCTGCGCGTCGGACACGTGCAGCGGCGTGGTGCCGGCCGGATCGCCGTCGGCCTGCGCCGGCCGGCCCGCCTCGTCGAGCAGCACGATCTCGCTGGCGCGCCTGTGCACCACGCCGGGCACGCGGCCGAGCAGGTTGAGCGGCAGCGCCGCACCCGCCAGCAAGGCGGCGGCGATCCCGGCCTGCTCGAACAGCATCACCGAAAAACCGGGTGCGTCGGTGCGGGCGTCCGGCGCCAGCAGGTAGGGACCGCCGTACAGGCTGCCCTTGGCGATGATCACGCTGCCGGCCACCGCCGCGTCGCCGTCTATGCGCAGGCGTACCGGGGCAAAGTCGTAGCGCGGCAGCTCTCGCAGGGTCTGCAGCACGTACGCGCCCTTGCCGAGTGCTCGCTTCACCGGCCGCGAGATGCGGTGCACCACGTGGGCGTCGAAGCCGATGCCGAGCATCTGCACGAACAGGCGGCTGCCGGAACGGCTACGCGCGATCCCGGGCCACAGCGGCACGATGCAACCGTTGGCGAGCACGGACGCGAGGCCGTTGGCGTCGGTCGGCAGCCCCAGCTCGTGCGCCAGCACGTTGGCGGTGCCGAGCGGAATGATCCCGAGCAGCGCGTCCAGCCCTTCCAGCCCGGACGCGACTTCCGCGATGGTGCCGTCGCCGCCGGCCGCCACCACCAGCTCCGCGCCGTGTTGCGCCGCGTCGCGGGCCAGGCTGCCGGCATGGCCGGCGTGACGCGTTTCGACCACCTCCAACCGCACGCCGTGCGCCACCAGCACGTCCAGCACGCGCCAAAGCCGGCTGACCCGCCTGCGTCCGGCGGTCGGGTTGTAGATCACGAGCATGCCACCACCGTAGCGCGGTCTCATGCCTCGTGCGGATGATGATATCGCGTCGCCGGTGCTGCGGCACAGCGGCTGGTTTCATCATTCAATCGTCACGATCCTCGCGCTGCGGCCGACGTATGACGCCCTCGTTGCTGCACCCCTGCCCGGCGCGAATCGTCGGGCGATGCGGAGGACGGGCTGATGAACGCCATGGCGAGCGATCCGGCAGGCCTCGACGGGATCACGCACTACCGGACGGTGTTCCTGTCCGACGTGCATCTCGGCACGCGCGGCAGCCGCGCCGAGTTTCTGGCCGACTTCCTGTCGCACACGCGCTGCGACACCCTCTACCTGGTCGGCGACATCATCGACGGATGGCGCCTCCGGCGTTCCTAGTATTGGGACCGCCACCACGACCGCGTGCTTCGCCTGATCCTGGCTGCGGCGAACGCCGGCACCACCATCCTGTACATCCCGGGCAACCACGACGAGATGATGCGCGCCTGGCTGCCAGCGCGCCTGGAAATCGCCGGCATCAGGCTGTGCCGCGACGCGGTGCACGAGACCGCCGACGGCAGGCGGCTGCTGGTGATGCACGGCGACGAGTTCGACAGCGTGGTGCGCTATGCCCGTGTGCTCGCCCTGCTCGGCGACCGCGCCTATGCCGCCTCCCTGGTGGTGAACCGCTGGTTCAACCTCGTGCGACGCCGCCTCGGCCTGCCGTACCGCTCGCTGTCGGCGTGGCTGAAGCGGCAGGTGAAGGGTGCGGTCAAGGCGATCGACCGGTTCGAGCTGGCCCTGGCCGCCGAAGCGCGCAGCCGCGGGCTGGACGGCGTGGTGTGCGGCCACATCCACCATCCCGAGATGCGCGAGATCGACGGCGTGCTCTACCTCAACGACGGCGACTGGGTGGAAAGCTGCACCGCCCTGGTCGAGCACGCCGACGGCAGGCTGGAGCTGATCGACTGGGCCCGTCGCCGCGGCCTGTCGTTCCTGGGCGAGCAACCGGCCCGGGCGTCCCGGCCGGCGCCGCGTCCGATAGCGGCATGAGCGCCGACGCCGCCGGCATCCGCCGCATCCTGATCGTGTCCGACGCCTGGACGCCGCAGGTGAACGGCGTGGTGCGCACCCTGTCCACCGTGGCGGCGGAGCTGCGGGCGATAGGCCATGTCGTCGAGGTGGTGGGCCCCGACCGGTTCCGCACCCTGCCCTGCCCGACCTATCCCGAGATCAGGCTGTCCCTGCTGCCGGGGCGCCGACTGGCCCGGATCATCGCGCGGTTCGGGCCGGACCGGCTGCACGTCGCCACCGAAGGCCCGCTCGGGATGGCGGCACGGCGCTGGGCGCTCCGCCGCGGCCTGGCGTTCACCACCTCGTTCCACACCCGGTTTCCGGAATACCTCCAGGCGCGCACCGGCCTGCCGCTCGGGCTTTCATACCGGTTCATGCGCCGGTTCCATGGCGCTTCCGCCGGCACCCTGGTGGCCACGGAAAGCCTGCGGCGCGAGCTGGCCGGACGCGGCTTTCGCCATCTGGTTCCGTGGTCGCGCGGCGTCGACCTCGGGCGCTTCACCCCCGAGCCGCGGCGCGACTGGGCGGCGGAGCACGGGCTGTCGCGGCCGGTGTTCCTGTATGTCGGGCGGATCGCCGTGGAAAAGAACATCGAGGCGTTCCTCGATCTCGACCTGCCCGGCTCCAAGGTGGTGGTCGGCGGCGGCCCGCTTCTGCCGCGGCTCAGGGCGCGGTATCCCGGCGTGGTGTTCGCCGGCCCGTTCGCGGAAGCCGAGCTGTCGGCGGCCTACGCCGGCGGCGACGTGTTCGTGTTCCCGAGCCGCACCGACACCTTCGGCCTGGTGCTGCTGGAAGCGCTGGCCGCCGGCGTGCCGGTGGCAGCGTTCGACGTGACGGGCCCGCGCGACGTGCTGGCCGGCACGAATGGCCGCGTGGGCGCGGTCTCGAGCGACCTTCGCGCGGCAGCCCTCGCAGCGCTTGGCGCCGACCGCGCCGCCTGCCGCGCCCATGCCGAGCGCTTCAGCTGGCGGGCCTGCGCCGAAAGCTTCCTGCACGCGCTGGTACCTCTTGACGCCCTGACGACCGCGACGGCCGATGCCGCATGCCTTCCCGTTCCGCGTCCACCGGCTTCATTCTCGCCACGGTAGCACTCGACGCCCTGAGCTTCGCCGTCGTGATCCCGGTGGTGCCGGACATGGTCATGCGTATCGGGCACCTCCAGCACGCCGCAGCCTCGCTCTGGGTCGGCGCGATCTTCTCCGTGTTCGCGTTCATGCAGTTCCTGTGCGCGCCGATCCTGGGCGGGCTCAGCGACCGGTTCGGGCGCCGTCCGGTGCTGCTGGGCTCGCTCGCGGCCCTGAGCGTGAACGCCCTGCTCTGGACCGTGGTGCCGAGCCTGTGGTGGCTACTGGCGCTTCGCGTCGTTGCGGGTGGCCTAGCCGGCAACGCCACCGCGGCCATGGCCTATATCGGCGACGTCACGCCGCCGGACAAACGGGCCCGGGCGTTCGGGCTGGTGGGCGCCATGTTCGGCCTCGGCTTCGTGGCGGGCCCGGCGCTGGGCGGCTGGCTCGGCGGCATGTGGATCCGGCTGCCGTTCCTGGTGGCGGCGACGCTTATCGCCATCAACGTGCTCTACGGCTGGCTCGTGCTGCCGGAAAGCCTGCCGCCGGAGCGACGCCGCGCCTTTTCCTGGCGCCGCGCCAACCCGCTCGGCACCCTGACCCTGTTCGCGACCAGCGGTTCCATGCGCCGGCTCGGGCTCGCCTGGAGCTGCGGCTGGCTGGCACTGGGCGCGCAGCAGAGCAGCTTCATCCTGGCCAACCAGATGCGCTTCGGCTGGACCACGGCGGAGAACGGGCTCGCCCTGGCGCTGGGCGGCATCGCCCAGGCGATCGTGCAGGGCGTGCTGGCCGGACCGGCGACGCGCAGGCTGGGCGCGCGCCGCACCGCCCTCCTCGGCTACGGGTTCGCCATCGCCGGCTACATCGCCCTCGCCTCCGCGACGCGCAGCTGGGTCATGCCGCCGGCGATCCTGCTCCTGGCGGCGGGCGCGCTGATCAACCCGGCGATACAGTCCGTGCTGTCGGTCGCCGCCGGTCCGCAACGCCAGGGCGAGGCGCAGGGCGGCCTGTCCTCGCTGCAGGGGCTGAGCATGGTGGTGGGGCCGCTGTCCACCGGCCTGGTGTTCGCGGTGGCAACGCGACCGGGCGGCGCGCTGCACTGGGCCGGCGCGCCGTTCGCCCTGGCAGCGCTGGTATGCGTGGCCGGGCTCATGGCGGTGCTGTCGCTGCCCCGGGACAGCGGCGGCGCCGGCAGGACGGACGCGTCGGCCGCAGCGGCGGAATAAGCCGCGTGTTGCCGCGCCGGCGGCAACGGGGTTAGCTGCGTTTATCGGCGGAATGCCGGCTCGCGGCACCTGTCGCCGGCACGAGGAGGAACCGCATGACCGGCACGATCGAGACCCGGAGCCGGCCCGAGGCATGGACCCAGCGGCGCGTCGACAGGCGGCGCACGCCCCTGCTGCTGCTTCGGCTCGGGGTGTGGAGCGTGCTGCACGCCGTGTTCTACTTCCTGCAGCAGCTGGCCGAGCTGCTGGCGCCGCTTCTGCTGGTCGCAGGCCTCGGCTGGTGGGCCCTGCCCCGCGTGGTCGGCGCCGTCACCAGCGGAACCGCCAGTGCCGACAGCCAGGCGCACGACGTCCTGGCCAGCATCTCCGGCGCCATCCCTGCCGGCCTGCACGTGGCCGGCCACTGGATCACGCCGGGCGGGCTCATCGTCGACGGGCTGCTGCTGATGGGGTTCGCGGCGATCGGTGCGACCCTGTCGGCGCTCGCCGCACGCGGAATGTGAGAACGATCCTCAGCCCTGCGTCGGTCGCGACAGCAGCCGATACAGCCGAAGGCTCGGCGGCCAGCGATGACCGATCGCCGCACGCCAGTGCCAGAAGGCGAACAAGGCCAGGGCCATGACGGCGAGGCTCAGGATCCAGAGCCCGAGCAGCAGCGCGTCCTCGCGTCGCGGCATGTGCAGCACGATGGCCAGGGCAGGTGCGCGGCGGGTCGGACGCACCGACAGCGCTTCCCGTCCGTCCCGGTCCGCCCGGAGCGGATCGGAGGATTCGAGTTCCGGCAGCGCGGGCTCCGGCAACAGGGGCTCCGGCAGCGCAGCATCCGGCACGGCCGCCTCGGTGCCACCCAGGTCCGGTGCCGCAACCGTTTCCGGCGGCAGCTCGCGCCATTCGGCGCCGCACTTGGCGCAGCGCAGCCGGCGCGGACGGGAAATGGTCTCGATCTCGTATCCGGTGGCGCAGGACGGGCAGAGGACGTGCATGGGCGACGGCACCGACTCCATCTCGGAACCGCCAGCCTGCCACCGAAT
Source organism: uncultured Acetobacteraceae bacterium (assembly GCA_964242425.1). Taxonomy (GTDB): domain Bacteria; phylum Pseudomonadota; class Alphaproteobacteria; order Acetobacterales; family Acetobacteraceae; genus Lichenicola. Next base: position 13,868 of record CAXTCK010000045.1, on the reverse strand, counting down.
CCTGTAGAACCGCTAAATGCGCGCCCCGTCCCGTCGTCCGGCCGCTCCGGCATGATCCAGCTGCACGAGGTGGGCCTGCGCTACGGCAACGGGCGCGGCGGCGTGGACGTGCTGCGCGCCGTGAACGCCGAGATCCCGGCCGGAGCGTTCCGCTGGGTGCTGGGCGCGTCCGGCGCCGGCAAGTCGAGCCTGCTGCGCCTGCTGAACCTCAGCGCCCGCCCGAGCGTGGGCCGCATGGAGCTGTTCGGAGTGTCCGTGATGCGCGCGCGCCGGTCGGCGCTGGCCAGGCTGCGCCGGCGCACCGGCACGGTGTACCAGGAGCTGCGCCTGCTGCCCGAGCTCAGCGCGTTCGACAACGTGGCGCTGCGCCTGCGCCTGGACGGGCTGGCCGAGGACCGCGTCGAGGCCGAGGTGACGGAGATGCTGCGCTGGGTCGGGCTCGGCCGGAAGCTTCATGCCCGTCCCACCGCATTGTCGGGCGGCGAGCAGCAGCGCGTGGCGGTGGCGCGCGCGGTGGTGCACCGGCCGCCGCTGCTGCTGGCCGACGAGCCGACCGGGGCCCTGGACGAGGCGCAGGGCGAAAGGCTGATGCAGCTGTTCCTGGAGCTGAACCAGATGGGTTCCACCGTGCTGGTCGCCACGCACAACGAGGCGCTGGTGCGTCGCCATCCCAACCCATCGCTTCGGCTCGAACGCGGCAGGCTGGTGGAACATGGCTAG
>CAXTCK010000045.1:0-13048 GCA_964242425.1 uncultured Acetobacteraceae bacterium | reverse complement strand
GGCCGGACGGCCTCGGGCTGCGCCGGGCGATCTCGGACCGGCTGCTGCCGGGCCTGGTCGCGGCGATGGCGTTCCTGGCCTCGCTGGCGCTGGCCGGCGCGGTCGGCGCCTCGTTGCTGACGCAGCGCTGGAGTGCCGGCGCCAGCGCCGTGCTGACGGTGCAGGTGCCGCGCGGCGACGAGCCGGCATCCGGCGCCTCGGGCCCCACGCCCAGCCGGATCAACGCGGTGGTGGCGCTGCTGCGATCGGAACCGTCGCTGGCCGACGTGAAGCGGCTCGACCGGGCGGCGCTGGCGCGGCTGCTGTCGCCCTGGCTCGGCGAGAACGCCGACGCCCTCGCCCTGCCGCTGCCCGCCGTGGTGCAGCTGCGGCTGCGGCCCGGCCGGGCCGTACCGGCGGATCTCGGCGCGCGGCTGCAACAGGCGGCGCCGGACACCCTGCTGGAACGCAACAACGGCTGGAGCGACCGGCTCCTGGCGCTGACCGACAGCCTGAAGGCCTGTGCTGGGCTGGCGCTGCTCGTGGTGGCCGCGGTGGCGGTAGCGGTGGTCGCGGCGGCGACCAGGGCCGGTCTCGCCGCCCGTCGGCAGGCGATCGAGATCGTGCACGGGCTCGGCGCCACCGACGGCTACATCGCCGGCCGCTTCGCCGGACGCGCGACGGTGCTGGCGATGATGGGCGGGGCGATCGGCACCGCCCTGTCCGTGCCGCTGCTCCTGACGCTGTGCCACCTAGCGGTACCCTTCGCCGCTGCCGGCGCCACCGATGCGTTGCCGGACGCGGCGCCGGCGCTCTGGTCGCCGGAGGCGCTGGCGCGGGTGCCGTTGCCGCTGTGGCTCGCCCTGCCCCTGCTGCCGCTGACGGCTGCGCTGATCGGCTGGAGCACGGCACAGGCCACCGTGCGCACCTGGCTGCGGCGGCTGCCGTGAGCCGACAAGCGCCGCCGCAGCGACGCACCGTGCTGGGCGGGCTCGCCTTGTTCCTGTCGACGCTGGTCCTTGCGTGGTGCGTCGGCCTCGCCTGGTTCACCTATGGCGCGACGCGGCCGGCGACCGCGGTGCCGCAGTCGGACGGCATCGTCGTGCTCACCGGCGGTGCCGGGCGGATCGAGGCGGCCCTGGACCTGCTGGCGCAGGGACGGGCCCGGCTAATGCTGATCTCCGGCGTGTCGGAGCACCTGGAGCTGGAGGAGGTGGTGCGCGCCGCCGGCCGTACGGTGCCGCCGGCGCTGGCCGACCGCGTGTCGCTCGGTCACAGCGCCACCTCCACCGTCGGCAACGCCATGGAAACCGCTTCCTGGGCCCGCGCCAACGGCCTGCGCTCGCTGATCGTCGTCACCGCCGGCTACCACATGCGCCGGGCGCTGGCCGAGATCGGCACCGCCCTGCCGGACGTGTCGCTGCATCCCGACCCGGTGCAGCCGCCGGCGCTGTCCCGGCCCGGTCTGGGAACGCTTCGCCTGCTGGCGTCGGAATACGTCAAGTGGCTGGCGGTAGAGCTCGGCCTGACGGGTTCCGCCCATCTGCGCGAGGTCGCCTGAACGCATGCCCCCTGAACGCATACCCCCTGAACCCATGATCGTGTCCACCGTGCTCCGCGCCGCGCTGTTCAACCTGTACTTCCTGGTCCTGACGGTGCTGATGGGGCTGGCGGCGTTCTGGGTGCGCCTCGCCTCGCCTCGCCATGCGCTCGGCTACGCCAAGACCTGGGCAGGCCTTGCCTTGTGGGGGTTGCGCGTGCTCTGCGGCGTGCGGGTGGAGGTCCGCGGCCTGCACCACCTTTCCGGCACGGCACCCGTGCTGATCGCGTCGCAGCACCAGTCGGCCTTCGACACCCTGGTGTGGATGAACCTCCTGCCGCGGCCCGCCTACGTGATGAAGCGCGAGTTGACGCGCATCCCGCTGGTCGGGCCGATGCTGCTGCTGGCCGGCATGATCCCGCTGGAGCGCGAAGGCGGCGCCCGCGCGCTGCGCCTGCTGATGGCGGAAACCGCGCGTGCCATCGCCGACCGGCGGCAGATCGTGATCTTCCCCGAAGGCACGCGTGTCGGCTCCGGGCAGGTGGTGCCGCTGCAGCCGGGCATCGCCGCGCTGGCGGCGCAGTCGGGGCTTCCGGTGCTGCCGGTATCGACCGATTCCGGCCTGTGCTGGTCGCGCCGGGCGTCCATCAAGCGGCCGGGCACCATCCACATCGACATCGCCCCGCCGATCCCGCCCGGGCTGCGGCGCGGCCCGCTCCTGGCGGCGATCAGGGCCGCCTGGGACGCGTCGGAACGACGCCGCAACGGGGATGAAGCTGTGGATAAGGTTGTGGGAAGCGTCACGCGCATCGGGGACGGCCACGCCTGAGTCGGCCAGTCCTGTGGCCCCTGGAAGGCACGGCAAACCGTTCGGTGCCACGCCAGGGAACGGCAACGTTCCGGCCAGTCGGCAAACTGCGCAGTGCAGCAAACGGTTTTCCCCGGATGACGCGCAGGTGATCGTTGTTCCGCAGCCACGGCTTCGGCTGGCCGGGTCTGCCAGACACGACGCGATACCGTGACGGTCGAGCCCTGTGGACAAGTTGCGCGGACGGCTCCCGAAGCACGTGAATCACGCGTGCCGAAGCCTTCAGGGTCAACAACTTCGCCAGCACAGGCGAGGTGATCTATGAAGGCGGCGATGCATCCGTTCTCGCGTCGCCGCACGGCCCGGCAGCTCCTCCGACTGCGCGCCGCCATCGCCGGGGCGATGGTGCTGGCAGCCGCGCTGGTCGGCGCCGACACCCTGCTGTGGTTCAGGCTCGAACGCGAGATGGACCACCGCCTGGATTGGTTCACACGGGAAGCACGTGCCGCCGGATGGCACGTGTCCGCCCGAACTGGCGGCCGCGGCGGCTGGCCGCTGGCGGCCACCCTGACGTTGCGGGAGCCCGGCCTGCGCTACCGCGGGCCCGGTCCGGCCCGCCTGCTCGCGTTCGCCTGGTCCGGCGAGGCCGTGATGCTCAGCCTGTCCCTGTGGCGTCCGTCGCAGACCACCGTGGTTGCGCTCGGCACCCAGAGCCTGTCGATCGTCCCGAACGGCGGCCTGCCCATGCCGCTGCGGTTCTGGGGAGCGCGCATCGCCCTGCTTCTGCCGGAACGTGGCGTCAAGCAAACGGGCCGGATCGCGCTGCAAGCAGAAGCGCTGCACGTGGCGCCGCCGGGCGCCGGGCCGGACGACGTGGTCGAGGTGGCGGGTGCTTCCGGACAGCTGCGATGGACGGTCGACAACAAGGCGGGTCCCGCGACGCTATCGCTCGCGCTGCGCGAGGTGGCGCTGCCGATCGCGCTCGGGCGGCCGGAAGGACGCGTCGTGCAGCGTGCCCGGCTGGACGCGAGCCTCGGCGACCAGCCGCCCGGACCGATCACGCGATGGCTGCGCCCGGGCCTGGCGATCCGGCTCGGCGAAGCCAGCCTGGACTGGGACGACGATCGCGCCGCCCTGTCCGGGACCGCCGTGTTGTTGCCCGATGGCATGCCGTCCGGCGCGTTCTCGCTTTCGGTCGACGACGCCGGCCGCATGTTGTCGAAGCTGCGCGACAACGGGCTGCTGTCGCCGGGCGCGGTGATCGCGGCGCAGGCGGTGGCGGGGCTGGTTGGCGACGCCGGATCCAGCAGGTTGCACGTGCCGCTGCAGCTGCACGACGGGTTGCTGAGCCTGGGCGAGATCCCGCTGCTTCGCCTGCCAGGGCTGCGATGAGCGCCCTGCCCGGGGTCGCGGTAGCACGGGCAGGATGGCCGTGCGGGGTGCTGGCTACGCCGTTCGTTTGGCGATGCGGCATCCGACCCACTCCCTACTGCTGGGGCGTGATCCGCGTGGCCAGCTGGCGGTTCAGCCGGTCCACCTCGCCCTGGAGGCGGCGGATCTCGGCCTGCAGCGGCTCGTCGGCTGCAGGCGCTTCAGCGCCGTTGGCAGGTCGGAACGACAGCGGCGGCAAGGCCCTGGGGCTCGAGGACGTGGGTCGGGCAGGCGTTCCCTTCGACGCCTGCGCGGCGGCGCGGCGGACGGCGAACTGCTCCATCATGTGTTCCAGGTATTCCGGCACCTGGCCCTGCATGCTGTCGCCATACAGACCGATCAGCTGCCGCAGGAAGGCGGCGGGCAGCATGTTGCGGCCCTTGGTTTCCTCCTCGACGATGATCTGGGTGAGCACGGTGCGGGTGATGTCATCGCCGGTCTTGGCGTCGAACACGACGAAGTCCCGGCCCTGCCGGACCATCACGGCCAGGCTGTCCAGGGTGATGTAGATCGAGCCTTCGGTGTCGTAGAGCCGTCGGTTGGCGTATTTCTTGATGACGACGGGTGGGACCGGGCGATCGGTTTCCGGCAATGTGCGCTCCATCCCGGTCGTGAAACATGACGCAGGATAGCATGACCACGGGACCGCTGCGCAAATCGCTGCGCCGGGGGTACCCGGCACCGCCGGACCTTGCCCGCATCGTCCGGTCATGCCACCTGTCCGATAGGTCAGCGCCCGGTCTAGTACCTACCGGTGCTTCCTTCCGACCTCGGCGTCTGGCGCGGGTGCTGCGGCGGTTCCTCCCTACGATCCCGGAGACTTCCATGTTCGCATGCACAGGCTATGCGGCGCAGGCCGCCGACGCGAAGCTCACACCGTTCTCGTTCGAGCGACGCGACCCCGGGCCGCGGGACATCCAGATCGACATCCTGTTCTGCGGCGTCTGCCATTCCGACATCCACACCGCGCGCAGCGAATGGGGGCCGTCGCTGTATCCGGTGGTGCCGGGCCACGAGATCGTCGGCCGGGTGGCAGCCGTCGGCGCCGAGGTGGAAGGCTTCAAGGTCGGTGATCTCGCAGGCGTCGGCTGCATGGTCGACTCCTGCCAGGACTGCTCGAACTGCCGCGACAACCTGGAGCAGTACTGCGAGAACGGCTTCACCGGCACCTACAACGCCCCCGACAAGAAGACCCCCGGCCTGCACACCTTTGGCGGCTATTCCAAGGTGATCGTGGTCGACCAGAACTTCGTGCTTCGCGTGCCGGAGTCGCTGGAGCTCGCCGCGGTGGCGCCGCTGCTGTGTGCCGGCATCACCACGTACTCGCCGCTGCGCCACTGGAAGGTCGGTCCCGGCAGCGTCGTCGGCATCGTCGGCCTGGGCGGCCTGGGCCACATGGGCCTCAAGCTCGCCCACGCCATGGGCGCCGACGTGACGCTGTTCACCACCTCGCCCGGCAAGGCCGAGGACGCCCGCCGCCTCGGCGCCAACCAGGTGGTGCTGTCCAAGGACCCGGACGCAATGGCGGCGCAGACCGGCCGCTTCGACTTCATCCTCGACTGCGTGTCGGCACAGCACGACATCAACGCCTACCTGCAGCTGCTCAAGCGCGACGGCGCGCTGGTGCAGGTGGGCGCCCCCTCCGACCCGCTGCCGGTGGCGGTGTTCTCGCTGATCATGGGGCGTCGCAGCTTCGCGGGCTCGCTGATCGGCGGCATCGCCGAGACGCAGGAGATGCTCGACTTCTGCGCCGAGCACGGGATCGTATCCGACATCGAGACCATTCCGATCGACGGGATCAACCAGGCCTACGACCGCGTGCTCGCATCCGACGTGAAGTACCGCTTCGTGATCGACATGGCCAGCCTGCCCGAAGCCGCCTGAGCCCCCGCCCGGCGCCCGCTCCCGACACCGGGGCGCGGGCGCCAGCCTGCCTCAGCTTGCGGTGCCGCTCAGGCACGTGTGCGTCGAGATCGCCTCGAACCACGCGGCGAGCTTCGGCTGCTCCGCGCGCCAGTCCTCGTCCGAGAAGCGCAGGTCGAGGTAGCCCAGCGCGCAGGCGATCGAGATGGTGCCGATATCCACGTGCTGGCTCGGCGGATCCCGCTCCAGCCAGCGGAGGGTGCGACCGATCGCATCGCGGTGCCGCTTCACCAGCGCATGGCTGTCATCGGCGCCGTTGACGGTGAGCTGCCGCCGCCCGACTGCGGCATCCATCAGCCCGTCTCCCAGCGCTTCCAGCCGGCGGCACAGCCAGCGCTGCGCGCCGGACGACGGGATGATCGGGATCACCTCAGCGGTGCCGTTCAGGTACTCGCAGATCACCGTGCTGTCGAAGATCGCGAACCCGTTCTCCGTGATCAGGGTCGGGATCCGCCCGAGCGGGTTCGCGGCCACCAGCGCGTCCGGCGCCTTGGTGACGTCGACGTCGATCACCTCGATCCGCTTCTCCAGGCCGAGGGCGAGGGCACAGGCGCGCACCTTGCGGCTGTAGGGGCTGGCGCTGGATGACAGCAGCTTCATCGGAACTTGTCCTTCGTGGATCGAAATGCGGCAAGGCTGGGAATGTCCGGGGCGAGCAGAAAAGGATTGGCGGCCCGCTCGGCAACGAGACGGGTCGGCACCGTCGGAGTTCCCGCCGCGCGTTGCCTCGCCACCTCCTGCGCCCGTTCGGACAGCGCGGGGTTGTCCGGCAGCACCGACAAGGCGAAGCGGGCGTTGCTCTCGGTGTACTCGTGGCCGCAGCACACCAGGGTGTCGTCCGGAAGTGCTGCCAGCTTGCGCAGGCTCGTGAACATCTCCGCGGGCGTGCCTTCCAGCAGGCGTCCGCAGCCGAGGCTGAACAGCGTGTCGCCGCAGAACAGCACCGGTCCGGACGCGAAAAAGAACGAGATGTGACCGCGCGTGTGCCCGGGCGTGTCGATCACGATGCCGGCGCTGCGCCCGAGGACGACGCGGTCGCCTTCCTCCAGCGCGAGGTCGAGCGGCGGCAGCCGGTGACGGTCCTGCGACGCGCCGGCGATGGGCGCCCCGAACCGTCGCGCCACCTCCAGCGCACCGGCGACGTGGTCGTCATGGTGGTGCGTCAGCAGCACGAGGTCGAGCCGGCCGCCTTCCTGCTCCAGCCGGGCGATCACCGCCTTCGCATCGGCCGGATCGACCACCGCGACGGCGCCGCTTTCCGTTTCGCGCAGACGCCACGCGTAGTTGTCGGACAGGATCGGGATCGGGCTGACGTCGAGCGGGGCGGACGTCGAGGCAGTCGGGTCGGCAGGCATGGTCGGACCTCCTGGCGGGTCCGTGGTATATCCGGTCGATGCTCGACGACGTCCAGGCCGTGGCCGCCTTCTACCGAACGCGACGCGGCCGGCTGGTGGCATCGCTGCTGCGCCGCCGGCTGCAGGCGATCTGGCCGGACCTGTCCGGGCTCGACCTGCTCGGCCTCGGGCACACGACGCCGTTTCTGCCCTCCTGGCGCGACGCGCTGCGTCGCTGCGTCGACGCAGCGCCCGGCTCGGCCGGCGCTGCGGGAACCTCCTGCCTGGTGCAGGACGACGCGCTGCCGTTTCCGGATGGCGCCTTCGACCGCGTGCTGATGGTGCATGCGGTCGAGAACGCGGCCAGCATCACCCGCACCCTGCGCGCGGTGTGTCGCACGCTGCGCGACGACGGGCGGCTGCTGATCGTGGTGCCGAACCGCACCGGGTTGTGGGCGCACAGCGAAACCACCCCGTTCGCCGACGGCGCCCCGTGTTCCACCGGCCGGATGGAGCGGCTGCTCGCGCGCAGCCTGTTCCACGTCGAGCGGATGGAAGGCGCGCTGTATGGACCGCCGCTCGATGTGCGCCCGGTGCTCCGGGCAGGCCGCGCGCTGGAAGCGGCCGGCCGGTACGTCACGCCCCGGCTGGCTGGCGTGCTGGTGGTCGAGGCGGTCAAGGATCTTTATGCCGCGATCCCCGCCGGCGTTGGTCCGGCAAAGGTTTCGCGCCGGGCGATGGTGCGGCTCCGCGCCGCGACCGGTCAGGCGGTCATCGTCATGCCGTGCTCGTCGAGCAGGTCGAGATAAGGGCCGAGGCGTATCGCGAAGCGCGTCGCCGGCACCATCAGCTCGCCAACCAGGGCCGGAAACGGCAGGCTTTCCTCCGCCTCGATCTCGAGCCGGTGGTCGGCCCGAAGCCGCACCCGCCAGCCCTTCGGCAGCGCGTCGCCCAGCAGGCGGGCGAGCTGCAGCGCGTCCGGACGCCGTTCCGCCGCCAGCGCGCTGCTCGGCACCCGCCCGGCTTGCGCCGTGATCCGGATGCGGCAGCTGGACGCGCCGTCCCGCGACCCCACGGCCGCGCCGTTGCTGACCTCCAGCGCCACCGGCCGGCCGCGCCAGCGGAAGCCGAAGCCACCCGTCTCGCCCTGCCCCAGCGAGATGCGTCCCAGCTCGTCCACGCTGAACGATCCGAGCGACCGCCTGTCCATCCCGCCCATACCGAATCGCCCTTGCCCACCGTTTCGCCGCCAGCTTGACCGCATGGGATGAAGCATTCATGAACCGCGACCGATGTCCTCCTTCACCCAGTCGCTGAAGCTCGTCCTGGCGCCGCCGCATCCGGCCGGCCGGCCGTTCCTGCTCGGCGGCGCGGTCGTGGCCGTGGTCGGGCTGCTGCTGCCCTTCGTCGCGGCCCGCGTGGTCGGGGTGCTGGCGCTGCTGTTCGTGGGCTTCTGCTTCTACTTCTTCCGCAATCCGGAACGGGTGCCTCCCCTGCTTCCCGGCGCCGTGGTGGCGCCGGCGGACGGCAGGATCGTGTCCGTGACGGAGGTGATCCCGCCGCTGGAGCTGGGGCTCGGTCCCGATCCGCGCTGGCGGGTGGCGGTGTTCCTGTCGGTGCTGGACGTGCACGTGAACAGGATGCCGGCCGCCGCCACCGTCACGCGGATCGCCTACCACAAGGGCCAGTTCGTCAACGCCTGCCTGGACAAGGCGAGCGAGAAGAACGAGCGCAACGCCCTGGCCCTGCGTCTGCCGGACGGCCGCACCATGGCGGTGGTGCAGATCGCCGGCTTCATCGCGCGACGCATCCTGTGCCACGCCACCGAAGGCTCTTCCTTCGCACTGGGCGAACGCTTCGGCCTGATCCGCTTCGGCAGCCGCACCGACCTCTACCTTCCGCTGGGTGTCGAGCCGATCGTGCGCGTGGGCCAGTCGACGATCGGCGGCGAGACCGTGCTTGCCCGCCTTTGAACCCGAGCCGGCCCCGCCACGACGCCCCAGGCGGACGCGCCGCCTGCGACAACTGCGCGGCCGCGCCAGGCCACGCTTCCGCGGCCAGTCCTTCAACCGGCTGATCCCCAACATCCTGACGCTGATCGGGCTGTGCGCCGGCCTGATCGGCATCCGTGCCGCCATCAACGGCGGCTTCGGCGAGGCGGCGGTGGCGCTGGTGATCGCGGGCTTCATCGACGGCCTGGACGGGCGGATCGCCCGGCTGCTGCGCGCCACCAGCCGCTTCGGCGCGGAGTTCGACAGCCTGTCGGACTTCCTGTGCTTCGGGGTGGCGCCGGCCTTCATCCTGTATCTGTGGGCGATGCGCGACGGCGGTCGCTACGGCTTCGTGCCCTGCATCCTGTATGCCGTGTGCATCGCGCTCCGCCTCGCGCGCTTCAACGCGGGCAGCTCGGACGACGCGCCCAAGGCGATGCCGCTGCACGCCTACGCCTATAATTTCTTCACCGGCGTGCCGGCGCCCGCCGCGGCCGGGCTCGCCTTGTTCCCGCTTTTCGTCGGGCTCGAGTCGCACAAGCTGGCGCTGCCGTGGCTGCTGGCGCTGTCGCGGCAGCCGCTGCTGGTGGCGCCGATCCTGATCGCGGTGGCGCTTCTCAGCGTGTCGACCCTGCCGCTGTGGAGCTTCAAGAACTTCAAGATCCCGGCGCAGCTGGTGCTGCCGTTGATGCTGGGCATCGGGCTCTACGTCACCGTCCTGGTGGCCGATCCCTGGGCAGCACTTGCGGCGGCGGGGTTGATCTACGTGGTGATGATCCCGTTCAGCCTCCGGAGCTATCGTCGCCTGCGCTCGTATGCGGAAGCGCTGCAGGAAGAAGTGCCGGACGAGCCGGAGGAAGCGGCGGGCTGAGGTCCGGCGGCGCCCGCAGGGCGTCCAGGAGCAGGCGAAGGCCGGCCAGCACCGCGTCCGGCGAGGGCGGGCAGCCGGGGATCACCAGGGATACCGGCATGCGGGTGCCGATGCCGCCGGACACGGCATAGCTGTCGCGGAACGGACCGCCATCCATGGCGCAGGCGCCCGCCGCCACCAGCCATCTCGGTTGCGCCATCGCGGCCCACGTCGCTTCGACGGCGTCCAGGAGGTTGCGTCCGACCGTGCCGCTCACCAGAAGCAGGTCCGCGTGCCGCGGCGCGCTCACCAGACGCAGCCCGATCGCATCGAGACGGTTGTCTGCCACCAGCGCCTCGATCTCCAGCCCGCAACCGCCGCAGCCGCCGCCCTGCAGGTGCAGCATCGACAGCACCGGGTGCGGTCCCGCCCGCCCGGCGGTTCGGCTCACTGGTCCGCTCCGGAGGAGGACAAGCCGAGCGAGGCGCACAACAACGGCAGTTCCTCCACGGCGAGGCCGCGCGCCAGCTGGTCGAGCATCGACCAGGTCTGCAGCACCGGATCATGAACGTGCAGCGCCGACACCAGCCCCGCTTCAAGCCGCACCCAGTGCCATACCGGTCCTCCCGCCGACTCCGCCGTTCCGATCCCTTCAACCATGGCAGCCGGCGTCGGCGGCCGAACCTCGAACGGGCCGCCCGCTTCCGCCAGCAGCCGGCGAACGAGGGCAAGCCCATGTTCGATCCGGTCCAGCCGGGTGCTGCAACGGGTCCACGGATCGTTCGCCGTCCCGTTGCGGAAGCGACGCGACGCGGCCGGATCGTCGAGCAGCGCGCGCCGCAGCGCCGGCAGCCGCGCCTGGAGCCGGTCCGGGATCGTCGGCAGCGCGACCAGCCCAGCCGGATCCGGAGGGTGGGCAACCCCTCCCGGCACCACCGCATCGAGCATCAACCGGTGGCGGAACGCTCCGCCGCAGGCCGCCAGGACCGCTTCCCGCAACGACGCGCCCAGGCTCGCGGCGGCGTATAGTCCGGCGCAGCGGGCGACCCGACCGAGATGGTGCAGGTGCACGGCGAGCAGCTCCAGCTCCGTCATGGCCGAGCGCAGCGCTTCCACGCCCGGCGGCACCGACAACGCCGAGGCGGCCTCCACCGCGCGGGCGAAGGCGCACTGGTGCGCGACGCCGGCCCGGGCGTCGATCCGAGACACAAGGGCCGCCGCCGCAGCCGCATCGCGGCCGCGCACGAGGCCCGCCACGCCGCGATGGGCATGACCCAGCAGCGGCTCCAGCCGCCGTATGCGCTCGCCCGCCACGGTCAGGCGCAGCTGTGCCGGCCCGTCGACCAGACTCTGCACCGGGCCGATCCCGAGCGCGAACGCCCCGGCCGCCTCGTCATCGGCGTCGAAGTGGAACTCCGGCGGCTCCGGCGGCCAGGAGGCCGGCCCCGGACGGGCGGACAACGGCGCGGTGCAGCCCCAGCGCCCATGGTCGAGCCAGGGGCGCAGGTCGCGGGCCGCCATGGCCTCGAAACCCCACAGGTCGCGCACGATGCGCTCGCACACGGCGACGGGGGGACGGGCCGGCGACAAGGCCAAATATCGGCGCCCTTCCACCGCCACCGAGGCCAGCAGCGGCCGGTCCGGCTGCTCCAGGAACAGGGCATGCACCGCCTCGCCGTCCGACCACAGCGTGGTCAATGGCAGCGGATCATTGTGCAGCCGTCCGGCGAGCTCGGCCCATCCGGCCTCGCCCAGCAGGAACCGCTGCCCGCGCGCGGCCGGAACGGCGACGCCTGCGCATATCAGCGCGGCGGCGGACGGGAAACGCTCGCGCGCCGTCAAGGCACCGCTCCGCTGCCGGAAAGCGCCTCGCCGAGATCGAGCAGCCAGCGCGACAGCCCGTCCGGCATCGCCAGCCCGAGAAAGAACAGCAGCGCCAGCACCAGAACCCCCGACAACGCCCACGCCCGTCCCGCCGGCTCCGCGACCGGACGGACGCGGCGCAAGGCGGACAACAGAAAAAAGGCGTTGGCCGCGAACGCCGCAAGCAGCAGCAACGCCGGCAGCGGCACCGCCCGGAACACGCCGGGCAGCAGCACGAACCCGGCCAGGAACGGCCCGAACGGCGGCATCCCGGCGATCGCCAGCACCGCCAGGCGCTGCACCGGGCCGCCCAGCGATCCTCCTGCCGGCAGCAGCGCCACCGGAAGCGACAAGCTCAGGAACAGCAGGATCATCAGCGACGCCGCGGTGCCGCTGGTGCCGCCGGCCCCGATGCCGATCACGGCGCCGCTCAGCTGCACCGCGGCGGCAAGCGACACACGGCCGTCCAGGCCGCGCCGGGCCGGCATGAGGCCGATTGCCAGCAGCAGGCCGAGCATCCCGATCCCGATCAACGCGCTGCCGTCGAAACCGAGCCGCATGCGCAGGCGCAACACCACGTCGAGAACCGGCGCAGCGACCAGCCCAGGCAGCAGGGCACGCGCGATACGGCTTCCCGCCTTGTGCTGCGGAAGGACCCCCTCCGCATCCGGCCCCACCGCGCCGATCCAGGCCAGAAGCAGCATCGGCAGCACCAGAAGCATCAGCAGCGGGTGGAGCGTGGCCGGCATGGCGCCGCCAGGCGTGGTCCAGCGCGGCGGATGGCCGGAACCAAGGCCGAAAGCCGCCACGCCGAGCCACGCGGTCAGGAGCATGGCTCCGAACAACACCGCCCGCTGCCGGTAATGGTCGTGCAGCAGGGCCGCTCCGGCCAGAAGCAGCGCCACGCCCGCCAGCATCAGGAACAGCGGGTCGGCCCGGCAGGCGAGCACGGCGCCGCCGGTCGCCAGCTGTGCCGCGACCTGCGGGTGCCGCCAGCCGGGCCCGATGGGCGAGCGGCGCCCCTGCGACGACGCGGTGCCGATCGCGACCAGCAGCCAGGGGATCGTCACCAGCAGCGCCAGCGACCGGGCCAGACGGTCGTCGAGCCACGGTGCGGCGGACGCCGCCGGACCAGCCACCCCGGCGGGCCAGGCGAACGCCGACGCGGCCAGCAGTGCCGTGACGCCGGCCGCGACCACCCCGCCCGCCGCCATCATGCCGCCGCGTCCCGACAGCATCGCCAGCAGCGGGCACGCCAGCAGCGGCCAGGCCATGCCGGCCGGAATAAGCCAGGTCATAAGCCAGGTCACGACGCGGCCGTTCCGGCTG
>CAXTCK010000044.1:0-19695 GCA_964242425.1 uncultured Acetobacteraceae bacterium | reverse complement strand
CGGGATACATCACGGCGTCGCCGCTGTCCTTCCAGCCCATGTTCTCGTAGCCGGCCGTGGAGCGGGTCTGGTACTCCTGGAACCCGTCGCCATCGCGGTCGCCGTAGTCGTCGATCCAGGCGAGACAGGCTTCGGCGGCCTTCATGTGGCGGTCGAGCAGGTCGCGGCGGCCGGTCGCGCGCCACGCCGCGTGCAGGGTGATCAGCCAGAGCGGCGTCGCGTCGGCGGTGCCGTAGTACGGCGTGTGCGGGACCAGCTTGAAGTGCGCGAGCTCGCCGTAGCGCAGCTCGTGCATGATCTTGCCCGGCTCGGCGTCGCGGTAGTCGTCGCGCTCGGTCGCCTGCAGGCCCTGCAGGACCTGCAGCGTGCCGGCGGCGAAATCCGGATAGATGGTCAGGTTCTGCAGCGACACGATCAGGCTGTCTCGGCCGAACGGCGCCACGAACCAGGGCAGCCCGGCCGCCGGCATGAAGGCCATGTGGTCGCCGTCGCCGATCGGCAGCCGCAGCGCCGCCATGTCCTCGGTCGCCTGATGGAAGAAGCGGTAGAACTCCTCGTTGGAGGTGGTGATCTTCATCACGCGGCGCTGCCAGTCGCGCAGGTCGGCGGCGTGGCGGTTGTCGGCGTCGTGGGCCACGCAGTCCTGCGGGGCGGCGATCTCGTGGCCGCAGTCGAGAAGATCGTAGCGCAGGCAGCAATGCCAGCCCGAACCTGGCTGGAGGTCGATCGCGAAGCTCAGCCGACCGTTGGCGTAGAGCGCTTCCGCGCCCGAGGCAGTGATGGTGACGGCGCGGACGAAATCCTGGTTGCAATAGGTGTTGGCCAGCGACTGGCGGTCCCGGTCCCACTGCGTGGTGATGCGGCCGCGCCGGACGATCTTGTTCGACTTCACCTCGAAGGTGTCGGCGAAGTCGCAGCGCAGGGCCAGCTCCAGGTTGAACCTGACCGGATGAAGGCCGTGGTTGGTGATGTCCAGGTCCTCGTGGATGCCGCCGTCGACCTCGCGACTGATCACCAGGGACATGGTGCGCGCGGCGACGGTGCCGTCCTGCGTCAGCACGTCCGCGTTGGTGAGGAAGATGCGCGACGCGTAGTAGGCGATGGGGCCACCGTTGAGCAGCACCCAGGGCGTGCCGTTGGCATAGATCGACCACGCGCTGATCAGCCGGGTGTCGCGGAAGTACAGCCCCTTCTCGGACGGCCAGGCGATCTGCCCGTCCTCCTCCGAGATCAGCACCGTCTGGCCCTGGTGGATGGCGATCTGCGGCGGGCCGACCTGGACCTTGAAGGGCATCTGCTCATCCTCTGCGACGTCGCTCAACCGGACGCGTCAACACGGAACGATCGCCGCCGCCGCCTGGAAGTTGCGGCGGCGGCGCGTTCCTCGCCGGGCAGCGAGCGGCGCTTCAAAGAACCCGCCCGGCGTCCGACCAGATCGGACCGCCGAGCGGGCTTTGAGCGGAAGACCGGAGGAAAGGTGTCAGTAGGCGGCGAGACCCTCGGTACCGCTGGTCGGCTGCCCGAACGGCACGCTCGCGATCTGGCTCAGGCCGCTGTTCGTGCTGACCTGGTAGCCGATGATCTGGCCGTTGCCGCTGAGCCCGGCATAGACAAATCGGCCGTCCTGGCTCGCGGCGAGATCGAGCGGGAAGGCGGTGTTCGGCTGGCCCGCCGCGACCGAGGGCACCGAGGCTGCGATGCCGAGCGCCTGGAGCGCGCCGTTCCCCGCCACCGAGTAGGCGCCGAAGGTGGCGCTGCCCGTGTTGGACACCAGGGCGTTCTGGCCGTTCGCCACGATCCAGCAGGCGCCGATGCCTCCGGACGAGGCCTGGCTGGTGATCACGCTCAACGTGTTGTCCGCGTTCACGGCGTAGGACGACACCGTCGACGTCTTCTGCCCGAAGCTCGCTTCCGTCACCAGCAGGACGCCACTCGGCGTGAACGCCTCGCTGAACGGCTCGTCGCCCTGCGAAGGGTTGAAGACCGGGTTCGACAGCGAGCCGTCGGCGTTGACGCTGAAGACGTCGACCGTCTTGGCCAGCCGCTCGGTGACCACCAGCTTCGTCCCGTCCGGCGAGAACACCGCTGTCGACGCTCCGCCGTCGGCGCTGCCCAGGACGTGGAGCGAGTTCTTCACCGGCTTGAGCGTTCCCGAGGCTTCGATCTCGAAACCGGACACCTGGTAGTCGCCGCCGGCGTTGACGACGTAGACCAGGTTGCCGTGCTCGGCGATGCTGATCGGATTGCCGCCGCCCGACGGCGTGACGCTCGCCAGTGCCAGCCCGTTCTTCAGGACGCGGAACACGGAGATGTCGCCCGACCCGGCGTTGACCGCCAGCAGCAGGCTGTGGTCGGACGTGAGCGTCAGCGAGTAGGCCGACTTGAGCGGATCGTTGACGCCGCCCTCGCCGCGACCGCCGGTCGGGAACGCGCCGATCCGTCGCAGCGCGCCCTGCGCATTGCGCGACCACATGACGACCTCGTTGCCCGACGCGGCGTTGGTGCTCGCGAACACCGCGCCGGTGGATGTTCCGAACGCTGTCGCAGGCGTCTGCGCGACGGCAGCAGACGCGGTGAATGCGGTCAGCGCCGCAGACAATATCATTTTCTTGGACATTCGATCCTCCATTTCGTCGACATGGAGTAGTTCGACCAGGCGTCGATCCGGTTACAGCGCGGCAGCGGAATTGTTGCCCGGACCGGTCGCTCGCCGAGCCGGGCCAGCCTGTGTCGTCGCGATGCCGGGCCTGGCCACTGCACCAGGCCCGTCCGACCTGCGCCGGTTCGCGTTCGGGCGAGACGCGACGGCGCGCGACCGTATCGTCACCATGGAACGCTGCGCCGCCAGGACCGACCGCGCTGCCCAGCCGGCGCTCCCGGTGTCGTTCGGTGCGCCCGCCTATATGTCCAGGTTGGCGACCTTGAGCGCGTTGCCGACGATGAAGTCGCGCCTGGGCTCCACCACGTCGCCCATCAGGGTCGAGAACACCTGGGCCGCGTTCTCCAGGTCGCCGACGCGCACCTGCAGCAGGGTGCGCACCGCCGGATCCAGCGTGGTGGTCCAGAGCTGCTCGGCGTTCATCTCGCCAAGCCCCTTGAAGCGGTTGATGGCGAGGCCCTTGCGGCCCTGCCCCAGGATGCGCTCGTAGGCGGAAGCGGGGCCCGCCGCCTGCAGCGTGTTGCCGTCCAGGGTCAAGGTGGCCTCGGTGCCGAAATCCTTCGCCAGCAGGTCGGCGTGCTCGGCCGCCCAAAGCACGTCGGCGGAGCGCAGCGTCACCGGATCGAGCCGGTACAGCTCGCCCACCCCGCGCACGGTGCGACCGAATTGCAGGCCGTCCGTGTCGGCCGATACCTTCCAGCCGCGCTCGGAAGCCGGCGACGCGGCATCCAGCCTGGCTGCCAGCGCCTGCACGCGCGCCTGCGAGCGCGACACGTCCCCGGTGAGCGCGCCGGCGATCGCCGCCTGCTCCAGGATCCACACCGGCGCCTTCATGCTGAGCCGCCGCAACGCCCGCGCCGCCTCGCGCAGCCAGCCGGTCTCCTCCGTCAGCTCCGCACCCGCCAGCACGCGCCCGTCGGCATAGGTAAGGCGCGCGTTGCCCAGTGCCTTGTCGAGCAGGTACTGCTCCAACGCCGCGTCGTCCTTGAGGTAACGCTCGTCGTTGCCCCGCTTGGCGCGATACAGCGGCGGCTGGGCGATATACAGGTGGCCGCGATCGATCAGCTCGGGCATCTGCCGGAAGAAGAAGGTCAACAGCAGGGTGCGTATGTGCGAGCCGTCCACGTCGGCGTCCGTCATGATGACGATGCGGTGGTAGCGCAGCTTGTTGATCGCAAACCCGCCCTGTTCCGGCTCGCCGCGGCCGATGCCGGTGCCGAGTGCGGTGATCAGGGTGCCGATCTCGGCCGAGCCCAGCATGCGGTCGAAGCGCGCGCGCTCCACGTTCAGGATCTTGCCCTTGAGCGGCAGGATTGCCTGGAACCGGCGGTCGCGTCCCTGCTTGGCGGTGCCGCCGGCGCTGTCGCCCTCGACCAGGAAGACCTCGGACTTGGCGGGATCGCGCTCCTGGCAGTCGGCGAGCTTGCCGGGCAGCGAGGAAATGTCCAGCACGCCCTTGCGCCGGGTGAGCTCGCGCGCGCGCCTGGCGGCTTCGCGTGCCGCGGCCGCGTCACCGACCTTGGCGATGATGAGGCGCGCTTCCTTGGGATGCGTCTCGAACCAGTGCGAGATCGCGTCCGCGACGGCCGCGTGCACCACCGGCTGCACTTCCGAGCTGACCAGCTTGTCCTTGGTCTGGGAGGAGAACTTCGGATCCGGCACCTTGACCGACAGCACCGCCGTCAGCCCTTCGCGCATGTCCTCGCCGGACAAGGCGAGCGAGTCCTTCTTGGCGATCCCCTCGGCATACTTTGCCACCACGCGCGTCAAGGCCTGCCGGAAGCCCGCGAGGTGCGAGCCGCCGTCGCGCTGCGGGATGTTGTTGGTGAAGCACAGCATGGTCTCGTGGAAGCTGTCGTTCCAGGTCAGCGCGAACTCGACCTTGACCCCGTTGGCATCGTCCGCCCCGTCCGCGGTGATCGGCTCCGCCACCACCGGGATCTTGCCGCGGTCCAGCCACTCGACAAAGGCGATCAGCCCGCCCTGGTAGCAGAAGCGCTGCTCCTGCACCGGCGCGTGCCGCTCGTCGCGCAGGTTGATCTCCAGGCCGGAGTTCAGGAACGCCAGCTCGCGCAGGCGCCGCTCCAGCACCGCGAAGTCGAACTCGACCCTGGCGAACGTGCGCGAGCTGGGCTTGAACGTCACCAGCGTGCCGCGCGGCTCTTCGCTGGGCCCCACCACCGACAACGGTTCCACGGTGTCGCCATGGCGGAAGCGGATCACGTGCTCCAGGCCCTGTCGCCAGATGCGCACCTCCATCCGCTCGGACAGGGCGTTCACCACCGCAGCGCCCACGCCGTGCAGGCCGCCGGACACCTTGTAGCTGTTCTGGTTGAACTTGCCGCCGGCGTGCAGCTTGGTCAGCACCACCTCGGCGGCGCTGATGCCTTCCTCGACGTGCATGTCGGTCGGGATGCCGCGCCCGTTGTCGCGCACGGACACGCTGCCGTCGCCGTTCAGCACCAGGGTGCAGGAGGTGGCGTGGCCCGCCTGCGCCTCGTCCACCGCGTTGTCGATGATCTCGAACGCCATGTGGTGCAGGCCGGAGCCGTCGTCGGTGTCGCCGATATACATGCCGGGACGTTTGCGCACCGCGTCCAGGCCCTTCAGCACCGAGATCGATGCCGCGTCGTAGTCGTTGGACGGCAGCCCCTCGGCCGGGTGCTCGGCCTCGCGCGCACGGACGGGTTCGGCGTTTTCTGACATGCCTGCTGGAAGCTCCGGATCGGGCGAAGGAATGTCTCTAGACTATAGGCGCTCCCCGCCTTTCAAACCAGCGTCCAGCAGGCTCCCCTGCTCCGCGCGGACCGTCGCCGCCTGCCCGCCGACCCGCTCCAGAAGCGGCGCGAACAGGTCGAGGTCGGTGCCGGTCAGGAACACCTGCGAGGGCAGGCGCTGCAGCGCTTCGAACAGCGCATCGCGTCGCACGTGGTCCAGGTGCACCAGCGGCTCGTCCAGCAGCAGCAGTGGCGCGTCGCCGCGCAGCGACCCGACCAGGGCTGCCTGCGCCAGCACGACCCCGATCAGCAGCGCCTTCTGCTGCCCCGTGCTGGCGGTCGCCGCCGGACGGCCGGTTTTGCTGTCCGACAACGACAGGTCCGCCCGGTGCGCCCCGAGTGCCGCGTTGCCCGCGCGCGCGTCGGCTCCGCGTCCCGCCGCCAGGGCCGCGCGGAGCCAGTCCTCGACCGCAAGCGCCGGCTCCTGGCCGAGGCGGTCGGCGATCGGGCACAGCAGCGACAATCGCGCCGGCGGGAACCCGGACGGCTTGAACGCATCCGCGTCCGCACGGGCGTTCAGCCGCTCAACCAGCGCGCGACGCGCCGCCGCAGCGGCCACCGCATGACGCACCATCGACAGCTCCAGCCCGTCGATCCAAGCACCCCCGGCGCGTCCGGTCGCGAGCAGCCGGTTGCGGCCGACCATGGCCTCGTCGTGGGCGGCGATCTCCCGGGCATGGCCGGGCTCCAGGGCCAGCACCAGGCGGTCGAGGAAGCGGCGGCGTCCGGACGCGCCCTCGACGAACAGCCGGTCCATCTGCGGGGTCAGCCAGATTGCGGACACGCGCTCGGCGATCGCGCCACGGCCGCGCAGCGGCGCGCCGTCGAGCCGGAACACACGGCGCCCCGGCGGGCCGTCCGGCACGGTGCCGGTACCGATCTCGAAGCCGTCCGCGTCGTCGTCGAAGCGCGCCGCCACCGCCCAGTGCGCGGCACCGTGGCGCGGCAGCTCGCTCATCCGCGCGCCGCGCAGACCCCGTCCCGGCACCAGCAGCGACACGGCCTCGAGAAGGTTGGTCTTGCCGCTGCCGTTCGGGCCCGACACGACCACGATCCGCGCCTGGTTGCGCCACGCCAGCGTGGAATAGTTGCGGAAGTCGGTCAGCGCCAGCCGGACCAGGCGCGGCGCCGTCCCCTGCACGCGTCCGGCGGACGCTAGACGCGCATCGGCATCAGCACGTAGAGCGCGGACGGGCTGTCGACGTCGCGCACCACGGTGGGCGCCGCGCTGTCGGAGAACACGAACTCCACGTTCTTGTCGATCTGGTCGGTGATATCGTTCAGGTAGCGCGCCTGGAAGCCGATCTCGATCGGCAGGGAGTCGTAGGTCACGCGTCCCTCGTCCAGCTCCTCCTTGGCGGTGCCCTGGTCGGGGCTCGCGGCGGACAGGGTCAGCAGGTGGCGTCCGAGCGACAGCTTCACCGGTCGCGACCGCTCCTGGCTGATCGCCGACACGCGCGCCACCGCATCGGCGAAGTCGCGCTTGCCGACACGAAGGATCTTGTCGTTGTCACGCGGGATCACGCGCTCGTACTCGGGGAACGTGCCGTCGATCAGCTTGCTGGTCAGCATCACCGTGCCGATGGTGAACTGGATGCGCGTGTCCGACAGCGCGATCTCCACGTCCTCGCCCGCCTCGTCCAGCAGCTTGCGCACCTCGGCAATGGTCTTGCGCGGCACGATCACGCCAGGCATGCCGGAGGCACCCGCGGGCAGCTCGGTCTCGACGCGCGCCAGCCGGTGCCCGTCGGTGGCGACCGCGCGCAGCATCTCGCCCGCGTCGCCCTTGGCCGGATGCAGGTAGATGCCGTTCAGGTAGTAGCGCGTTTCCTCCGTGCTGATGGCAAAGCGCGACCGGTCGATCAGGCCGCGCAGCACCACCGCCGGGATGCGAAACCGGTGCGGCAGGCTGCCCGCGGTCATGGACGGGAAGTCGTCCACCGCGAGCACGTTGAGGCTGGTGGCGTAGCGGCCCGCGCGCAACGCGAGCGGCGCGTCGCCGCCCGCCTGGTCGAGCTCCACGTCGGCGCCGTCCGGCAGCTTGCGCACGATCTCGAACAGCACGGAGGCCGGCGCCGTGGTCGAGCCTTCCCGGCTGACGTTGGCGGCGATCTCCTCGACGATGGCGATCTCCATGTCGGTCGCGGTGAGCGTCAGGCGGCCGCCTTTCACCGCGATCAGAACGTTGGCCAGGATCGGGATGGTGTTCCGCTTCTCGGCCACGCTCTGGATATGGGCGAGCGCCTTGAGCAGCGTCGCGCGGTCGGCCTTGAACTTCATGGTGCTGGTCTCGCCGGCATTGTCGAGCGGGGATCGCAAACGGGACAACGAGCCTAGCAGCCAGCGGGATCAAGGGAAAGCAGGGGCTGGCCCGGTCCGGACCCCGTGCGGGCGCCCGGTGCGACCCTCAGCTTTCCAGCATCCGCCGCAGCAGCTCGACATCCTCGGCGAAGGCAGTGTCGACCTCCATCAGCTCGGTGACACGGCTGACGGCGTGCATGACGGTGGTGTGGTCGCGGTTACCGAACTTGCGGCCGATCTCGGGCAGGGACCGCGAGGTGAGCTGCTTGGCGAGGTACATCGCCACCTGGCGCGGACGCGCCACCGCGCGCGCGCGACGGGCGGAGCTCATGTCCGTGAGGCGTATGTTCCAGTGCTCGGACACCTTGCGCTGGATCTCCTCGATGGTGACGCGGCGATCGTGCGCCTTGAGGATGTCGTGCAGCACCTCCTGCGTCGCGTCCAGCGTCACCGGGCGGCCGAACAGGTTGGCGTGTGCGATCATGCGGTTGAGCGCGCCTTCGAGCTCGCGCACGTTGGTGGTGATCTTGTGCGCCAGGAACTCCAGCACCTTGGGCGGCACCGCGACGCCCGACGCCAGCGCCTTGGCTTCCAGGATGGAGATGCGCAGCTCGAAGGTGGTGGCGTGCAGGTCGGCCACCATGCCGCAGCCGAGGCGCGTGCGCAGGCGATCCTCCAGCCCGCACAGGTCGGACGGCGACTTGTCGGCCGACACCACGATCTGCTTGCCTGCGTCCACCAGGGCGTTGAAGGTGTGGAAGAACTCCTCCTGCGTGTTGTCCTTGCCGATCAGGAACTGCAGGTCGTCGATCATCAGCACGTCGACCGAGCGGAGCTGCTCCTTGAACTCCATGGTCTGCTGCGAGCGGATCGCGGCGATGAAGCGGTACATGAACTTCTCGGCCGACATGTAGGCGACCGACACCGGGCCGGCGGCACGCGCCGCACGGGTCAGCTCAAGCCCGATTGCGTGCATCAGGTGCGTCTTGCCGAGCCCAACTCCGCCGTAGAGGAACAAGGGGTTGAAACCCGGGCTGGACGGACGTTCCGCCACGCGCCTGGCGCAGGCGTAGGCGAACTCGTTCGGCTTGCCGACGACGAAGCCGTCAAAGTTGAAGCGCGGGTCGAGCGGTGCCGCGAGGTCACCTCGCGGTTCCGCCGGCGCGGGCGACGGCATGTGGACCGGAACGGTCGCAACCACCGGTACAGGCAGGGCTGCGGGCGGTGCCGACGGCGTGGCCGCGTGTGCCGCCACGACGGATGCGGCTGGCGCACGCAGCTCGGGCGAGAGCATCAGCTCGACGCGACGGATGGCCGTGACTTCTCCGTTCCACATCGCGCCGAGACGGTCGCCATATTGGCTGCGCACCCAGTCGCGCAGAAAGCGGGTCGGCAGATAAAGCGTGATCTCGTCGTGATCCACCGGCCCCAGCGTCATCTGCCTCAGCCAGGTGTGGTATTCCACCTCCCCGACCTCGGCCTGCAGGCGGCTGCAGATGCGTGTCCAATGGCCCGCGAGTGGATGAACGTCGGACGAAGCGGCCAGCGTGGCCGCAGGCTCCATCACCGTATCGGTCGAGGCGCCGCTCAGGACACCTGACTCATGCCTGCTGAACGTCACTCGCACCCCACCCACTCTGCCATTGATGCCAAGGCTCGTTGTCGGGACTGCACCTTTCACCGATGCGCGGTCGACACGACGCAAAGCCGCCACGGGCGGCGCGTTCAACCGTACACAAGCAAGGAGATGCGGCTTTCGCAGCGACCGGTCGGCGTCATGACCGTTGAAAGACGATAAGCCCCAGAGTTGTGGGTGGCAACGGGAATCTGGACGCGGTCCGGAAAGCGCTGATCACCGCACGGTCAACTGGAAATCGATGGCGCGACGCGGTTGACAGGCGCAACGTTCGAGGGGGTGCCGCAACGAGAACGGGCCACGTGCATGCACGTGGCCCGTTGAACGGCTCGTCGATCCGGCCCGTGGCCAGATGATGGCGATCAGGCGGCGGCGATCGCCTTGACCCGCGCGGACAAGCGCGAGATCCGGCGCGACACCGTCCTGGCGTGGATCACGCCCTTGCCGGACGCACGCTGCATCTCCGGCTGGGCTTCACGCAACGCGGCGGCGGCCTGCTCCTTGTTGCCGGATGCGATCGCCGTCTCGACCTTCTTGATGAAGGTGCGCATGCGCGACTTGCGCGCGGCGTTGCGAGCGGTGCGGACTTCGGTTTGCCGGATGCGCTTGCGCGCGGATGCGGTGTTCGCCATGATTCTCTGTTCTGTGCGAGGCGGTCGAGGACCGGGAAGTGGCACGGCACGAGAACGTCTCGCTTCGAGCCCGCCCGGCGAAGGGTCGGTCTTCTAGGCTACGACAACCGTTGCCGTCAAGCGACGACACGGTGAGGCCGCTCCGTTCAACGCTGCAGCCTCGGGCAGAAGAAGCTGCTCCGCCCCCCTTGCGCAATGCGGTTGATGCCGTCGCATGCGGGCTTCCCGGGGCATTCCGGGCACAATTCCCCTTCCCGCCCATACACACGCCAAGCATGCTGGAAGTAGCCCAGCTCGCCGTCCGGTTGCACGTAGTCGCGCAAGGACGATCCGCCCGCCGCGATCGCCTCCTCCAGCACCGCGCGTATGGAGGCCACCAGCCGCCCGACCGCCGCCCGGCCGACGCCGCCCGCTTCCCGCTCCGGCGACAGCCGCGCCCGGAACAGCGCCTCGCATACGTAGATGTTGCCGAGCCCCGCCACCACACGCTGGTCCAGCAGCGCCGCCTTGAGGCTGGTCCGCCGCCCGGCCAGCGCCGCCTGGAGCACTTCGGGTCCGAACCCCGGCTCCAGCGGCTCCGGCCCCAGCCCTGCCAGCAGGCGATGCGCGTCCTCCCCTGCGGTTGGCAGCAGGTCGATCGCGCCGAACCGTCGCGGATCGACCAGGCCGAACCGGCAGCCCTGCTCAGTCTCGATCACCACGTGCTCGTGCCGTCCCACCGCCACCGGCACCGCGGGGTCGAGGTGGACAAGGTTGACCCGGCCGGACATGCCGAGATGCAGCAGCATGCTGTCGTCGCCATCCAGCCGCATCAGGATGTACTTGCCGCGTCGCCGGAAGCCCAGCACACGGGCGCCGCGCAGCCGTCCGGCCAGGCCCGGAGGCATCGCCCAGCGCAGGTCCGGGCGGCGCATCTCGGCGCGTATGATGGTGTGCCCCTCGAGATGCGCCCGCATCCCGCGCATCACGGTCTCGACTTCTGGGAGTTCCGGCATGGCTGGCCCCCACGCTATACCCGGCTTCCATGAGCGACAATCCGCAAGGCCCCGCCCCCTCCACCACCGATTTTGGCTTCCGCGACGTGCCGCTGCACGACAAGAAGCCGATGGTGCGCGCCGTGTTCGACAGCGTGGCGCCCAGGTATGACCTGATGAACGACCTCATGTCGCTCGGCATCCACCGCGCCTGGAAGCGCGCCTTCGTGTCGGCGCTGGCGCCGCGGCCGCAGCTGCGGCTGCTCGACCTTGCCGGCGGCACGGGGGACATCAGCTTCGGCTGGCTGCGCGCGGGCGGCGGCCCGGCGATCCTGTCCGACATCAACGCGAGCATGCTGTCGGTGGGGCACACGCGGGCGGTGGAGAACGCCTTGATCGGCGATCTCCGCTTCCTGGTCGCCGATGCCGAGCGCCTGCCGCTGCCCGACCGGTGCGTCGACCGGGTGTCGATCGCGTTCGGCCTCCGCAACTGCACGGACAAGGCGGCGGTGCTGGAGGAAGCAAGGCGGGTGCTCAAGCCGGGCGGCCGCTTCTTCTGCCTGGAGTTCTCCCGCGTGCAGGTGGCGGTGCTGGCGCCGGTGTATCGCGCCTGGTCGTTCAACGTGCTGCCGCGCCTGGGCCAGGCGGTCGCGGGCGACGCCGCCAGCTACCGGTATCTGGCCGAAAGCATCGCCAAGTTCCCGGACCAGCAGGCCCTGGCCGGGATGCTGCGCGAGGCGGGCCTCGCTCGCGTGTCGGTGCAGAACCTGTCCGGCGGCATCGCCGCGATCCATTCCGGCTGGCGCCTGTGACGGGGACGGCCGACCCGCTGCACGGGCGGCGCGTGCTGCTGATCGTCAGCGGCGGGATCGCCGCCTTCAAGTCGCTGGAGCTGCTGCGGCTGCTGGTCGGGCGCGGCTGCGCGGTGCGCTGCGTGCTGACTGAAAGCGGTGCCCGGTTCGTCACCCCGCTCAGCCTGCAGGCGCTGAGCGGCACGCCCGTGCACACCACGCTGTGGTCGCTCACGGAGGAAAGCGAGATGGGACACATCAGCCTGTCCCGCTCCGCCGACCTCGTGGTGGTGTGCCCGGCATCCGCAGACATTCTGGCGCAGATGGCGGCGGGATTGGCATCTGACCTCGCCACCACCCTGCTGCTGGCGACGGACACCCCCGTGCTGGCGGCGCCAGCGATGAACGTCCGCATGTGGGAGCACCCCGCCACCCGCGCCAACATGGATACCCTGCGCGCCCGCGGCGTCCATCTGGTCGGCCCGGAGGAAGGGGTGATGGCCTGCAACGAGTTCGGGTTTGGCCGCCTCGCCGAGCCGCCGGCGATCGTGGATGCGGTCGCTGCCCTGCTGTCGGCGTCGCTGCCGCACGACCTCCTTGGCCGGCACGCGCTGGTCACCGCCGGCCCTACCCACGAGCCGATCGACCCGGTGCGTTACCTGTCCAACCGAAGCAGCGGCCGGCAGGGCTACGCCATCGCCGCCGCCCTCGCCGCACGCGGCGCCCGCGTCACCCTGGTCAGCGGCCCGACCATTCTTCCGGCGCCGCCGGGCGTCGCCCGCGTCGACGTCGAGACCGCCTGCGAGATGCTGGCGGCCTGCAAAGCCGCCGGTCCGGCCGACGTCGCGGTGTTGACGGCCGCGGTGGCCGACTGGCGCGCGGCCTCGCCATCCGCGTCCAAGCTGAAGAAGCAGCCGGGACAGGCCGCGCTGTCCTTGTCGCTGGTTCTCAACCCGGACATCCTCGCCCTCCTGTCCGCGCCCGGACCGGGCCGGCCGGCGCTGGTGATCGGCTTCGCGGCCGAGACCGACGCGCTGCTGGATCACGCGCGGGCCAAGCGCGTGGCCAAGAACTGCGACTGGATCGTCGCCAACGATGTCGGCATGGAGGGCGTCATGGGCGGCACGCACAACCAGGTCCACCTCCTGACTGCGGCCGGCACCGAAGCTTGGCCGCGCCTGGACAAGCACGAGGTGGCTGTCCGCCTCGCCGCCCGCATCGCCGCCCATCTGGCGATGGACGCGGCATGACGGCTCCGGTGGATGCCACCCAGGTTGATGCCACCCAGGTGCGGGCCATCCGGGTCCGGCGCCTTCCGCACGGGGCGGACCTGCCCCTGCCCGCCTACGCCACCGCGGGGGCTGCCGGCATGGACCTGCTCGCTGCGGTGACGGACACGGTGCTGCTGGCGCCGGGCGCGCGCGTGCTGGTGCCGACCGGGCTTGCGGTGGCGCTGCCGCCCGGGCACGAGCTGCAGATCCGGCCCCGCTCCGGCCTGGCGCTCCGGCACGGCATCACCCTTCCGAACGCTCCGGGCACCATCGACGAGGACTACCGCGGCGAGCTCCAGGTCATCGTCATGAACGTGGGCGACGCGCCGTTCGCCATCGAGCGCGGCATGCGCATCGCCCAGGCGGTGCTGTCGCCGGTGCTGCAGGCGGAATGGCGGGAGGTCGTGACGCTGGACGACACCGCGCGGGCGGAAGGCGGCTTCGGCAGCACCGGTTCCGGCGGCCCTGGCCCCGGTCCCGGTCCCGCCCCTGGTGGAACCGGTCGCGCAACCGTCACGACGCCCCCGGCTGGCGAGGCATCCTGAGGTAGGGTAAAGCCGCCGGAGGACAAACAGGAACGCCGATCGAGGGGCTTCTATGCTGCCAATGCGCCTTACCGCCCTGCGCGCCCCGGCCAACGCGTCCGTCGAAACCCGTCCCAACCTGTTCGACTTCGTCGCCATCCTGGTGATGCTGGGTCTGGCCTTGGCGGTCGGCAGCATCGCCCGGCACACCCTGGCGCCGTTGTCGGCTCCGGGCGCCAACGAGATCCACCTCCAGGCGGCCTACCTGCCGGGCTACGCGGTGCGCACCACGCTTCGCATGTTCGCGGCCCTGGCCATGTCGCTCCTGTTCACCTTCACCTATCCGGTATGGGCGGCGAAGAGCAGGCGGGCCGGCGCGATCCTGATCCCGATGCTCGACATCCTGCAGTCGGTGCCGATCCTGGGGTTCCTGACCTTCACCGTGGTGTTCTTCATGGGCCTGTTCCCGGGCCGGGTGCTTGGTGCCGAGCTCGCGGTGATCTTCACCATCTTCACCGGCCAGGCCTGGAACATGGCGTTCAGCATGTTCCAGTCGCTGAAGACGGTGCCGGCCGACCTGGAGGAGGTGTCGCGCGGCTTCGGCCTGTCCGCCTGGCAGCGCTTCTGGCGGCTGGAGGTGCCGTACGCCATGCCGGGACTGGTGTGGAACGCCATGATGTCCATGTCCGGCGGCTGGTTCATGCTGGTGGCGGCGGAAGCCTTCACCGTGGGCGGCACCACCGTCACCCTGCCCGGCATCGGCTCGTTCATCTCAGCGGCGATCGGGCACCGAAACCTTTTCGCCGTGTTCGAGGCGATCCTGACCATGCTGGTGGTGATCCTGCTCTATGACCAGCTGCTGTTCCGGCCGCTCGTGGCGTGGTCGGCGCGGTTCCGCTTCGAGACCACCGCGGGGGCCGTGGCCGAGGATCCCTGGATGCTGGCGCTGCTCCGCCGCACCCGCCTGCTGAACCGCGCCAGCCGCTTGTTCGGCGACATGCTGACCATGGTCGGCGGCCTGCCGCTCGGCCCGCGCCCGTCGGCGCAGCGCCGCAACCTGGTGCCGAGGCGCCTCGGCGACGGGATCTGGTTCTCGCTCCTGGTGCTGACCGCGGTCGTCGCCGCCTGGCAGGTGGCGTTGTACGCCCGCGCCAACTTCAGCGCGGCCGAGATCGGCCACGTCGTGCTGCTCGGCTGCTACACCCTGACCCGCGTGGTGCTGATGATCGTGCTGGCGACGGTGGTGTGGGTGCCGATCGGGGTCTGGCTCGGTCTGCGTCCGATCTGGGCGCGCCGGGCGCAGCCCGTGGCGCAGTTCATGGCGGCGTTCCCGGCCAACCTGTTCTACCCGATCTTCGTGATCGTCATCGTGCACTTCCACCTCAGCAGCAACGTGTGGCTGACGCCGCTGATGATCCTGGGCACGCAGTGGTACATCCTGTTCAACGTGATCGCCGGCACCGCGGCCTTTCCCGGCGATCTGCTGGAAGCGGCGCGCAACTTCCAGATCAACGGCTGGCGCTGGTGGCTGCGCGTCATGCTGCCCGGGATCTTCCCGTACTACGTCACCGGCGCGCTGACCGCCTCGGGCGGCGCCTGGAACGCCGCCATCGTGTCGGAGATCGCCAGTTGGGGCAGCACCACCCTGACCGCGTCGGGGCTGGGGAGCTACATCACGCAGGCGACCAATGCCGGCGCCACCGCCCGGGTGGCGCTGGGCGTGGTGGTGATGTCGTTGTTCGTGGTGGTGTTCAACCGGCTGGTATGGCGCCCGATGTACGCGTTTGCGGCCCGACGCCTTACCTTCGCCTGAGGACACGACGATGGACACCACGCCTCAGCTCCTGACCGAGCCGCCGGCCGCCGCCGACGAGCTGATCCGGATACGCAACTGTCGTCAGTCGTACCACAAGGAAAGCAGCGCCGATCTGGTGGTGCTGGACGACGTCGACCTGACCCTGACCGCGGGCGAGATCGTCGGACTGCTTGGCCGCTCTGGCTCCGGCAAGTCCACCCTGCTGCGCATCGCGTCCGGCCTGCTCCGCCCGACCGCCGGCGAGGTGACTTGGCGCGGCATGCCCCTGCGCGGGCCAGCCCCCGGCGTCGCCATGGTGTTCCAGAGCTTCGCCTTGTTCCCCTGGCTCACCGTGCAGGCCAATGTCGAGCTCGGCCTGGAAGCCAAGGGGGTGGCGCGTGCCGAGCGCGAGCGTCTGGCCGAGGAGGCGATCGACCTGATCGGCCTCGGCGGCTACGAGAACGCGTATCCGAAGGAGCTGTCCGGCGGCATGCGTCAGCGCGTCGGCTTGGCGCGCGCGCTGGTGGTGCATCCCGACCTGCTGCTGATGGACGAGCCGTTCTCGGCACTCGACGTGCTGACGGCCGAGAACCTGCGCACCGACCTGATCGAGCTGTGGTCGGAAAAGAAGCTGCCGGTGAAGGCGGTGCTGATCGTCACCCACAACATCGAGGAAAGCGTGCTGATGTGCGACCGCATCCTCGTGTTCTCCTCCAACCCCGGGCGCGTGGCGCACGAGCTGATGGTACCGTTCCCACATCCGCGCAACCGGCACGATCCGGCCTTCCGCCTGTTCGTGGATCGCATCTACGGGCTGATGACGCGTCGCGAGACGCCCGCGATCGATGCTGCCGCCGCCAAGCCGGGCTCCACCTTCAACCAGGCGCTGCCGGAGCTGCCGATGAACCTGATGGCCGGCCTGATGGAAACCCTGGCCGAGCAGCCGTATCGCGGCCGTGCCGACCTGCCGCTCCTGGCGGGCTCGCTGCAGCTCGAGCTGGACGACCTGCTGCCGCTGGGCGAAAGCCTGCAGATGCTCAAGTTCGCCGAGCTTGAGGAGGGCGACATACGCCTCACCGGCGACGGCCTGCGCTTCGTGCAGGGCGAGCTGGACGAACGCAAACGCATCCTGGGCGCCAGCCTGATGAAGAACCTGGCGGTGGTGCCGGCGATCCGTCAGGTTCTGGACGAACGCTGGAACCACCGGTCGCGTGCCGAACGCTTCCGCGACGAGCTGGAAGACCACATGTCGCCGGAGTATGCGAGGCGGACCCTGCAGACGGTGATCGGCTGGGCCCGCTACGCCGAGTTGTTCGACTTCGACGAGGAAGCCGACCAGTTCTTTCTCGACGAGGACGATGATTGATAAACGATCACCCGGCGCGTCGTTCCACGCCCGGGCGGCGCAGACGAGCGGCGAACTCCTTGCGGAACTTGGCCACCTTGGGCGCGATCACCACGCGGCAGTAGCCGGCGCCAGGATGCAGGGCGAAGTAGTCGTGGTGCTCGGCTTCTGCCGGATGGAACGCCGGCAGCGGCGCGATCTCTGTCACGATCGGCCCGTCCCAGATCCCGGCCGACATGATCTCCCGCGCCACCGCCTGCGCCGTGTCGCGCTCGGCGTCGGAACCGGTGAAGATCACCGAGCGGTACTGGGTGCCGACATCCGCGCCCTGACGGTCGCGCGTGGTCGGATCGTGGATGGTGAAGAACACCCGTAGCAGGTCGTCATAGGACAGCACCGACGGATCAAAGCTCACCCGCACCACCTCGGCGTGGCCGGTACGGCCGCTGCACACCTGCTCGTACGACGGGTTGGGCGTGCTGCCGCCGGCATAGCCGGACAGGACGTCCGACACCCCGTTCAGGTCCTTGAACACCGCCTCGAGGCACCAGAAGCAGCCGCCACCGAGCACGGCGGTCGCGGGACGCGTGTCCGAACTTGACACGGCGGAAGGAAGGTCGGGCATATCGTTGCCTTTCATGGGCTGGGTTCGGCGAACGGCCTGGATTGTTCGGCCTGGAATGGCGAAGCTGAGATGGCGATGCGGTAAGCGGGTGGAAACCCCCGCGAGGAGGATCGACGATGTCGGTCCTGCAACCGACTCCAGGGTTATGACGATCTGGCCGCAGCGGCGCGCCGCCATCACAGGAGAAAAACGAGGATGTCCGACAACCCGCTCGAAGACGATCCCGCCCGGGACGCGCGCATCAAGGAACGGGCCTATCACCTGTGGAAGGCCGATGGCGGCCCGCACGGCCGTGACGAGGAGTACTGGGAGCGGGCCAGCGAGCTGACGCGCATGGAGGATTCCGGGCGGCCTGGGCAGCTGCCCAACCCGACCACCCAGCCGGGCTTCGATCCGACCGCGACGGAACCGGTGGAGGAAGCCTTCATCCAGGAGAACCTCGGCGAGTTCCCGGATCGGTTCGCCGACCAGGGCGAGAGCCAGCCGACGCCGAAACCGAAGCGTGTCGCGCGCGCCAAGGCGGCCGAGGACGGCCCGCCCACCGGCGCCGCCGGCCGGGACAAGCCGACGCTGACGCCCAAGTCCGCACCGGCAACCGAATCCGTTGCCAAGCCGACGCCGGTCGCGAAGTCTGGAGCTGCAAAACCTGAGGCAACCAAACCGGTGGGTGCCAAGTCGGCACCCGCCGCGACGCCAAAGGCACGCAAGACGAAGAGCTGACGGCCCTACTTGGGCACGACCACGGCGGATCCGTCCGACGTGGTCGTCGGCGGCCGTATCACCGGGGTGCTCCGCGGGGGCATATCGGGCGGCTTGATCCTCATGCCGGGATCGATCCCGCGATTGGGGACCACGACTGCCCGCATGCGCTGGTTTCCCGTATGGGATGGCGCCGCCGTCTGGCCACCAGCTACCTGGCCACCTACGGTCTGAGCCGCACCCGGCGTCGGCGGCAACGCGCAGGCGGCGCACGCCAGGAAGGCGGCAGGGAAGCGCTTGTTCGTCTTGCCAGGCATGACCAGCCTCCGCTCAGCTCGATGCTGTCTAACGAGGCGCCATACCGACGGTTCCGGCACCCGGCGGGCGGGCCCTGGGATGGCCTCGCGGCGGACGGGACCGTGTCGCCCCGAACCGGGTCGCTCTAGAAGCTGCCGCGCAGGCGGTCCGGGATGCGCCACAGCGAGTCGCCGCTCAGGTGCAGATCGATCCGGTAGAGCGCATCGTCGCGACCGGCGGTGCTTTGCATCACTTGGTCTTGCCACGCCGACAGCATCGGGTCGTCCGCCAGCAGCGTGGCGCCTTCCCGCTTCGGCAGCCCCGCCATCGCCCGCAGCATGCCTTCCCAGCGTCCATCCGGCATGCGCTGGTGCGATCCCGCCTCGGGCGTCACCCAGGGCTGGTTCCTGGTGCGATGCAGACGCAGCAGGCCGGACGGCAGGTCGGCATAGCGCAGGTGGAACAGGAACAGCGGCCCGAAGCGCGGCACGTCGTCGATGCAGTGGAACCCCGGCGCCCATGCCACGCGGCGCCGGATCATCACCGGCTTGCACATGGCGCTGCTGGTGCGCAGCCAGCTGCGCTGGGTCGTGACCGGCTGCTCCCAGTCGAGCGCCGGCTCCTCGTCAGGCAGGTGGATCACGTCGAAGCCCGTCGCCGTCACCACAGCGTCGCGGTCTAGCGATGACGCCAGTTCTGTCAGCGAGCCATGCGCCGCCGGATCGGCCACCAGCAGCTCGTCGACGTCGGTGTAGATCACGGCCTCGTACCAGTTCAGCAGGGAGGCGCAGAAGTCGGACACGAAGCCGCAGCGGCGGGTGTCGTCCTGCGGCGAGCGGGGAATGCGCAGCGCCCCCGCCTGCCCCAGAGCCCCGGGTCCGGTACTGCCGTCGTCGCTGCCGTGATCGAGCACGAAGCAGTTCGCCGCGCCGGCCTGCGCTGCGTAGTGGCGCAGCCAGATGGGCAGGAACACCGCCTCGTTGTAGACCATGGTGACGACAGCAAGCGGCGCTTTCATGACGACGGTGTATCCCGGTTCGCTGCCGGACTGAATGCCTCACCGCTTGCGACAGGCACTTGAACCGTCCGCTCCGGTCCTCCATACGATAACCGCATGGCAACCATGCAACGGTTCGGCCCTCCCGTCGCCCTTCTGTTCACGGTCGTGCCCGGCGCCAGCGGACGCGACGCGGCATGAGCACCACGGCCGGAGCCCAGGGTGCTGCCAAGCCACGGGTTGGGCGTCTCGGCCTGCGCAAGACCCTTGCGCAGATCGAGGCGGAAACCCACTCGCACGGCCTGAAGCGCAGCCTCGGCGCGCTCAACCTGACCATGCTCGGCATCGGCTCCACCATCGGCGCCGGCATCT
>CAXTCK010000043.1:0-20149 GCA_964242425.1 uncultured Acetobacteraceae bacterium | reverse complement strand
TCAGCAGCGCGCCGAACGGGCTCTGTCCCAGCAGCGCCGTCAGGTCGCTGTCGGAGCCGGGACTTGCCGCGGCAGTACTGGGCAGGTTGCCCAACAGCGCCATGCCGGAGGCAGCTGCTGCGCCGATGGCGGACGATCCGCTCACCACCGTGGCGGCGCCGTCGCCGCCGCTGCCGGCCGCGTTGGCCACCACATACTGGTTGTTGGTGCCGTCGACAGTCACGCCGCTGCTCGCGGGCGGCACGGTCGTGCCGACGAAGGTGCCGCTCGGCAACGAGGGGATGGCCGAGCTTCCGCCAGCCGCGCCGTTGTTCAAGGCGCTGAAGTCGTAGGGACCGGACGACGCGTTGCTGTGCGCCACGACGAACTCGTTGTTGCCGCCGGTTACCTGGACCTGGTCGCCGGGCGTGGCGCTCACGGTGGGGTACTGGTAGCTGACGACGAAGTTGTTGTTGCCGCCGTCGACCGAAACGTTGTTGCCGGTCGGCGTGCCGCTGTGGCCGGCGC
This sequence comes from uncultured Acetobacteraceae bacterium, assembly GCA_964242425.1. GTDB lineage: Bacteria > Pseudomonadota > Alphaproteobacteria > Acetobacterales > Acetobacteraceae > Lichenicola. The sequence continues at coordinate 19,642 of CAXTCK010000043.1, read as the reverse complement.
TGTTGTCGTACTGGACGACGAACTGGTTGTTGCCTCCGCCGACGTTGACGACGTTGTTGCCGTTCTGCGACGCGTCGGCGCTCGACGACTTGAAATCGACCACGAACTTGTTGTTGCCGCCGTTGACGTTGATCGTGTTCTCGGCGGCCTGGGCGGCCGTCGGCGAGTCCACGATGATGACGAACTGGTCGTTGCCGCCGTTGATGTTGACCGTGTCGCCGCTGATGCCGGCGGTCGAGGTGGTGTAATCGATCACGAACTGCCGATCGCTGCCGTCGACGTTGGTCACGGTTCCCGTCGGGACGATCACGGCGCCGCTGGCGGCCGCTCCATACACGTCGGGAAGCATCCCGCCTGCCGAGTTTGCATCATCACTGTTTGCCATGGTTCATTTCTCCCTGGTGTTTCGCGGTTTGGACCGAAGGGTCTGGTGCTAGGCCCGGCTCAGGACTAGGCAACCTGTAGCGGGCCGACCCTCTCGTAGCTGGTCGCCGGGACCCGCTTGTAGGCTTGTCCGGCCCGAAGAACCTCTCGCCGGACCGACCGCGCGCTTTCGAAGCGTTCCACAAGCGCCTCGGCCTCGTCCCATCGAATGGCCCGCTGCAACGCCAGCAGGTCCTCGATGTAGCGGCCGATGATCTCGAACATCGCCTCCTTGTTGTGGAGGAACACGTCCCGCCACATGATCGGGTTGGAAGCGGCGATGCGGGTGAAGTCGGTGAAGCCACCCGCCGCGTACTTCAGCACCTCGGCCTTCAGCACGCCTTCGAGATCATCGGCGGTGTTGACGATGTTGAACGCCAGCAGGTGCGGCAGGTGCGAGGTGATGGCGAGCACCTTGTCATGATGCTCGGCGCTCATCAGCTCGATCCGCGACCCGACCGCCTCCCACAATGCCCTGACCCGCTCCACCGCCCGGCTTCCGGTGCGTTCCGAAGGGGTCAGGATGCACCAGCGCCCCTGGAACAGCCGATCGATCGCCGCAGCCGGTCCCGACCGTTCGGTTCCGGCCACCGGGTGTCCGGGAACGAACCGCTGCATGTCGAGATGGGGTGCGACCAGGCTGACCACCTGGCTCTTGACCGAGCCGACATCGGTCACGATCGCGTCCTGGCGCAACCCGGGTGCGATGGCGCGCGCCGCGTCGCCGCTCGCGCCCACCGGCACGCCCATGACAACCAGGTCGGCATCCCGTACCGCCGCCGCGGCGTCGGTGGTCGCCTCGTCTACGAGGTCCAAGGCGAGCGCCTCGTCGAGGGATGCAGCGTTCGGCGCCGTCGCGACCAGGCGCGAGGCCAAACCCAGACGGCGCACGTCGCGGGCAAGCGACCCGTTGATGAGGCCGATCCCGACAAAGGTGATCTGGCGGAACATCGGTCCCGTCGGGTCGGGGAACCCGGGATCGACGGATGGATTCGACATCATCGACACTAGGACGGAACCGCGCCGAAGGTGCGCCTGTCCTTGAGCCGTTCGGCGAGGAGGAAGGCGATCTCCAGGCTCTGCTCCGCGTTAAGGCGCGGATCGCAATGCGTGTCATAGCGGTCGGACAGCGTCGCTTCCGAGACGGCGTTGGAACCGCCGGTGCATTCGGTGACGTCGCGGCCGGTCATCTCGATGTGGATGCCGCCCGGATAGGTTCCTTCCGCCCAATGGACGTCGAAGAACCGCTCGATCTCCTGCATGATGTGCTGGAACGGCCGGGTCTTGAGGCCCGACTTCACCTTCACCGTGTTGCCGTGCATCGGGTCGCACGACCACACCACCTTGCGCCCTTCCCGCTGCACGGCCCGGATCAACCGCGGCAGGTAGGTCTCGACCTGCTCGTGTCCCATGCGCGCGATGATGGTCAGCCGTCCCGGCACGTTGCCCGGGTTGAGGATGTCGATCAGCCGCAGCAGGTCGTCCGGATCCGTGCTCGGGCCGGCCTTCAATCCAAGCGGGTTCGCAAGGCCGCGGACATACTCGACATGGGCGCCATCAAGGTTGCGGGTGCGGTCACCCAGCCAGACGAGGTGGGCGGCGGTGTTGTACCAGGCGCCCGTCATGGAGTCGGTGCGGGTCAGGGCCTGCTCGAAGCCGAGCAACAGCGCCTCGTGCGAGGTGTAGAGCGCCGTGCTGGCCATGCGAGGCGTGTTGGCCTCCGTCATGCCGCAGGCCGTCATGAAGCCCAGCGTCTTGGAGATGCGGTCGGCCACCTCGCCATAGCGCTCGCCCTGCGGCGAGTTCGCGACGAAATGCAGGTTCCAGTTGTGGACCTGGTTCAGGCCTGCGTAGCCACCGCTCGTGAACGCCCGCAACAGGTTGAGCGTGGCGGCTGCCTGCGAGTAGGCGCGCACCTGGCGTTCGGGATCGGGACGGCGCGACGCCTCGTCGAAGTCCAGGGCGTTGACGATATCGCCACGGTAACTCGGAAGATCCACCCCGTTCTGGCGCTCGAGAGCCGACGAGCGCGGCTTGGCGAACTGCCCGGCCAGCCGGCCCACCTTGACGACTGGAAGGCCGGAGCTGAAAGCGAGAACGACCGCCATCTGCAACAGCACGCGCAGCGTGTCGCGGATGTTGTCAGCCCGGAATTCCGCGAAGCTTTCGGTGCAGTCCCCGCCCTGCAACAGGAAGGCGCGGCCTTCCGCCACCTCCGCCAGCTGCGTCTGCAGGGCACGAGCCTCTCCCGCGAACACCAGCGGCGGAAACGTCGCGAGCCGTTTCTCGACGTCGGCCAGCTGATTCGCGTCGGCATAGTCGGGGATCTGCTGAACCGGCCAGTCCCGCCAGGAACCTGGCGACCAGGAGCCGAAATGGTCCTGGAGCCGTGGGCTCGACAGGATTTCTGCTCCGGCGTTCGTTACATCATCGAGAAAGTTATCCATTGCTCACCAGCCACAGAACTTCATGAAATTGTTTCGTTTCGACGAGACTTACCCGTTGCCGACACTCGGCGCTTCCTTGATCGCGAGATCGTACGCATCCCTTGCGGCACGCAACAGCGCCTGCGCTTTGTTGCAGGATTCCTGATATTCAGCCTCAGGATCCGAGTCCGCGACCACGCCGCCTCCTGCCTGCACATAGAGCCGCCCGTTCTTGAGCAGGCCGGTGCGCAAGCTGATGCACGTGTCCAGACTGCCATTCGCACTGATGTAGCCGACGCCGCCCGCATAGAAGCTGCGACGCACCGGCTCGATCTCGTCGATGATCTCCATCGCGCGGATCTTGGGCGCCCCCGACACCGTTCCGGCGGGAAAGCCGGCGCACAGCACGTCGAGCAGGTCGGCTCGATCCCGGTCGAGCTCACCCTCGACGTTGGATACGATGTGCATGACGTGCGAGTAGCGCTCGACGATCATCTTGGAGGTCACGCTCACGCTACCGACCTTGGCGACGCGCCCGACGTCGTTCCGTCCAAGGTCCAGAAGCATCAGGTGCTCGGCGCGCTCCTTCGGATCGGCGAGGAGTTCCTGTTCCAGCGCCAAGTCCGCCGCGCGATCGCTGCCCCGCGGACGCGTGCCGGCGATCGGCCGGATGGTCACGGTGTCGTTACGCAATCGCACGAGGATTTCCGGCGAAGAGCCGACGAGGGAGAAGTCGCCCAGATCGAGATAAAAGGAGAACGGCGACGGGTTGAGCCGACGCAGCGACCGATAGAGCGCCAGCGCCGGCAGCGCGAACGGTTGCGAGAAGCGCTGCGACGGCACCACCTGGAACGCGTCGCCAGCCCGTATATAGATTTTCGCCTGCTCGACCATCTCGTGGTACTGTTCACGCGTCCGGTTAGGCACCGGCGGCGGCAACGCCGCATCCACACGCGTCGCCGGAGGCGGCGGCAGGCCCTGCTTGAGGTCGTCCGTGACGCTCGCCAGACGCGCGTAGGCCTGATCCAGAGCAGTCGAGGCGGGAACGTCCGGTGCTGGATAGATTGTGGTGACCACCGTCATCAGCTGCATGACGTTGTCGAAGATCAGGATGATTGTCGGACGCATCAGCACGGCGTCGGGCAGGTCGAGCTCGTCGGGGTTGTTCGACGGCAGCGACTCGATCAGCCGCACGAAGTCATAGGCGAAGAACCCGATGAGGCTGGCACTGCCCGGAGGAAGCTCCGGCGGCAGTTCTATGCGAGACTCCGCGATCAACGCGCGCAGGCTATCCATGGTCGACGATGCTTCGGGCTCGAACACCTCGCCACCACGAAGCACCGTGCGGTTCATCTCGGCCTGCTGGCCGCGGCAGCGCCAGATCAGGTCCGGCCTGAAGCCGATGTAGGAATAGCGGCCATGGGTGGTGCCGCCCTCGATCGACTCCAGGAGGAAGCTGTAGCGCTCGGCCTTGGTGACCTTCATCATCGCCCCGAGGGTCGTCTCGAGATCGGCGACGAGGGTCGTCCACACGACCTGCGACCGCCCGGCCTCGTAGGCCCTGGTCAGGACGTCGCGCGACGGCCAAGTCTGCATCATGAGGTCACCTCGGCCAGCAACGCTGCGGTTGCGGACGCAACATCGGTCCGGCGCATCAGGCTTTCTCCGACAAGGAAGCATCCAGCCCCGACCGCCTTCATGCGGGCGATGTCGGCCGGGGCCTCGATCCCGCTTTCGCAGACAAGCATGCGATCCTTCGGCACCAAGCGGGACAATCGTTCCGTCGTCGACAGGTCAACCCGGAGCGTCTTCAGGTCCCGGTTGTTCACGCCGATCAAGGGCGACTGGAGATCGAGCGCACGGTCAAGCTCCCGCTCATCATGCACCTCCACCAGCACATCCATCTCCAGGTCCCGGGCGCAACGCTCGAAGTCCGATGCCTCGCTGTCGTTCAAGGCCGCCATGATGAGCAGGATCGCGTCCGCACCGGCGGCCCGTGCTTCGAAGATCTGATACCGGTCGACGATGAAGTCCTTCCGGAGCACCGGAAGCCGCACCGCCGAGCGTGCCGCGGAAAGATAGCTGAGCGCACCCTGGAAGTACGGCACGTCGGTCAGGACCGACAGGCACGTCGCACCGCCGGCTTCATAGGACGCCGCCAGCGTTGCCGGGTCGAAATCCGCGCGGATCAGCCCCCGGCTCGGGCTCGCCTTCTTGATCTCGGCGATCAGCCCGGTGCGGTTGTTCTCGCTGGCCGATCGCAAGGCACGGACGAAACCGCGCGGCGGGCTTGCGGCAAGGGCCTGTCGTTCCATCATCGGGAACGACACGTCGTTTCGGCAGCGCACGACATGCTGCCGCGTTGCGGCGCAGATCTCGGCAAGCTTGTCGCTCATGCGGCGAGCTCGTTGGTCGACCGGACCAGGGCTGCAAGGGTTGCGGCAGCAGCGCCACTGTCCAGCGACCGTTCCGCCAGCCTGGCCGCGGGGAGCAGCGAGTCGGCGCGGCCGGCGACCACGAGAGCCGCGGCCGCGTTGAGCACGACGATGTCGCGGTAGGGACCCCTGGCGCCGGCAAGCAGGGCGGACAGGGCGCGGGCGTTGTGCGGCGCATCCCCACCGACCAGCGCATCCGGCTCGGCACGCGAAACACCGGCCTGCTCGGGCTCCACCTCGAAGCAGACGATGCTGCCGTCCTCGCGGAGCTCCGCCACGTGCGAGCGGGTGGTGGTGGTCAGCTCGTCCAGCCCGTCCTCCCCGTGCACGACCCAGGCACGGGTCGAGCCCAGGGCACGGAGCACGCCGGCCACCGGCACCAGCCACTCTCTGGAGAAGACACCCAACAATTGGCGCCGCGTTCCCGCCGGATTGGACAATGGCCCCAGGAGGTTGGCGATGGTGCGCAGCCCGAGCTCGCGCCGGATGGCGCCGACGTGGCGCATGGCCTGGTGGTGGCTGGTGGCGAACAGGAAGCCGAGCCCGGTTCTGCGGATGGTCTCGCCCACATCGTCCGCGCTGGCCTCGACGTTGACGCCCAGCGCTTCCAGCACGTCGGCCGCGCCGCAGCGGGACGACACCGCGCGGTTGCCGTGCTTGGCCACGGGCACGCCGCAGCCGGCGACGACAAAGGCCACGGCGGTCGAGATGTTCAGGGTGTGCTTGCCGTCCCCGCCCGTGCCGCAGGTGTCGATGGTACCGTCCGGCGCGTGCACCGCGACCATGCGGGCCCTGAGCGAGCGCACGGCACCCGTGATCTCCGGCACCGTTTCGCCGCGGACACGCAGCGCCATCAGGAGGGCGCCGATTTGCCCAGGCGTGGCGTCGCCGTCGAAGATGGCGTCGAACGTGGCCTCGGCCTGCTCGGCCGTCAGCTGTTCGCCGCGCGCCAAGCGTTCAAGCACGGGCTTCAAGGCCTGGCTCATGCCTGCGAGCCGGACGACACGATGGCCAGGAAGTTCTTCAGCAGGGCGTGTCCGGCCACCGTCTCGATGCTTTCCGGGTGGAACTGCACGCCGTGGACCGGCAGACGCTCGTGGCGCAGGCCCATGATCAGGCCGTCCCCGGTCCACGCGTTGACCTTCAGATCCGGCGGCAGGCTGTCCCGCTCGACGATCAGGCTGTGGTAGCGGGTGGCCGGAAACGGGCTGGGCAGCGACTTGAACAACCCGGTGCCGTCGTGGTGGATGAGGTCGACCTTGCCGTGCATGGGCGTCGGCGCCCGCACGACGCGGCCGCCGAACACCTGCCCGATCGCCTGGTGGCCGAGGCACACTCCGAGTACCGGGCATACCTCCGCCGCTTTCCTGATCAGCCCGAGCGAGATCCCGGCCCGGTCCGGATCGCAAGGTCCCGGGGAGATCACCACCGCGTCCAGGCCCAGGCGCAACGCTTCCTCCGGGGTGGAGAAATCGTTGCGGCGCACCTCGACCCGAGCACCCAGCTCGCCCAGCCTGTGGAACAGGTTGAAGGTGAAGCTGTCGTAGTTGTCGAGCAGCAGGATGCCGGGCGCAGGGATGGGCTCAGCCCGGTCCCAAGCAAGACCCGCGGGCTCCAGTCCGGTGCTGCCCGGCTCGTGGCTTAGCCTCACCCCAAGATCAAGCGACGTCGTGCTGAGCGATGCCGTCACAGCGCCGCCTCCGGCACATAGCTCATGCCGCGGCCGAACGATTGGAGGTTCCCGGCCTTGTTCTCGAGCACGCGCTTGAGGCTCATGCTTTCCGCACCATAATCCTCGATCTGCAGCTTTCCCCGCTGCGCCGGGATGCCACGCTCGAAGAACGCGACGCGGTGCTGCACGCAGCCCTTCGCGTTCGGATTGCCGAACGCGTGCGAACACGGGACCAGCACCAGGCATGTGCGTTGCACGCTGTCCACGTAGCGGTGCTCGAACTCGATGATGGAGTAATTGCCGCAGTCGAAGGTTTCGCTCTTGATCTCGACCTTCTGGCCGTACTCGTCGAGGAAGCTGCCCTGCGTCGCGTCGGCGGCACCGTTCGGCTTCAGGAAGTAGGCCCAGTCCTGCATGTTGCGCACGTCGCCGAGGTAGGGTGACGCCAGATCGAACGGCGCATCGACGAAGATGGAATCCGTCTGGATGTCGAACCGGCCACGCGCCGCCGTCTGCAGGCCTGCCTTCCGCTCGAGCGCCGCCTTGAGCGAACGGATTTCGGCCGTGTGCACCAGGTGGATGCCCTGCATGATCATCGGCGTGCGGCGTTCCGGTCCGACAAAGCTCAGCCAGTGGAAGTACACGCCGTCCTCGTCCGAACCGAGATAGCTGGCCGGGAACAGCATCGCCGGATAGCACTGGAAGTACTTCCCGTACTCATAGCCGCAGTGCCACTCCACGCCACGGAACTTCGGCGTCTCGATCAGGCGGACATGGTAGTACAGGTCATGCTGGTAGCCGGACGCGGTGCCGCGCCACGTGTTCTCGTCGATCTGCTCCAGCATCCGGCTATAGAGGGTCCACTCGTCGAGGTTCCTGAGGTCGCGCAGATAGGCGAAGGCGTCCGCTTCGGGAACGGCGATAAAGGTCGAGGTGGCGAAAGTGTTGCTTTCCATCGAGGGAAACGCTCCGTTCTAGTTTGCGGCGATGACGGGAAAGCTGAGACCGTCCCGCTGCTGTGCGGCCTGGGCCGCGCGAAGGCCTTCGTTGCGGCCACGCGTGGGAGCGACCTGGTCGGGATCGATCAGCACGTCGAGAACATACGGACCGGGCGCAGCCAACGCGGCTTCCAGCGCTGCTTCCAGCGCGTCCTCGCGCTCGACGCGCATCCCGTCCGCACCCAGCGCCTGCGCCTGCTTGGCGAAGTCCACCGGCGGGAACAGGGCATCGGCGACACCGCTCATGCCGAGTGCTGCCATGCCCTGGTAGCACATGTTGTAGCGCCCATCGTTGAGCACGATCCACAACGCATGGGCCTGCCGCTTCACCGCGGTGTTGATCTCGCTGTTCATGAGCATCGCGCCGTCGCCGACGATCGCGAGTGCGGTCCCGCGAACAACAGCGGCACCGATCACGCCAGTCGCGGCATGGCCCATCGAGCCGACATTGGTGCTGACGCGGTAGCGCCCGGGTTGCGCGAAGCGAAGATAGTGCGTTGCCCAGGTGAACGCGTTGCCGGATTCTGCCAGGACCACCGCGTCGCTCTGGTCGACCACCAGCCGCTGGATCGCAGCCATCAGCGCAGCCGGCCGGACGCGCGACGCGCCATGGCCGTCATCGCCCGGAGCCGGAGGCACCGGATGGGCGCGCGCCAGCGTGAGCGCCGGCCTTTTCGGAGCGTCGACCGGCCAGGCTGCCAGAAGCGCCTCGAGGAAATCGTGCGCATCCGCCTGCACCGCGAATGTTTCAGCCTGCGGGAAGGCCACTCCAGGCACCCTTGGATCGACATCCACATGGATGAAGCCGTCAGGCGGAACCAAGGCGTTGTTCCAGAACGAGGTCGGTTCCCCCAAGCGCGTACCCAGCACCAGCACCCGCCGTGGCGCGTAGGTGCGCATGAAGCTCCCGGTCGCGTCGCTGTGGCCGCCCATGCCGGTCACCCCTACGAAACAGGGATGGTCTTCCGGCAGCAGCCCCTTGGCACGCGGCGAGCACATCACCGGGGCGCCGGTCTTGTCGACCAATGCCCGGAGGGCGGCAGACGCGCCGCGGGCGCCGAAGCCCACCCAGATCGCGAAAGGCTCCGCAGCCAGCAACGCGGCGCAATGCGCCACTGCGGTGTGGTTGACTCCCGGCATGGCCAGACGGCCACGTGCCCCCATGGCCGCAGGCGTCACTCTGGGCAAGGGCTGCGCGAGAGGCGCGCCCTGCACCGCGTTGGGGATGCTGACATGGGCGACATAGCCGCCGGGGCGGCAGAAGCCGGCCTCGATCCGGCGCAGTACCTGCGGCAGCTGGTCAGGACTCTCCAGGATCACCGCATCGTCGAACCATGCCCCGGCTTCGAACAGCCCGCTGGTCGGCATGGTGTAGCCGCTGGTTTCCTGGATGCCGCCGCGCCCGCGCTGCGGTGCCGAGGCATAGGCTGACACCAGAACGACCTTGGCGCCTTCGGTACGGGCCGCCAGAAGGCCGGTAAGCGCATTGGTGATGCCGGGGCCGGTGGTGGTGAACACCACCACCGGAGTCCCGCTGGCGAGATGGGCTTCCGCCGCCGCGAACGCAGCTCCGCCTTCGTGCCGGAAATGGAGCACGTCGAGGCGACGCGACAGCGCCGCCCAGAGCAGCGCCTGGGCACCGCCGCAAACACCGAACGCGTTCCTGACCCCCATGTCCTTGAGGGATTGCACCAAGCCTTCGGCGACGGTTTCCGGGGCAGGCAGGGCGACTTGCGTCGCCCCCCCGGCATCCAGAACGTCGAGACGGGTATCGGATCCGTCAGCCATCACGTGAGGGTGCTCCGCGCGGTCTGAGCAATGACCGCCTGGCCGAGAGCCGTCGGGTCGAAATACGGGTCAAGGAACAGGCTGGAATGCTGCACCGCCGGATTCTGCCCGACGATGGCGGGGTTGTAGGTCACGGCCGAGCTTGTCGCGCTGGGAGTGGAAGACAGGATCGGCTGGGTGACGTTGGAGAAGCCATAGGATGCCGGATCGGCCACGATGCCCTTGAACAGGGCGTTGAGGTCCAGCTCCTTCACGTCCGTTCCGGTCTGGCTGGCGAAGGTGGTCAAGGCGGTCTTGAGCGCGCTGTTGTACTGGTCGGTTTCGGCGGTCAGGGTCGCCGGCGTGAGGCCGGTCTGCGCCTGGAAGGCCGGGCTGCTGAACAACGGCGTGATGCCGAGGTCCGGCAGGTTGCTGACCAGGAAGTGCTTGGCTCCCAGGTCGACCGCCTGCTGCATGCCCCCGATGATGGACTGCACGGTCAGCGCGATGGTCTGGTCCGGGGTGTTGGTCGTCGGCAGGGTCAGGTCGTTGCCGCCAAAGGTGACGGTGACGAGATCGTTTGACGTGAAGCTGTGGTTCGCCAGCTGGAACAGGTTGAGCTGGTTCTGGAAGTTCAGTTCCCCGTTCAAGGGATCCAGCGGGTCCGACATGGACTGGGCGGTGCCGAACTCGTAGGCGAAGTTGGTATACTGCGCCGACTGGTTGGCCCCCAGGATCTGCGCCAGATCCGTGGTCCACTTCGGACCATCCGAGAAGTCGCCGGTGGAGGAATATGGCGCCGTGGTTGCCGGAGCGGTGTAGCCCAGCGCCTTCAACAGCGGGTCGTAGGTGCCGCTGTCCGCCAGGCGATCGCCGAAGTTGTAGACGTTGTTGACGGTGTAGGTGCCGGTCGAACTGGTCGAGCTGGTCGGCAACGCGAGCGGGTCGCCCGCGGCCGGCGCGAAGTTGCCGAAGAAGGGCTCGAAGTAGTTCGCGTAAATGTTGGTGGGATCAACCGACGGGCTGGTCGGGTCGGAGGGAAGAACCGAGGTCGACGGGTCGAGGTTGGCGATCGCCGTTTCGCTGTCCTCGCCGTGAGGTGCTGGCACCGAGCTCGGCGGACCTGCCGGCATGTCGCTGATTGGCGAGGTGAATGCGGCCACCGTCGTCTTGATGATGTTGGACACCTCCAGCGTTCCCGAGGCGGCAATCGACGCCAGGGTGGCGGGGTCGATCGTCGTCGCCACGTCGGAAACGAGGCCCGAGATCGCCGCGGAGCCGAGGGACGCGATCGTGGCGGCCGTGGACGGGTCGAGGTTGGACGCAATGGCCGTGATGAAGCTCGCCGCCTGCGTCGGGTCGATGGATCCCAGCACCGCGTTCGTCGCCGCATCCAGGCTTGGCGCCACCGCGTGAATAAGGCCCTCGGCAAGGGTCGGCGTGATCGTCGGCAGCATCGCCGCCATGGCCGGATCGCTGGTGATGGCCTGGGCCGCGAGGCTGATCAGGGTTCCGGCGTCCGAAGCGCTCAGCGACGTCAGCGACGCTTCCGTCGCGGGGTCGAGGGCTCCGGCGACCGCGGTGACGATGCCCGCCACCTGGGTCGCATCGATCGACAGCAGCTTACTGATCGACGGCGCGTCCAGCGTGTTGATCACCGCCATGCCAAGGTTTGCCAGTTCCTGGTCGGTAGCCGCGGACAGCACCGGAACGTTGCCCGGAACGTCGGGTAGGCCGAGCGCATTCTTGTAGGTGATGTTGCTGATCTCGGCCGCATACTGCTCGGCCGGGTTGCCACCCGCCGCGACCGTTGCGGCGTACTGCGGCGGCGTCAGCACCGGCGGCTGCTTCTGGATGACCGTGGCGCTCAGCACGGTCTTTCCGTCCGGCGTCAGCCCATAGACGACGTTGCGGGCGGCATCCACGGCGTAAAGGTTGCCGTCCGACCCGACGGTGATGTCGTTGAGGTTGCTTTCGGTGTTGTAAAGAGTGGTGGAGCCGTCGGGCCCGTTCGCTGCCGCGTAGGTGAGCGAGTTGAACTCCGGCGTCACCGTGGCTGCGGACGGATCCGAGCCGAACAGGCCAGAAACCTTCAGCACGCCTTCCAGCTCGTTGGCGATCGGCCCCACGGCGGTCGCGGTCTGCGGGTCAAGCCCGCCACCTGCGGCGATGTAGACGGTGCCGTCGGGGGTGATCGTCAGGCCGTTCTGGCCTTCGGAGATCACGCGATCCTGCCCGGTGGTCGGGTTGAACTCGCGGAAAGACGACAGGCCGCTCAGGACCTGCGTCTGCCCGCCTGCGGGCGAGGTGATATCGATCTTGACGATACCACCGGTGTCGCCGCCACGCTCGCTCACGAGGCCTGGGATGAACGGGATGACCGGAGCGCTCGATGCGCCCGGCGCGTTGGCCGGCTCGCCCGCCCCGGTTTCGAGAACATAAAGGTTGCCGTCGGGCCCGAACGCCATGCCGCGCGGGTTCAGCAGCCCGCTGGCGACCACCGATTCCGAAACTGCGCCGCTGGTGGGATCGGTATGGTAGCGCAGCACCTCGCCATTGGTGGTGTCGGCGTTGTTGGTCGCCACGTAGACGTCGCCGGTCGCCTTGTCGACCAGCAGGTAGTTGCCGAGCTTGAGCTCCGGACCGGAGATCACGGTCCGCACGCCGTCCGCTGACACCTTGATCAGCTGGCTTGGAGGCAGATCGGCGGGATTCTGGGTCGGGTCATAGATCGCCGCCGCGTTGACATACTGCAGGACGTACATGTCGCCCTGGTTGTCGAAGCCGAGGCTCTGGATCTGGCTGAACCCGCTCGCGTACACCTGCGGCACGCCGCTGGCGATGGTGCCGTTGAAGCCCGTGGTCGCCGTCGGGTTGGCGATGCGGATCACCGACGCGTAGCCGTCCGGATACGGTTCGCCGGACAACGTGCCGACATAAAGCGCGCCGTCGGGCCCGACCGTGACCGAGGTCGGCACCGATTCGGTCTGCCGAACGAAGAAGCCGAGATCAGCCGTGGAATACTGTGGTGGCAAAGTCGGAATACTGACGCCCGTCGTGCTTCCGCCTACCGAAGTTCCGCCGCTGCCGCCGCCGCCGGGAGCGGCACCCGTGCCTTCGGCCGTGGTGGGCGTGGACGTGTCCTGTGTGTCGCTCACTCGATCTTCCCCTTGTGTCGATGTTCAAAGAAACGCACGGCCAGTGCCGGATCTTCGGTAAACACATCAGAAAGCCGTTTGAGCCGCTGGATGCGTTCGCTGCCGGACAATGACCTAGTGCGTCATGACCTTCCAGAACAAAGACGTCGTGTCGGGATCACAATAGAAGATAGCATCCAGCAGCAATATTCGTAACTTTGGCTAAACCCTATGATAGCGCGCATCTATTTGTGACGTTTGAGAGTTTGCAATGCCAGCTTTTCACTCAGTCATCAGTAGGCAAGTTAACTTTTGAACATAAAAAACATCCGGTGATTGCTCTGTTCAAGCAAAAGGCATTTCTACCTTGGGAAGTTTCGATTAGGTTGTTTCACCAGGCACTTTCGATGCAAAGCGTCGTGCAGCTGCGCAACGGCGATACGTCGAGCCGGTTTGGAGTATCTTGATGTTCCTTTCCTTGATCCCGCAGTCCAAGGACCCGTTGCTGGCCCTGATCGACAGCTTTTCCAGGGATGCAAGGCCGAACAAGATCGATCTGGGAGTCGGAACCTATCGGGACGACACCGGTCGCACGCCGGTCATGAACGTCGTCAAGCGGGCAGAGCAGACGCTCGTCCGGGACCAGCAGACGAAATCCTACCTTGGTTCACAGGGCGACGAACGGTTCATGGAACTTCTCCTGCCGATCATTGTCGGCTCCGGCGCGGTCGGAAAGGATCGCCTGTTCGGCGTGCAGACCCCGGGCGGCTGCGGCGCGTTGCGGCTGGGCGCAGAGCTGATCGCCAGGGCCAGCCCGTCGGCCAGGGTATGGCTCGGCATGCCGAGCTGGCCGAACTACACCGCCATCTTCAAGGCGGCGGGCTTCGCCATCTCGACCTACGACTACTACGACCCGCAGGACCAGGCGGTGTGCTTCGATCAGCTGCATGCGGCGCTATCGTCCGCATGCGCAGGCGACGTCGTCGTACTCCAGGGATGCTGCCACAACCCGACAGGCTGTGATTTCACCAGCCAGCAGTGGGACAGCATCGCTGATCTCCTTGTCGAGAAGCAGCTCCTGCCGTTCATCGACCTCGCCTATCAGGGCCTGGGGGACGGGCTTGAGCCCGACCGGCAGGGCATCGAGCGGATCATGTCGCGTATCGACACCGTGCTCGTGGCCTATTCCTGCGACAAGAACTTCGGACTCTACCGCGAGCGCACCGGAGCGCTCGTCGTTCTCGCAGCCGATGCCGACCTGGGGGACGTCATGTACGGCAACCTCCTGTCGCTGATTCGTGCCAACTGGTCCATGCCGCCCGACCACGGAGCAGCGGTTGTCCGCACCATTCTCGAATCGCGGGAGCTGGAACAGCTTTGGCGCATCGAGCTGGAAGACATGCGCCAGCGCATCATGGACGTGAGGCAGGCGATCATTGCAGCCGATCCGCGCCTGGACTTTCTGGCGGATCAGCGTGGGATGTTCACGCAGCTGCCGGTGGATGGCGGCTTCGCCGCCAGGCTCAGGAACAGGCACGCCATCTATATCGCCGATAGCGGCCGCATCAATCTCGCCGGGCTGCGCGTCCAGGATGCCCACCTCTTCGTGTCGGCCATGGAAGACGTGATGCTCCGGAACAGGGAGCAGCAGTTCGCGTGAAGCGCGCCGATCCTGCCGCGAGGATGACTGTCATGATCTGCGAGAGCCGTCCTGACATGAGCCCTTCCGCCGCCGGCGGGAGTTCCTCCGAACGGATGCGCGAAGTCAACAGTGCCGGCACTCGGCCGGCCCCCGCTTATCGCGATCCCGCCGGGTCTGACCGACGGCTCGAGTCGTCCCTGCTCGGCGAGATCCGTTCGCTTCATGGGGTCATCCGGCACCTTGAACGGGAGCTCGAGATCAGCCGTCAGAAGGAAATCCAGGCCAGCTACGATGCCCAGCACGACGCGCTGACCGGCCTGCCGAACCGCCTCCTGCTTGAGTGCTGGCTGGATCATGCCCTCGGCACGTCATCGACGGACGTCAGGTGCGTCGCCATGTTCATCGACATGGACCGCTTCAAGACCGTCAACGACTCCTATGGCCATCAGGTAGGGGATCACCTGCTGAAGGCGGCGGCACTTCGGATCAGCGAAACGATCGGGGAACGCTCGCTGGTCGCCCGTTATGCGGGAGACGAGTTCGTGGTCCTGCTGCCCGGTCAGGCGTGTCTGGCCACCGCACGAAGCCTGGCAGAACAGCTCGTCCGATCCTTGTGCCGTCCGTTCGACCTTGGCGGCCTCGTGATCGAGGTCGGCGCGAGCGTCGGTGTCGCTGTCGCTCCGCCTTTTGGCATCCAGAAGCAGGTGTTCCTGCACCAGGCGGACAGTGCCCTCTACGCGGCAAAGGCTTGCGGAGGAAGCAACGTCCAGGTGTTCCAGCTGCCGGGTGCGGATGGCTCCAGGCGAGCAGGCTAGGCCGCGGTGCCGTTATCAGGCTGGATCCGCCGCAACACCGGCACCCGCCGTATGCAACGTCCCGATCCCCCGACACCCTCATGACGGTTCCCGTTCCTCATTCGCAGTTGTCCATGCGACAGGAGCCCGATTTCCGGCTCCCATCACGATCAATCGTGCTGGTCGGCCTTATGGGCGCAGGCAAGAGCACGGTGGGCCGACTCCTGGCTTGCCGCATCGGACAACCGTTTCGCGATTCCGATGCGGAGATCGAGCAGACTACCGGGATGGGCATCGCCGAGTTTTTCGCGCGGCATGGCGAGGCCGAGTTCCGTCGCCTGGAACGGGACCTGATCTGCCAGCTCCTGCATGGCCCGCCGATCGTGCTGGCGACCGGAGGCGGCGCCTTTCTCGACGGCGACACGCGGAGCAGCATCCGTCGCAACGCGGTCTCGGTATGGCTGCGGGCGTCGCTCGACCAGATGGTGCGCCGGGTCGGCGACGCGGCTGACCGCCCGATGCTGAACGACCGGCCACGAGACCGTCTGGCGGCACTGATGAAGCACCGCTATCCCATCTATGCGGAGGCAGATCTGGTGCAAGACAACAGCGAAGAAAGCGCAGACGGGGTCGCCGCTGCGATCGCCGCAAGGCTCGCGGCGTTCCAGCCGCCGCGCAGCCTGGAGGTCGCGCTGCGACACGACCATTACCAGGTGCTGGTCGGCAACGGGCTGGTGGATCGCGCCGGCATACTGCTGGCTCCCCTGCTGCCGCAGAAGCGGATCGCCGTGGTCACGGACGAGACGGTAGCCGCGTTGCACCTGCCGCGCCTGCTGGCGGCCCTGGCGGAAGCCGGCATCGCGACCGAGGTGGTGGTGGTGCCGGCCGGCGAGGCCTCGAAAAGCCTGTCCGGCTTCGGCCGGGTGACCGATGCCCTGTTGTCGCAGGCGGTGGAGCGACGCACCACGGTGCTGGCGTTCGGCGGCGGCGTGATCGGCGATCTGGCCGGATACGCGGCAGCGGCGGTGCTGCGCGGGCTGCCGTTCGTGCAGGTCCCCACCACCCTGCTGGCGCAGGTGGATTCCAGCGTCGGCGGCAAGGTCGGCATCAACACCGCGTTCGGCAAGAACACGCTTGGCGCCTTCCACCAGCCGCTCGCGGTTCTGGCCGATACCAGTATGCTGTCCACCCTGCCGCTGCGCGAGCTCCGCGCCGGCTACGCCGAGATCGTGAAGGCGGGGCTGATCGGCGACCCGTCGTTGTTCGCCTGGTGCGAGAACAACGGCGCTTTCCTGCTGGCGGGCGATGCGGCGGCGCAGGCCGAGGCGGTGCATCGCGTCTGCGCGTTCAAGGCGGCCGTGGTCGCGGACGACGAGCGCGAGGAGAAGCCGGACGGCCGCGCCCTGCTCAATCTCGGCCATACCTTTGCCCATGCCCTGGAAGCGGAGATGGGCTACGACGGCAGCCTGCTGCACGGCGAGGCGGTCTCGATCGGGCTCGTCCTCGCGTTCCGCCTGTCAGTGCGGCTCGGCCTTTGTCCTCCGGAAGACGCAGCGCGGCTGGAAACCCACCTGCGCGGTCTGCGCATGATGACCGGCATCGGCGATTGCGGCCGGCCGTTATCGGCCGACAGGCTTCTCGCCCACATGCGGCAGGACAAGAAGACCAGGGACAGGCAGTTGACCTTCATCCTCGTCCGGGGCATCGGCAAGGCCTTCACGTGCCGCAACGTCGATCCCGAAACGGTTCGCGCCGAGCTGGAGGCCAGACCATGATCCTCGCCACCGGCGCGCCGCCCGTGCCATGAGCGGCTCCGTCGCGGTCAAGATCTGCGGCGTCGCCGACGCGGCCGCGCTGGACGCGGCGGCGGAAGCGGGCGCCGACTGGATCGGCTTCGTGTTCTTCGACCGCTCGCCGCGCGCCGTGGCGGCGCCGGTGGCGTCGGAGCTTCACCGCCGCCTGGAACGGCGAGCGCTCGGCGTCGGCCTGTTCGTGGCGCCGGACGACGACGAGGTGGCGCGCGTGCTCGACGCGGTGCCGCTGGACGTGCTGCAGGTTTATGCCGGCGCCGCGCGCGCCGACGCGCTGCGCCGCCGCTTTGGCCTGCCGGTGTGGCTCGCCTGCGGCATCGCGACGGCGGCCGAGCTGCCGACAATGACCACGCTGGACGGGCTGGTGATCGAGGCGCGCCAGCCGGCCGGGGCCGATCGCCCGGGCGGCAACGGCGCCCGCTTCGACTGGCGCCTCACCTCCGGCTGGACCGCCCCCGCGCCGTGGCTCCTGGCAGGCGGCTTGTCGGCGGAGAACGTCGCTGAAGCGGTCGCGCAAAGCGGCGCCACGGCCGTGGACGTGTCGTCCGGCGTCGAAAGCGCACCCGGGATCAAGGATCCGGTGCTGATCCGGCGCTTCGTGACTGCGGCGAGGAGCGCCTGAGCGCAAGGAATGGCGTCCCGCTCTGGGGAGCGTCCTGCCGGGTCCGCGCCCGCGTCAGGATGCCGGCTGCAGCGACACCCCGAGGCTCGCGAGGTCGGTCCAGAAGCCGGGATAGGTCTTGGCGACGCAACCCGGGTCGAGGATCACCACGCCGTCGGTCAGCAGGCCGGCCAGGGCGAAGCTCATCGCGATCCGATGGTCGGAGCAGGTGTCGATCCGGCAGGGGCTCTGCTGCCCGGCCAGCGCCGGATCGGAGGCCACCAGCAGATCGTCGCCGTCTTCCCACCCGAGGCCGGGCCTGATCTGGCACAAGCCCACGGCCAGGGCGCGTATGCGGTCGCATTCCTTGACGCGCAGGTTGGCGATGCCGGTGAAGCGGACCGGACGCCGGTTGAACGCCGCCATCACCGCGAGGGTCGGCACCGCGTCCTGCATCTGCGACCCGTCGATCGCCTCGGGCATGTCGGGAAAGCGCCGGATCAGGGCGTGCGCCTTGGCGTCCGGCTGGGACAGTCCATCCGCGTCCATTCCGATGTCGACGGCGCCGCCGGTGAGCGCCGCCGCGGCCCAGAAGTAGGTGGCGGCGGACGCGTCCGGCTCGATCGCCACGTCGGCCGCCTCGTAGCCGCCTGGTGCCACCGACCATTGTCCCGGTCCGGACGGGGTCACGGACGCGCCGAAGCGGCGCATGGCCGCCACGGTCAGGTCGACATAGCCACGCGCGCCGATCTCACTGCCCTGCAGCACGACCTCGCTCGGGTTCTTCCCGCATGCCGCCAGCATTAGCAGTGCCGACACGTACTGGCTGGACAGCCCGGCATCCACCGTCATGCGGCCGCCCTTGAAGCCGCCGTTCCTGGAACCGTCTGGCCGCGCCTGTCCCGCCACCGTCACCGGCGGACATCCGGTCGGCGCGTCCGCGTCCACGCCGATCGCCCGCAGCGCCGACACCAGCGGTCCGATCGGCCGGCGGCGCATGTGGGCGTCGCCGTCCAGCACCACCGGGCCATCCGCCAGCGCCGCAGCGGCGGCGAGGAAGCGCATGGCGGTGCCGGCATTGCCGAGGAACACCGGTTCGGACGGCGCCCGCAGGCCGCCGGTCCCGGTCACCAGGAAGGTGGACGGATCCGGCTCCTCGACGAGCACGCCCATCGCCCGCAGCGCACGCGCCATGTGCGCGGTGTCGTCGCTCTTGCCGGCACCGGTGAGGCGCGAACGGCCACGCGCCAGGGCACCCAGAAGCAGCACCCGGTTGGTCACCGACTTCGAGCCGGGAAGACGCACGCTGCCATGCAGGGCCGATCGCGGCGGCCTCACCGCGACGGCTGCTTCGGACAGCATCGTGCGCTCAGGCATCACCCTTCCCCCAGCACCGGCCGCTCCCCCAGCACCGGCCGCCCTGGCGCGTGGGGGTTCTGCGCGCGGTGGCGCAGCAGGTGGTCGGCCAGCACGCAGGCCAGCATCGCCTCGCCCACCGGCACAGCACGGATGCCGACGCACGGGTCGTGCCGGCCGCGCGTGGCGACCGTGGTGTCGGCGCCGCCGCGCGTCACCGACGGCATCGCGGTCAGGATCGAGCTGGTGGGCTTGACCGTGAACCGCGCCACCACCGGCTGCCCGGTCGAGATGCCGCCCAGCACGCCGCCGGCGTGGTTGCTCGCGAACACCACCTCGCCGTCCTGCATCGCCATCGGGTCGGCGTTCTCCTCGCCCGTCAGCGCCGCCGCCGCCACGCCCTCGCCGATCTCCACCGCCTTGACCGCGTTGATGCCCATCAACGCGCCTGCGATGTCGGCGTCCAGCTTGCCATACAGCGGTGCCCCCAGCCCCGGCGGCAGCCCGTCCGCCACCAGCTCGATCGCCGCCCCCACCGACGAGCCCTGCTTGCGTATGCCGCTCAGGTACTCGTCCCACA
>CAXTCK010000042.1:9874-20517 GCA_964242425.1 uncultured Acetobacteraceae bacterium | reverse complement strand
TGCCGTTGTTGCCGGTGCTGGATCAGCTTCGGGCGACGGCGGAACGGCTGGAAGCAGAGACGGGCGTCACCCCTGACGAGGCGATGCCGAACCGGTCCCGGTGATCGCGTTCACCCCGGAAGCCAGGGGACAGATCGAAGAGTTCGAGCGCTACGACGTCGAGCGGCAGCGGCCGCAGGCGCTTCGAAACTTGGGGCATGCGCTGGCCGAGGCGAGCCTTGTGATCCTGAACGCTCCTCACCGTGGCTTGGCGTCGCCTCGTCCTTATCCGGAATCGGTGAGCCTGGAGCTGCTGTGGCTGAAGCGAGGACGGTACTGGATCGCGTATGATCCGGTTGGGCCGATCATCGCTGGGGTGTTCTTCGACTCCGACAACATCCAGAACCGAGTCTGGTAAGCGCTCATCTCAGCCATTCAGGTGTTCGCCAGGTTCCCGAAAGCGGACGTTGCTCCAGCTACTTACGTTTACCATTGCAGGGCTGGGCCGCAGTCCGGACGTCCGGTGATCAGTCACCTGCTCCCATTCCGCGGATCAGGAGATCGTCATGCAGCCCTCAAAGCCGAAGCTCGCGTCCCCGAGCGCCTGACCCGTGGTGCCATGGAACAAGGGAGCCTTCGTCGGTCCCAACCCGCCCTTTAATTCTGGACGCCTGGCCCGCACGCCTTCAGCAGTTAGGTGTCGAGCATGTCCCATTCATCGCCCAGCACCCAACGAAGTGCACTGAGCTTGCCATTGATCATGCCCCACTCGAAATCTGTCCACGGACCGAGATCATCACCAAACTTTGTCTCGACCCTTTCCGCGGCGGCCACAGCCCCCTTCCAAATGTCGCGCTCGACGACGTTTTGAGGATATCGGCGGCCCGGTCGAAGTGCGACTTTGTCAACAATCTTGGTTTGACCTGATTCAACTCGGTTTCTCAAGCCAAGGTGCCTGTTGTACCAGACCTTGTCGAACAGCTCGTCGATTGCCTCTACGATTTGCGAAAGGCGCCTCGGCTCCTCCAACGCCTCGAGATCGACCTCGGGGAAGTCAACGAACCAGTCTGGAGCATAGTTTCGGAGGACTGGATCCAGGGTAAGCGAGTAGGTCGTGTCATCCTGAGCGAAGAGCACAAATAAGTCGGGATGCGGCTTTCGATTGTCTCCATTCACCTCGCTAAAATCTGTATGATTGCTGCTAACGAAAGCAAACTTGGTAGCTCCTCCACGCTCGGCGCTGACCAGATCTGTGAACGTCTCGATCAGGATGGCATCGTTAAAGCTGTTCTTCTTACGATGGAACGGTGCAAGTCCCGCGATAGCCCGGTTAACAGCCCTGAGCTTCAAGGCGTCAGTTGTAACTATCGTTGCGCATTCTGCAAATATGGTTTCGACTTGTTTGATCATCTCATTAACCGCTTCGCCAAGCGTGCCGATTCGGTGGTCGACCTCATTTAGCAGGCTAAGGGTCGTGTCCTTATCGGCCTCCCTACCGAATTGGCTTACGGCCTCTTTGACTCGTTTGAACGTGCTGGAGAGGCTTCTCTGGCTTTCCTTAATGATGCGGTCCTTGTTGCGGGCAACCTCTTCCCGGACCGTCGCCGGAAGCACGATCGATACCTCCCCTCCCTTGATCATGCTATCCAGCGCGGTCAGGAGCGGCTTCTGCCGATAGTCCTTCACCAGATCGAGCCAAACGCATGTGTCGACGAGGACGCGCAACATCTGCTCAGGTCATCGGAGCATGGAGAGTACCGCGATCGGCAGCCACGGTCCGGAGCCGCTGCGCCAGCTTCTTCCGCTTATTGGTCCCTGTCGCGCCGGCGTAGTCCGCATAGGCATGGGCTGGGTTCGCCTCCAGCATCTCCGTTGCCGGGAGCGGGTCGGGATGGCACGGAAGGCCCTCCTTGCCGAACTCGCCGACGGTCACGCCGCAGACTGCAATGGAGGACAATCCGTTTCTGGTAAACAGCTCAAACGACTCCTTGGCAGATGTTAGGGAGGAGCGATCGACCGACAGGTGATCATCGTCATCCGGTGTCGGGACGAAGATGGCGCTGGAAAGCACGCCCCCCTGAAGCTGGGTCGGGTGGATTTGCCGGAAAAGCAACTCCTCGGATGTCCCGATCGGGCTTGCGTCGGGAAGAGCCGCCTCGTCGTCTTCCGCCGAGGGTCTGCCGTCCGCTCCGGTCATCCACGTCCACCGGTCACCAAGTCGAACTCCTTCATGAACTCGTCGCTGTCCGCGTCGAGAACCGCCGTGTCCATCTCGCCTTCGGCGCCGATCTGGGTCCCATAGATCTCTACCCGCCCTTCGGCGCCGATCTCGATGGAGTAATCCCATCCAGCCAGGACGAATTCCATCAACAGCCCTCCGGCGCGCGTTGGGAATATCCGGTAGCAGCCGGACAGATCCGGCTTGCGCGAGATAAGCTGAATCGCCGTGGCTGCGGCTTCTGGGGTAGGCGCTTTGCCGGAACCGTCATGCCAGCCATCGGCGAGGAAGCGGAGGGACGCGATCCGCTCCCGGCAGACAGACATCGCGGCCATAACCTTGGGCGGGACCACGTCCACGTCAAAAACATTCACGACGCTGCGGAAGGCGTCGTTGTTGTCCAGCTCCACGTGCAGGCGGAAGAATACCTCGGAGAGAACGCTGCCGTCGAAGTCGGTCCTTACCCGCTCAGCGGAGACAGGAACTTCGATAAGTCCATATTCGTGAGTGTCGACCTTGATGAAGCCGTTCGTTTCGGTGGAGTCCATGAAAGAGCCCAGCAGCCTGCCGGTCCCGTCGAACCGTCGCCTGTAGCTGTCCCCGCCGCGGGTGATCAGCCATTCCCTGCGATACTTGTTGAGGTAGACGACCTTGCCGTCCTCGCCCGCGCTGCCCGGGAACTCGATCTTCTCCTCCGGGAGCAGGTTGCCTCCGAACCTCTTCAGAGCCCGGATGTTGTCAGGCGTAAGCTCCAGCGCGGCCGAAGGCCCGGTTGCGTGGTCGAACAGCGCCAAGACCCTCTCGTAGGACCGGTCGACCAGGACTTCGAGCTCGTCGCGGAACTCGGGAAGCTGCTGCTGGACCGTACCACGGTACCACTCGATCCTCGGCATGGCGCTGCCGTCCTCGATGTCGACCAAGTCGAAAGAGATGCTCTTCTCAAAGTTTTTGGGCAGGCGCTCACGCTCGGCGTGGTCCGCTCGCCACTCGGCCGCTGCATACGAGACGAGGAGGTCCCTAAAGGCTGCCAAGTCGCCCAGCACGTCGAGCGGCATGCGGCGGCCCTCGAAACGGGCGCCGACGTATCTCAGGAGAAAGCTCCGTGGTTCGGACATTTCGATCCTACTTGGCCCGCCTCGCCATCCCAGTCCACCCCTCCGGCATCATGCAAAGTAATCCCCGGCGTAGTTTCGTGAACGCCCGGGCGTCCCTGACGTAGCCTACCAGCACGTCCAGGCTCTTGTGGCGGGCTACTTCCTTCATTTTGACAATGGGTGCCCCCGCCCTGGCGGTGCTCGTCAGGAAGCCTGACAGCAGGGAGTGCCCACCGATCTCTGCAGGGTCATAGCCAGCCGTGGCCCCGCGAGACTGGACGATCTCGGCCACCATGGCATCGGAGATCGGCAACTCGTGGACGCGCTTGAGCCGGGTCGCAATCGCCCTACCCTTCGGCCCCGCGCTCAAGCGGGCGCAGGCGCCAGTCGGTTGGCGCCGGGTTGGCCGCGGCCGCGGCCGCCAGCCGGTCGAGCCAGGCGGCGATCTCGGACGGGATGGGGCCCGACCCGGCGGTCCAACGGCGCACCATGCGTTCGTCGCAGTCCAGCATCCGGGCCAGACCGCGCTGGGTCCAGCCGAGGCAGGCGATCGCATCCCGCAACCGGGTAGGGGTCATGCCGATCAGGCGGGGAACGGCGGGAGCCGCTGTTCCAGGGCGTCAAGCCGCTTGTCATGGTCCAGGATCGCCGCCATCGCAGTGTCGGCGTCGCCCGCGTTCTCGCGGCGGATGCGGGTGATGTTGAACTCGACGGCCAGCAGGCGGCGCTTGATCGCGGCCAGATCCTGGCCGTGCTCGGCCTGGGTGGCGCGGATCAGCTTGAGCTGTTCCATGATCAGGTCGGTGGGGGCTTCGGCCATCGGATGTCCTCGTCCGGACGGGGAGCACGCCCTCGTCTGCTCCGCATTATGCGGAGCGGGCGTCGCTGGAGCAAGCGGGAACACGCGGGATTGCCGTTGGGCTGCGGCTGCCCGCCCCGCCGGGTGCCCAGGCGAAGGTTCGATTCGGAGTGCCCTACCCTTCGGCGCGGATGGAGCGGGCGACTTCCTCGATGGTGGTGGTGCCGGCCAGAGCGGCCTCCAGGCCGGCGTCGAACATGGTGACCATGCCGGCGGAAACGGCGGCGCGTTCGATGGTGGGGTGGTCGGTGCGGGCGAAGATCAGGCGCTCGATCTCGGCGTCGGGGGCGAGGAACTCGGCGATGGCCTGGCGGCCGCGGTAGCCGGTGTTGCGGCACTGGGGGCAGCCGACCGGGTGGAACAGGGTGATGGGGCGGCGGGTGGTGCGGCGGGCGAGGTCGAAGCGGGCGACCAGCTCGTCCGGGGCCAGGACCTCCTGCTTGCAGTCGTCGCACAGGCGGCGGACCAGGCGCTGGCCCATCACGCCGCGCAGCACGGCGGTGAGCAGGTAGTCCTCCACGCCCATGTCGCGCAGGCGGGTGATGGCGGCGGCCGCGGAGTTGGTGTGCAGGGTGGACAGCACGAGGTGGCCGGTCAGGGCCGCCTGGATGGCGATCTGGGCGGTTTCCAGGTCGCGGATCTCGCCCACCATGATCACGTCGGGGTCCTGGCGCAGGATGGAGCGCAACAGGGCCGCGAAGGTCAGGCCGATCTGCGGCTTGATCTGGATCTGGTTGATGCCGCGCAGCTGGTACTCGATCGGGTCCTCGACGGTGACGACCTTGCGGGTGACGGCGTTCAGCGTGAGCAGGCCGGTGTAGAGGGTGGTGGTCTTGCCGGAGCCGGTGGGGCCGGTGACCAGGACGATGCCGTTGGGCAAAGCCAGCATCTCGTCGACGCGGGCGACCACGCGGGGGGCGAGGCCGAGCTTGGCGTAGTCGAAGGTGACGGCGTTGCGGTCGAGCACGCGCAGCACCACGGTCTCGCCGTGCAGGGAGGGGATGGTGGAGACGCGGAAATCCACCTCCTGGCCGCGCACGGCGAGCTTGATGCGGCCGTCCTGCGGCAGGCGGCGCTCGGCGATGTCGAGGCGGGCCATGATCTTGATGCGCGACACGATGGCCGGGATCAGGCGCGGCGCCGGGCTTTCCATCTCGTGCAGCACGCCGTCGTAGCGGTAGCGGATGCGCAGACGGTCCTCGAACGGCTCGATGTGGATGTCCGACGCGCGTGTCTCGACGGCGCGGAACACGATCTGGTTGACCAGGCGGATCACCGGGGCCTCGGAGGCGAGGTCCTTGAGGCGCTCGGCGTCCTCCTCCAGCGGGGTCTCGTCGTCGCCGTGGCCGTGCTGCGGGGCGTCGTCGCGGGGATACAGGCGGTCGAAGGCGGCTTCGAGCTCGATCGGCACGGCGATGCCGGGCTGCACGGCAAGGCCGGTGGCGGCGGCGATGGCCTGGGCGGCAAAGGGGTCGAGCGGGTCGGCGAGGGCCACGGTGAGGAGGCCGTTCTCGTGCGACACCGGCAGGGCGCGGACGTCGCGCAGGAAGCGGGCGGCGAGGCGCTCGGGGAGGATGGGCTCGGGCGGATAGCGGTCGGGGCCGAGGACGGGGACGCCCAGCAGCTCGGCGTAGCTGTCGGCGAGGCCGCGCTCGGACACGAGGCCGAGGCGGAGCAGGATCACGTCGAAGCGGCTGTCGCTTTCCTCGGCCGCCCGCCTGGCGCGCTCCAGGCTGCGGGCGTCGCAGCGGCCGGTCTCGACCAGCAGGCGGGCGAGGCGGTCGATCGCGGGCTCCAGCGGGACGTGGTTCATGGGGTGCCTCCTGGTCGAAGGATACGATGGTGCCGGGGGTGGCGGGCGCGCAAGGGCGGCGTCAGCCGGCGGCGATGGCGGCCGGGAGCGCGGCCGGGGGGAGCCAGAGCCAGAGCAGCCAGAGCGACAAGGCGAGGCCCGGTCCGAACGGCACCGGGAGGTCGGGACGGAGGCGTCCCCTGCCCCGTATCGCGGCCAGGATGAGGGTGGACACGGCGCCGAGCAGCACCATCAGCGGCAGGCCGGCGAGGCCGAGCCAGGCGCCGCCGGCGGCGAGCAGCTTGGCGTCGCCGGCGCCGAGGCCGTTGCGGCCGCGCAGCCGGCGGTAGGCCAGGGACAGAAGGCTGAAGGCGAGCCAGCCGGCGGCGGCGGCGGCGGCGTGGTCGGGGAGTGCGGGCGGGTCGGTGGCGGCGCAGGTGGCGAGGCCCGCGAGGAGCAGCGGCAAGGTGAGGATGTCGGGCAGGCGCAGGGAGCGCCAGTCGATCCAGGCCAGCACCAGGGCGGCCCAGCCGAGCACGCAGCCGGACCATAGCAGGGACGGGTTTGGCGGCAGGGCGGCGGCGCAGAGCAGCGACACCAGCAGGGCGGCGAGCTCGATCGCGAGGTGGGTGCGTGGGATCGGGGCGTGGCAATGACGGCAGCGGCCGCGGGAGGCGGCGAAGCTCAGCAGCGGCACGAGGTCGCGGGGGCCGAGCGCGTGGCCGCAGGAGTCGCAGGCGGACCGGGCCAGCGCCACCGGGCGGCCCTCGGGCAGGCGCATCGCCAGCACGCCGAGGAAGCTGCCGACAAAGGGCGACAGCAGCACGGGCAGGACAAAGGGCGGCACCGGGGAGGCGCTACTTGTTGCAGATCTCGCTGTTGCTGTTGCCGGCGTTGCCGGTGGGGCCGGGGGAGCACAGGTCGTAGTCGTGGCCGTCGCGGTTGGACGGGTTGCGATACAGGTAGGGGTGGTTCCAGGCGTCCACGGGGACGGAGCCCTTAACGTAGGGGCCGTTCCAGTTGTCGGCGTCGGACGGCTTGGAGACCAGGGCCTGCAGGCCGTCGTCGGTGGAGGGGTAGGAGCCGACGTCGAGCTTGTACAGGTCCAGGATCTGGCCGATGCGCTCGATCGACTGGTGCGCGATCTTGATCTTGGCGCCGCTGAGCTGGCCCAGCACGGCGGGCGCGACCAGGGCGATCAGCAGGCCCAGGATGGCGATCACCACCAGGAGCTCGATCAGGGTGAAGCCTTCGTCGCGGGGGGCTTGCGACCGGGAACGGGGGATGGGGAAACGGTTAGACATCGGCGGCATGGCCTCGGTTCGGGAGCGGTGCGGAGGGTTCTAGCGCATCGGCGCCGATCAAACGATTTCGCGCCGGTGTCGTTTGCGCTAGGAACGGCGCCATGACGACCCGCGCCCCGACATCCTGATGCCGGTTCCCTATCTCGCGTGCATGGGGCTGGTGGCGTCGATCTACCACCTGCCGCCGCGCGTGCTGCCGTCGATCCAGGCGGTGGAAGGCGGCAGCGTGGGGTCGGTGCACCGCAACGCCAACGACAGCCAGGACCTGGGGGTGATGCAGGTCAACACCCTGTGGCTCGGGCCGCTGGCGCGCTACACCCATACCGGGGTGGAGACCGTCTACGCCCGGCTGCGCGACGAGCCCTGCTACAACGTGGCGGCGGCGGGGGCGATCATGCGCACCTACCTGGACGAGGCGCGCGGCGACCTGATGCAGGCGGTGGGCAACTATCATTCGCACACGCTGGCGCTGAACGCGGCCTACCAGGCGCTGGTGATGCGCTCGGCGCAGCGGCTGTTCGTGGGCGGGAGCGGCGGCGGGGCGGGGTCCGGGATGGCGGGGCAGCGCAGCGTGGCGGAACGGCTGGCGATGCAGCGGCGCATGGTGCACGACGCCCGGCGCCGGGCCCGCAGCTAGGGCGCTGCCGGGCCGACCGGGTCCCGTTCGGTTCGCGCGAGAAGGCGCGCCGGCGGCCTCAGCCCTTGCTCCTGCTCCTGGCGAGGCTGGCGATGTCGCGCAGCGGACCGGTGACGCGCCACGACGTGCTCGCCTGCAGCCGGGCGGCATGGGTTTCGGCGGCGTCGAGGCGGGTGGCCAGGGCGTCGTGCGCGCGCTGCAGGCGGGTGGCGTGCTCGCGAGCCTGGTCGAGCTGCGACGCGAGCGCGTCCCGCTCGCCACGCAGCGCGTCCAGGGCGCGGCGCAGGTTGCCGCAGTTCTCGCGGTCGTAGTGCGGGTGGTCGCCGTAGCTGTCCACAATGCCGTTGAGGAACTCCAGCTCGGGCTTGACCAGCGCCAGCGGGAACAAGCGTCGCAGCAGCGCCCTGCCCTGGGCTGAAGCGGCCTGGTCGGTGGTCAGCAGCAGCTTGTTCGGCACCAGCGCGAACGGCACCAGGGTTCCACCTGCCGCGACATAGGCGGCGAGGCCGGTCAGCACGCCGGTCCAGTGGGTGCTCAGGATGTCGTCCAGGGCGACGATGCCGTGGCCGAGCAGGGTGCGCTCGGCCAGGCGCAGGTCGCTCGCCACGGTGAGGGCGTTGTGGCCGCCGTCGACCGAGATGAAGCGGAAGCGATGCGACAGGAAGCCGAGGCGCTCGAGGTCGAGGCTGGATTGCTGCACGATCTCGACGGGGGCGTTGGGGGCGAAGCGGCGGAGGTTGCGCTCGAACGCGTCGCGGTCGCCCTGGCCGGAACGGTCGACGTTCTTGTCCTGGTCGCCGAACACGTCCACCGCGACCGCCTTGTCGCCGGGCGCCAGGGCGTTGGCGAGCACCAGGAACAGCCGGCCGTGATGCACGCCGATCTCGCACACGTTCCCGCGCAGGCCGGCGCGCGCCTGCTCGACCAGGAGCTGCGCCAGGATGGAGGCGGTGGTCGGCGACAGCCAGCCTTCCACCGTGCCGATCCCGAGCTCGAGATAGCTGGCGAGCGAGGAGAACAGGCCGACGGATGCGAAGGCGTCCGACGCGGCGCTGCCGGGGAGGTCCATGGGCGTCATCCAGGTTTGGGCCGCGATAACCGATTTGCCGACCGGGCACCAGGGTTCGGGGCCGCCCGGGACCGGTCGCGGATGCCGGTTGTTGCCGGGCCGGTTGGTGACGACAGCGGCCGCATCCGGTGCCTTTGGGTGAGGCGGCGCGTGGGTTACCGGCGGATCGCGACCGGCCCGGACGCCGGCGGAGCCCGGCATCGAAGGGGTGCTCAGCCCCGGAAGGCCAGCACGTCGGGCGGCAGGTCGCGCTTGCGGGGGTTCCGCCTCCTGCGCAGGCGGTGGCCGAGGCGGATGGAGGGGCGCTCGATCCCCATGTGCAGCGCCGTGGCCGCCACCCCGGCCAGCGCCGCCGCGAGCAGGGCGGCGAGCGGGAACGGCAGGCGGCAGGCCATGACCAGGAAGCTGAGAACCGTGAAGCCAAAGGCGGAGTGAACCAGGTAGAGCGGGTAGCTGATGGCGGCCAGGCCGTCGAGCACGCGGTTCGGCCGGAACCGGCGGCGCATGCGGTAGCAGGCGGCGAAGGCCAGGATGGCGAGCCCGAAGCTGGCGGTGTGGAGCGAGCGGAAGCTGCCGCCGGTGGGGCCGAGCGCGTAGCTGGCGAAGAAGATGGCGGCCAGTCCCAGCACGCCGGCCGCCAGCCGGCGGCGGGAGATGGCGTGCTGGTGCCGGTAGTGGAACAGCGTGCCGATGAGGATGAAGCCGACATACATCAGCCCGCTCGCCAGCGGCGCCGGAAGCTGGAGCATAGCGGACCGGCCCTGCAGGGCGTTCACCACCAGGGCGGCAAGGGCGAGCGCCATCAGCGGCCAGACCCGGCATGACAGCAGCACCGGTCGCAGCAGGGCCGCCAGGAGATAGAAGCCGGCCTCGACCGACAGGGTCCAGCTCACCCAGTCCACGGTGAGGCGGCCCAGAAGCGTGGGGAACAGAAGGCCGTTGACCAGGTAGGCGGAGGTCCCGAAGGCGGGTGGACGGTGCCAATAGCGGCCGCTGGCGGCGATGACGCCGCCTTCGAGCAGGAGCGCCATCCAGAAGGTCGGATAGATGCGAAGCGCGCGTGCCAGCAGGAAGCTGCCGGTTCCGGAGCGGCGCAGCGAGAACGGGATGACGAAGCCGCTGATCAGGAAGAAGGCGCCGACCCCGAACTTGCCCAGGTCGAGCCAGGGTGGATAGACCCACGACCCGATCGGGCTCAAGGGCGTGTCCAGCGGCGGGGCGGCGACCACCCAGGCGACGGCACCGCGCATGAGCTGGGCGATCACGGCGTAGTGGACCAGCATCACCGCCAGGACGCACAGGCCGCGAAGCTGGTTGGCGAACACGATCCGGTCGGCCGGGGGCGGCGGACGGTGCCGGATGGCCGGTTCCTGCTCCGGTCCGGGCGACGTGGCCGATTCGGCCGGGCCGGTCGAAGCCGCCTCGTCGGTCACGGCAGGTCGGCTTCGCCGATGGACCGCAAGGCGGCTCCGCTGAGGGACCGCAAGGCGGCTCCGCCGGGGGCCGGATGCGTTCCGGAGCCCGCCTTGGGCAGGCGTGCGGCCCCGGATTCAGCGGCAACGGCCGGTTGCAGAAACTTACTCACGGTTAGTTCATGTCACCATTGCCGGAATTTAAACAGCGTCCTGCATCCATCGATGCCCGTCGCTTGTATCGGTAGTGGCATGGCACAAGACGCCATCCGTCTGCCT
>CAXTCK010000042.1:4744-9774 GCA_964242425.1 uncultured Acetobacteraceae bacterium | reverse complement strand
GATGCCCGTCGCTTGTATCGGTAGTGGCATGGCACAAGACGCCATCCGTCTGCCTGCAGCCTCGGCGGCAAGGCAGGCGTGCGTCAACTACAGACAGGAACGTTCAAATGGCCGGACTTGAAACGAGTCACGTGATGCCCGAGGGACCCACCCTTGGCCGCCGTCGCCTGATGAAGAGCGCCGGTGTGGGTGCGGTGGCACTCGGCACCCTGGGCGGCGCCAGCATCGCCACGAGCACCTCCGCCTCGGCGGCGACCTATACCGATGCCGACATCCTCAACTTCGCGTTGAACCTGGAATACCTGGAAGCGGAATTCTACCTCCGGGCTGCCACCGGCCAGCCGCTCAGCGTTTATACCGGCGTCACCGGCGTGGGCACGCCGGGCACCGTCACCGGCGGCTCGCTGGTGCCGTTCCAGAACACGGCGCTCGCCTACTACGCGCTGCGCGTCGCCAACGACGAACTGGCCCATGTCCGCTTTCTGCAGACAGCGCTCGGTTCCGCCGCGGTCGCGGAGCCGACGATCGACTTCGCCACCAGCTTCACGACTCTGGCCCTGGCCGCCGGCCTGATCGGCCCAGGCCAAACCTTCGACCCGTTCGCCGACGAGATCAGCTTCCTGCTCGGCTCGTACATCTTCGAAGATGTCGGCGTGACCGCCTATGCGGGTGCCGCCAGCCTGCTGACCGACCCGGGCAACCTCAGCTATGCCGCCAGCATCCTTGCGGTCGAGGGGTACCATGCGGGCGCGATCCGCGGCTACCTGTCTCAGATCGGCGCCGGCGACGCCACCAACGCCATTTCCGCGCTGCGCAACAAGCTGGGCGGCGTTCCGGACAACGGCACGTCCACCACGGACAACCCGTACACGTTCAACAACGTCGACTATAACGGGCAGACCTATCGCCGTACGACGCAGCAGGTGCTGAACATCGTTTATGGCGGCGCGTCGCCGACCGGCGGGCTGTTCTTCCCCAACGGCGTGAACGGCCTGTTCAACAGCACTGCCACCTGAAGCACTGCCACCTGAGCGACCGGTACAGCCCCTTCAACACGTCCAGGCACGCGCGGAACGGCGCCGGCACCTCGACCAGCAGGTCGCCGCAGGTACCTTCCGTAGGAGATCATTCCATGCTCGACACTTCCACCCCGTCCGAGACCAGCGCCCAGATCGGCGCAGACATGGTCCCGGTGGAAAACGCCACCAACGGTCGACGCGTCGTGATGCGTCGCGCCGGCTTCGGCCTCGCCGGCATCGCCGCCGCCAGCCTGCTCGGCAGCAAGTCTGCCAGCGCCGCAACCGTGACCGACGTCGACATCTTCAACTTCGCGCTGAACTTCGAATATCTCGGCGCCGAGTATTACCTGCGTGCCACCACCGGGAACGGCCTTGGCACCTATGCCGGGCTCACCGGCACCGGCATCCAGGGAACCGTGGTCGGCGGATCGCCCGTCCCGTTCCAGACCGAAGCGCTCGGCTACTATGCACAGGGCCTCGCCAACGACGAGCTCGGCCACGTGCAGGTGATCCGCGAGGTGCTCGGCACCGCGGCCATCGCCGAGCCGTCGATCGACCTGGCGAGCTCCTGGAGCGTGCTGGCCGCCGCGGCGGGCCTGGTTCCCGCGGGCGGCTCGTTCAACCCGTTCGCGAACGAGATCAACTTCCTGCTCGGCGCGTACATCCTCGAAGACGTCTGCGTCACGGCGCTCGCCGGTGCTGCGGCCTTGCTGACCGACCCGACCAACATCTCCTACGCGGCCAGCATCCTGGGTGCTGAAGGCTACCAGGCCGGCATAATCCGCGCCTACCTGGCCGGCATCGGCGCCGGCGACGCGACCAACGCAATCTCCGCGCTGCGCTCGAAGCTGTCCGGCACCGGCGACAACGGCACCGACTACAACTCCAATCCGTACAACTTCACCAACGTCGACTACGCCGGGCTGATCTTCCGTCGCAACACCAGCCAGGTGCTGTCGATCGCCTATGGCACCAGCGTGCCCGGCACCACCAAGGGCCTGTTCTTCCCGAACGGCGTAAACGGCACCATCAACACCATCTGACCCACGCAGGCGTCTGCCGGCACACAGCCGGCGGGCGTTTCCGGTCCGGGACCCGCGACGCTCACCGGCGTCGCGGGTCCCGCCGGCTTCAGCCCAGATGCTTCGTCCGCATCAGGCCTGTCAGCATTCCCTGCAGCCGACGGCCCGCGTCCGGCCACTGCCGCGCCGCGACCCAGCCCTGGGCGGCATCACGCACCCGCAGCCGCAGCGCCGGGTCGCCCAGCAGGCGATCGAGTCCTGTTGCCACGTCGTCCGCCCCGATGCCATCGCAGCGGTACACGGCGTCGCCCAGTTCGTCGAACAAGGCGATCGGCGTGACCGCGACCGGCACGCCCGTGGTCAGCGCGCCGCGCACGGCGCCGCTCGCCGCTTCCTTGGACGGCTGATACGGCAGCACCAGGAGGTCGCAGGCCGCCAACCCGTCCAGCGCGCGCATCTGTGGCAGGAAGGCGGTGCGGAACTGGGTCCGGTCGGCAAGGCCCAGGGTTTCCGCAAGCTGCCGGCAGCGCCGGATCTCGTCGCGCGATTCCGGGGCGTCGTACTCGGCGTTCACCAGAAGCAGCCGCAGGGACGGCCAGCGGTCGCGCAGGCGGGCCGCCGCCTCGATCAGGGTGTCGATGCCCTTGCCCGGCAGGAAGAAGCCGTAGCAGCCGACCAGCGGGCCGTCGGCATCGTCCCGGCGCAGCGGACGCAGCGGACGCAGCGGCAGGGACGGCGCGACGCCGTGCGGAAGCAGCGAAACGTTGCGGGCGAGGCCCAGCCCCCCCAGGCGCTCGATGTCGGCCAGGGTGTGCACCAGCACCCGGTCGATCCGCGCCAGGGCCCGCGTCACCGCGGACCGGTCCGTGTCCGACAGGTCGAGCAGCTGGCGGGTGTTGTGGAGGATGGTGGCGACGACCCGGCCGTGCAGTGCTGGATGCGACAGGAGCCGGGCGAGGTCGCGGAAATGCAGCAGGCCGGGCTGGTGCTGGATCACCACCGCGTCCGCGTCGTCGGCGGCGATCGCGGCGGCGAGCGGCTCCACCGTGCGCGGGTCGCCGATCTGCCAGCAGGGCCAGAACGCGGCACCGTCCGACTCGCCGAGCTGCGTGCGCCGGTCGCACAGCACGCGGATGCGCATCGCACCCGCGTCCATGCCGCCGATCAGGTGGCGGGAATATTCGGCGATGCCGCAGCGCAGGTTCCAGCTCGAGATCCAGCTGATGCGCAGCGGCCTTGGCGGCGGCGCCAGGAGCAGGTCGGTCGCGAGCCTGGCATGGGCGTCGGCGAGAAAGGCGGGCGATGGTGTGGAAGGTGGGGCGGGCACCGGCCGGTTGGTGGCGGCCAGGGCGTCGCGCAGTGCCACCACCAGGTCGTCCTCGTCCGGCTCCAGCCACAAGGCGTGCGGCACGTGGAGGTGGCTTGCCGACGCGGCGGCACGATGGCGGAGCAGCCGTATCCCGGGCAGCGCCTCGTCCGGGGTTCCTGGCAACGCCCCGTCCGGGGCGCAGAAATCCATGTGGCCGCCGCCGCCGGTGACGATCAGGGGCAGGCCGGCGGCGAGCGCCTCGGCTGCGGGAAGGTTGAAGCCTTCGCCGCGGGTCGGCAGCACCATGGTGTCCGCGTCGGCGTAGAGCGACAGCAGCGCGTCGGGGTCGAGGTCGCGGTCGACCAGCTCCACCGGCGCCAGGTCCGGGTCCGAGGCAAGCAGGGAGGCGAAGTCGGCGGCGACCGTGTTGTGCGGGTTGGGGAAGCCCTTGATCAGCAGGCGCACCGGGTCGCCGGCGCGAAAGGCGCGCGCCCAGGCGCGGAGCAGCACGTCGACGCCCTTGCGCGGGAAGCAGGAGGACACGTGCAGGAAGCGGTGCGGCTGGTCTGGCGACCGGCCCGGCGAGTGGCCCGCTGATTGGCCCGGCGATTGGGCGGAGCGGGCATCGCGCAGGGCGAGGAAGCGGTCGAGCCGCGCCGGGGGCGGGATCACGCGCACCGGGAGCTGCAGGCCGGAGTTGTGCAGCACGTCGCGCACGAACGCGGTGGGCGCCACCACGGCCCGGAAGCTGCGGTTCAGCACGGCGATCGTGTCCGCGGGCATCAGGGATTCCTCCCAGAACAGCATCGCCACCGCCACGTCCCCGGGGCGGGACGGGACGTGCACCGGGTAGTGCTGGCTGATCACCAGCTCCGGGCCGGTCGGGTGCGGCTCGCGGTGCACCAGCGCCGTCACCGCGTCCTGCTGCGCCGGCGGCACGCCGGACAGGTCGAGCGTGTCGCTGCCTTCCACCGGGGCGAGCCTGACCTGGCCGGGACGGGCCTGCTCCAGCTGCAGCGCCAGGTCGCGGTTGATCGCGGCCAGGCTGTAGCTGCCGTTGACGTGGCCGCTGACGGTGAAGCGCAGGTTGCGGTCCAGCAGCGGTGCCGTGGCGCGGTCGGCGGGCGGCTCGGCGCCGGCGCGGAGCAGGGCGTCCTCCAGCACCGCGCGCTGTCGGTCGAGCGCGAAGCGGTCCAGGGCGGCGTGCTGACGCGCGCGTTGTTCCAGGACAGCCTCGGGGTCCTGCGCCAGGGACAGCATGGCGGCGGCGACCTCGTCCGGTTCGGCGCTGTCGAGCAGCCGGCCGGCGCCGGCCAGGGTGTAGGGCACCGCGCCGCCGGGCCAGGCGAGCACCGGCACGCCGTGCGCCATCGCCTCGACCAGCGGCACGCCGAAGCCCTCGTGGCGGCTCAGGGACACGTAGAGGTCGGCGGACGCGTACCAGCGGTCGAGCTCCGGATCGGGCACCGCGCCGGCCAGCACGACGTCCTGTTCCAGCCCGAGCACGGCGATGCGCCGGCGCAGGAGAACGGCGTAGGGATCGGCGTCGCCTTCGTCGCGGCCGACCAGAACCAGCCGGGACGGGCGTTCGAGGCGGGTCCGGAACGCGGCATAGGCTTCCAGAAGGGCGAGCTGGCCCTTGGCCTCGACGATGCGGCCGACGAACAGCACGGTGAAGGG
>CAXTCK010000042.1:0-4644 GCA_964242425.1 uncultured Acetobacteraceae bacterium | reverse complement strand
TCGGCGCGGGCGCGTAGCGAGGCGGTGTCGAACAGCAGGGTGCAGGCGCGCACCGGCGCCAGGCCGAGGCGGCGCAGCTCGACGGCGTTGTACTCGCTGTCGGCGAGGGCTGCCCGCACCCGGCCGCGGAAGCGGGCGAGCTGGTCCCGGCCGAGGCGGGCGTAGTGGGCCAGGTGGGGATGGCGGGCCAGCAGCGCCGGAGGGGTGATGTTGTGGTAGATCAGGACCTTGGGTGCCGGCAGGTCGAGCACCTGTTCGAACCGGTCGTAGCCCATGGAGTGGCGCACGATCAGCACGTAGCGGTCGTGTCGCGGCAGCTGCTCCATCGGGCGCAGCAGGTGCGACAGGGCGGCGGGCGGCTGCTCGACGAAGATCTCGCTCCGGTAGCCCATCGCCTGCAGCATCGTGCGGGTCAGGAGCATGGCGTTGGTGATGGCGTCGCCCACCGCCGAGCCGGAATGGAACTGGTGCACCGCCAGCAGGCCGCCCTCGCCGTCCCCCAGCAGCACCGGTGGCGGCGGGGATATGGGCAGGGGTTCGGGCGGGCTTTGCGGCTCGGCCACGGCGGCGGGCGTGGACGCCGCGGCGGCGGGGGACGGGTCGACCGCGGTTGGGTCGGGAGCCGGCGACGGGAGGTCGGCGGGCGCCGAAGGAGGTTCCGGCGCCGCGACGGCCACCGGCGGCCGTGCCCGGAGCACAGCGCGGCGCAGCGGCGCGGTGACGCGCCAGGAACGGCTCCTCTCGATGGCGTGCAGGCCGCGCTCGGTGGCCTGCAGGCGCAGGTGGGTCTGCTGCAGCTCGTGGCGGCTGTCGTGCAGCCCGTGCTCGGTGGCCTGCAGGCGAAGGTGGGTCTGCTGCAACTCGTGTCGGCTGTCGTGCAGCGCCTGCGCCTGCTCGCGCCGCTCGTGCTCGGCCTGCGCCGCTTCCTCCGCCCGGCGGCCGAGCAGCTCGCGCAGGCGGGCCAGTTCATGCTCGCCGTGCTCGGCGCCGCGCACCTCGCGGGCGACGCTGGCGTCCAGGCCGGCCTGCGTGGACGCCAAGGTGGCCCGGAGCGTCGCGAGCTCGGCCTCGGCATTGCCGATGCGCTGCGCCCATACGCCGTCGGACGCGCGCAGGAAGTCGTCGAACACGTTGGGCGGGGTGGCGAAGGCGGGCGCCAGCGCGTCGTGGCGCTCGGCCGACACGTAGTAGCGGTTGAGCCCGTCGAACCAGACGAAGCGGTAGTCCGCGTCCAGCAGCAGCTTCTCCCACGCGTGGTGGGTGGGGATGGTGGAGTCGGGCGCGGTCGCCTCGGCCAGCACGATCCAGGGACGGAACGCCACGAAGTCGGCGCCTTCCAGCACCGCCCGCTCCGCGCCCTCGACGTCGATCTTGAGGAAGTGGATGTCGGGAGCCGCGTACAGGCGGCAGATCTCGGCCAGGGTGCGCACCGGCACCACGACCTCGCGCACGGTGCGCGTGCCGGCATGTGCGGCGGCGATGGCGGGGTCGAGCGTCGACAGCCCGGTGCCCTCGATCGCGTGCAGCACCGCCTCGCCCGCCCGTGCGCCCAGCGCCAGCTGCAGGGTGACGTCGCGCGGCCGGGCGGCGCGCAGGCGGGTGGCCTCGGGGGCAAGCGGCTCGACGTTCACTCCGCTCCAGCCGCGGTCGTAGAAGGCGCGGGTGACGCTGTCCTGGTCCGGGTGCTGGGCGCCGACGTCGATAAAGAAGCCGCGCTCGACCGTGCCGAGTGCCCGCCACAGGAGGACGTCCTCGAAGTTCTGGGCGTAGGAGATGAACGTCATGGTGCTCCGGTCATGGTGTTCCGGTCATGGTGTTCCGGGACGCGGCTCCCTGTTCCGAACGTGCCGGCGTGGGCGTCGGATGCAACCGCTGCCCGCCTCAGGCCAGGTGGGAAGCGCGGCCGGAAGCGGGTGCCGACCGATCGCCGGCCTCCGTGCTGCGCCCAGGCGCGGCCGGCACGGCGAGGCGGTCGCGGTCGATCGCGCGCAGGATTCCGCGGGCGGAGTCTTCCCAGCTGACCGGCCTGAACTCGGCCGCCACGCGGGCGGCCCAGGCCTCGACCCCGGCCGGGTCCTCGATCGCGTCGCGCAGCACCCGGAACGCTTCGGCGCCGTTCTCGGGGTCGAAGTAGCGCGCAAGCTGGCCGCCGGCTTCCGGCAGGGCGGTGGCGCCCGACGCGATGCAGGGCCGGCCGAAGCCGAAGCTTTCCGTCACCGGCAGGCCCCAGCCCTCGTAGAAGGACGGGAACACGGTGAACAGGCAGCCGCGATACAGCTGCTCCAGCTCGCTGTCCTGCGGGTTCTCGACCAGAACGACCTTGCCGCCGAGCCAGTCGGCGTTGCGGAGCTGCTGCATCAGGTCGTCCACCAGCCAGCCGACCTTGCCCGCGAACACCAGGGTCGGCACCCGCTCCGCCGGCAGGGCGTCCAGCAGGCGGCGCCAGATGCGCACCAGCAGCGCGTGGTTCTTGCGCGCCTCGATGGTGGACACCATCAGCACGTAGCTGCCGGCCGCCGGCAGCCGGGCGGCCGCCTCCGCCGGAACCGCGGCGCGGTGGCCGGGCGGCATGCTGAACCCGGTGCCGACCGGGATGGTGCAGGGTACTGCGCGAAGCGGGAGCCGGTCGCGCTCGGCGAAGCGGAGCACGTCCTGGCCGCTCCACTGGCTGATGGTGAGCAGGATGTCCGCCTGCGGCAGCAGCGCGCGCGCCCAGTGGCGGAACCGCTGCACCAGGTTGGCGTCGCACCATTCCGGCCGGAGCAGCGGGATCAGGTCGTAGATCAGCAGGGCGACGCGCAGCCCGTGCCGTTCCCGGGCGCGTTGCACCAGCTCGCCGTAGAACGGGTGGAACCAGTTCGAGCCCAGCACCAGCAGCACGTCGCCGGGCTCCGCGGTGTCGGCGAAGCCGGCGACGGTCAGGCCGCCCGATGCCGGGGCGGCGTCGGCCGAGGCGGCGCCCGTACGCGCCGACGGGCGCAGCCGCTTCAGCGCCACGCCGGCCAGGCTGCCGGCGGCCTCCAGCGTGTCGCGCTGCGACCTGACCAGCCGGAGCAGCGGCGCGCGCATGTCGAGCGGGATGCGGTAGGCGATGCGCCGCGCGAGACCGGGGTTGCCGGGACCGGCGGCAAATGCGTCCGGCGGCGGCGCCTGCCGCGAGGCGGGCGGGGAGCTGGCCGCGGCGGCCAGGCGCGCA
Organism: uncultured Acetobacteraceae bacterium; assembly: GCA_964242425.1. Taxonomy (GTDB): domain Bacteria; phylum Pseudomonadota; class Alphaproteobacteria; order Acetobacterales; family Acetobacteraceae; genus Lichenicola. Next base: position 1,448 of record CAXTCK010000042.1, on the reverse strand, counting down.
TGCAGCGCGTCCACGACGGCGAAGGGGATGGCGGTGAAGCCGTTGCGGGCGGGGTCGTGCCGCACGAAGCCGACGCGGTCGCGGGTTTCGGGCATCAGCGCCAGGGCGCGGCACAGTTCCAGCTCGATCCGCTGTATGCCGCTCGGACGCGCGTTGAAGGCCGAGTACTGGAACAGGTCCTCCACGTCGACCCATATCCTGTCGGGCACGCTGTTCTCCGTCCTGGTCCGGATCGGGCGTCTGGACACCCCACCCTCGCGCCCGCCGCCGGCCATCGCGTCCGGACCGGCTTTGCTTCGCACGCGAGCGCTGCCACATTGCGCGGATGTTCGCGGGTCCCGCCATGCCGGCCGGGGATGCGCCATCCGGAGCGACGCGTCAACGTGGCGGTGCTGCAGACCATGTCCGAGGAAGTTCACGCGACGGGACCGGAAACCAACGGAGCCGGCGCCCTGGGATCAGGCGCTCCGGGGCGCGAGCCCTGGAACGGCCCACAGCCGGACCGCGCCGAGGCGGCCGACATCCTGGGCTGCTTCCGGCTGATCCTGGGGCGGCTGCCGAACCGGGAGGAATGGCCCGGCCACGCGATGCAGGTCGGCGAGCCTCTGGACGGGGTGGTGGCGAGCTACGTGAAGTCGCTCGAGTTCAGCAGGCGCGGCCTGCTGGAGCCGTCGACGCTGGGGCGGGTCGAGCTGGCGCGGCTGCCCGGGTTCTCGATCTACACGCAAGGAGACGACGTCGCGGTCGGACGCCACGTGCGCGAGGACGATTACGAGCCCGACGTGACCGCCTTGTTCCGCAGGAGGCTGCGGCCCGGCGACCACGTGCTCGATCTGGGCGCCAACATCGGCTATTTCTCCATGCTGTCGGCGAGCCTGGTGGGGCCGGGCGGATCGGTGATCGCGGTGGAGCCCAACCCGTTCAACGCACGCCTGCTGGAGGCCAGCCGGCGCGCCAACGGGTTCGACAACGTCCTCGTGGTCCAGGTCGCGGCGGGGCTGTCGCCGGGGCTGCTGGTGCTGAACCGGTCGCACTCCAACGGCACCACCTCGGCCGTGCCGGACGCGACCGCGCTCCTGCTCGACGCCGAAACCGTGGGCTGCGTGCGCGCCGACACGGTGGTGCCGCCGAACCGGCGCATCAGCCTGATCAAGGCGGACGTGGAAGGGGCGGAATACCTGGCGCTGGGCGGCTGCACCGCGACCATACGGCGCGACCGTCCGCTGATCGTGTCGGAGTTCAGCCCGTCGCTGATGCCGGGCATCTCCGGCATCTCCGGCCCGGCCTATCTCGACTGGCTGGTCGGGCTCGGCTACCGCCTGGGCGTCGTGGAAGGCGACGGCAGCGTCCGTCCGGCCACGCCGGACGCGGTGATGCGCGAGCACGCGGCGCGCGGCACCGACCACCTCGACCTGCTGGCCGAGCCGGTCGCGGCCGGCGGCGCCGCG
>CAXTCK010000041.1:0-20808 GCA_964242425.1 uncultured Acetobacteraceae bacterium | reverse complement strand
GCCGGCTGAACCGGCTCCGGTTGAACCAGCTCCGGCGTTCGCGGCAATCAAGGCGCTGGTGATCCGACGCACGCTGCACCACTACTACGAGAACAAGGAGCCGCTGCTGCGCGAGCGCGTGCTGCGGCGCATGGCAGCGCTTGGCATCGACGCAGACGCCTATCTCGCCCTGCTGCAGGGCGGCCGGAACTCCGACGCCGAGTGGTCGGCGCTGGAAGACGAGATCACCGTCGGCGAAACCTTCTTCTTCCGCTTCGCCGAACAGTTCGCGGCGCTGGAGCGGACCATCCTGCCGGCCCTGATCCGCGACCGCGGCGACCACCGCATCCTGCGCATCTGGAGTGCCGGCTGTTCCACCGGCGCGGAGCCGTATTCGGTGGCGATCCTGCTGCACCGGCTGCTCGGCGACCGCCTTGCCGACTGGTCGATCTCGATCCTGGGCACCGACATCAGCGCCTCGGCGCTGGACGCGGCGCGCGCGGCGGAATACGGCGACTGGGCGCTGCGCTCGTTGTCCGACGCCGAGCGGCGACGCGACTTCACCGCCGTGCCCGGAGATCGCCTTTCCCGCTGGCGGCTTCGACCGGCCTTCCAGCGCATGGTGCGGTTCGAGCGCCAGAACCTGCTGCATCTGCTCGAGGCGGACCCCTCCTTTCTGCCGCACTACGATCTCGTGCTGTGCCGCAACGTGCTGATCTACTTCGGCGCCGACCGCGTGCAGGCGCTCCTGCAACGCTTCGGAAGCGTTCTGGCACCGGACGGCTGGCTGCTGCTTGGCCATGCGGAGGCCGGAGCGTTCGAGCTGGCCGGGCTGCGTCCGGTCGACGTGGACGGCGCGACCGCCTGGATGCGCGCCGGTGCTCCGGCCCAGCCGCATGGGGAGCCGCCGCATGGAAAGCCGATGCCCGCGCGTTCCAGCGCCGCAACGCGAAGCCGGAGCCGCCCGCCCCGGGCGCCGACCGTGCCGGTGGTGGAAGCACCGGCCTCCGTCCAGGCGGAGGCTGAGGCGGTCGAGCGCGTGCGCATGCTGGCCGACTCCGGGGCGTCGGAAGCAGTCCTCCGTTCGTGCCGTGACGAGATCCGGCGTCATCCCTTGTGTGCGGCGTTATTCTTCTATGCCGGCCTGCTCGAACGGGCGCTGGCACGTCCGTCGGAGGCCGAGGCGGATCTCCAACGCGCGATCTACCTGTGCAGGCGGTTCGCCATGGCGCACTACCATCTCGGCCTGCTGCTGATGGACCACGGACGGCCGGCGGCCGGGCGCCGATCGATCGCGGAAGCCGGGCGACTGGCTGCCGGGCTGGCGGACGACGCCGAGCTCCTGTGCGGCGACGGCATGACCGCGGACCGGCTGCGCCGCCTGGCGCGCCTGGATTGGCCCGGCGAGCTTGCGGCGGACGGGTCCGGCGCGACCGGAACGGGCAGTTCCGGCGCGACGGGCAGGCGATGACCGTTCCGTCCGACCCGGCCGCGCCGGAAGCGTTCCGGGCGCGCGTGCTGGACGCCCGCGCGGCGGTGCTGGCGCGTCGCGGGCTCGACGCCGATGCGGATGCCGGGCTGCTGCCGCCAAGGCTGGTTTGCGAAACCAATGGAAGGCTTTGCGCCCTGGAGCCGGCCGCGGTGGAGGCGGTGCAACGCTTCCGCTGCCACCCGCTGCCTTTGGTGTCGCCGCTGGCATCCGGCACGATGCTGGGCGTGTTCAGCCATGGCGGCCGCATCTACAGCCTGCTGGAGCTCGCACGCCTCCTCGGGCACGCGAGCGATGCCGGGCGTCCGGCCGGCGGCGTCATGCTGCTGCTTCGCGGCGAGGCCCCGAACGTGGCGCTCCGGGTCGACCGCGTGCTCGGCCTGCTGCCGCTGCGCGACGCCGGCGACAACCGCCACGGCCTGCCGGCGTCCCGGGCCGGGGCGGATGCCGACCAGCGCCTGGCCTTCCTGATCGACCTGCCGGTCCTGCGCGACGCGATCCTGTCGCTGGACCCGCCCCCATCATCCGACCCGGCTGGAGCCTGACCCCTTGTCCATCTCGCTGCGCATCCTCCTGGGCTTCGCCCTGACCATCCTGCTGATGGTCTGCCTCGGCGGCTTCGCGCTGCAGCAGATCGGCGCCGTGCGCGACACCACCACCAACATCGTGTCGCGCGACATCGCCGCGTATCGCCTGACCGACGCCGTGACGAACGCCCAGGACGGGATGTCCTCGCTCCGGCTCGCCGCCACCAACAGCTTCCTGCACCATTCGGACCGCACGACCGGCCCGGCCGCTGCCGCCGCCAACACCGACACCGACACCGACGCGCGCATGTCGGCCTGGGAGCGTCAGGCGGTGCTGACGGAGACCAGGCTGACCGACGCGCGAAACGCCGTCACCGGCTTCGCCAACCTGGCGCGTGACCCGGCCCGCCTGCGGTCCTGGAACGCGGTCGCCGGCACGATGGAAGGGGCCGACGTGCAGCTGCGCCAGATGCGCGCCGACACCGAGGCCATGTTCGCCGCCATGCGCGCCGGCGACATGGCTGCGGTGCTGGCGGCGGATCCCCGCCTGACAACGGAACGGGCCGGCTTCGACCGCCTGATCCAGCAGGCCATGACCACCCTCGATACCGGGGTGGAAGCGGGGCAAAGGCGTGCGCAGGAGGTCTACCGCCAGGGCTGGATGTCGATCCTGGTGGCGCTGCTGATCGCCGTCGCCGCCGCCGCCGCCGTAACCATGCTGATCCGTCGCACCGTGTCCGGGCCGCTGGAAACGTTTTCCGCGATGATCGACCGCGTCGGCGCCGGCGACCTGTCGGTGCGGGCGGACGACGCCCGGCACGAGATCGGCAGGCTCGGCGCCACCCTCAACCGCATGGTCGAGAACCTGCGCGAGATCGCGCGACAAAGCCGGGACGCCACCGAGAACCTGAACGTGTCGGTGGCGGAAATCCGTGCCCAGGCGCAGCAGCAGGCGGCGGGCGTCGAGCAGCAGCTCGCCGCGGTGCAGGAAACCGCCGCCACCGTGGACGAGATCGCCCATTCCGGCGCCCAGATTTCCCGGCGCGCCCAGGAAGTGATCGCGTCCGCGCAAGCGACCACGCTGGCCAGCGCCAGCGGCCTGCACGCGGTGCAGGAAACGGGTCGGGCGATGGAGCAGATCCAGGTTCAGGGCGAGGCGGTGGCGGCCAACATCGTCGCCCTGAGCGAGAAGACGGAGGCGATCGGCGAGATCATCACCAGCGTCAACGACATCTCCGAGCGCTCGCATCTGCTGGCGCTGAACGCCGCGATCGAGGCCGCGTCCGCGGGCGAGCACGGCCGCTCCTTCGCGGTGGTCGCGACCGAGATGAAGGTCCTGGCGGACCAGGCCAAGGAAGCGACCGCCCAGGTGCGTTCGATCCTGGGCGACATCCAGCGCGGCATCAACACCTCGGTGATGCTGACGGAGGAAGCGGTGAAACGCGGCGCCGCCGGACGGGAGCGCACGGAAACCGCCGAAGCCACCATCGACGAGATGGCCGCCGGCATCCAGGACGCGGTCGAGACCTTTCAGCAGATCGTGGCGTCGACCAACCAGCAGCAGCTCGGCATCGAGCAGGTGATGGCGGCGCTGCAGAACATACGCCAGGCGAGCCAGCAGACCGCGTCCGGCACCAGGCAGCTGGACGGTGCGGCGCTGGGTCTGGGCGAGCTGTCGCGGCGGCTGCTCGCGGTGGCGGAACGGTTCAGGATCTGAAACCGACGCGGGCGGACCCCGGCGTGGACGAGCTCGAGCTGCGACGGGAGCTGCTGGCGGCGTTCGAGGCCGAGTATCGCGAGCACGTGCAGGCGATCCGGGCGGTGCTCGGCGCCGGTCCGGTGTCCGGTGCAGCGTTGCGTGACGTGTTCCGCCGCGCCCACTCGCTGAAGGGAGCGGCGCGCGCGGTGGAGCTGCCGGAAGTGGAGGCCGTGGCGCACGCGCTGGAAACGCTGCTTCTGCGTTCCGTCGAGGGCAACGAGACCTTGCCCGCGGCGGCCGTGGCCACCGTGGAGCGCGGGCTCGACGCGATCGAGGCGCGCATGCGCGGGCCGGAGGCAGCATTCCCGGTCGCGTCGGGCCCGGGCAGCGCCTCGCCGGCCGACGACGCGTCCGCGCTGCTGCCGCCGGTCGACCAGTCGATGCTTCGGGTGCAGGCGTTCGAGATCGACCGGCTGGCCGAGGTGGTGCACGCGCTGTCGGACGCGGTGCAGCAGCAGGAACGGCCGCGCGCGGTTCTGGCCCGCGTGGAGGCCGAGCTGCGCGCGCTGGTCCGCGCGGCGGAAACCGGGCAGCCGCCGGCCGCGCTCGACATGCGGCTGCGCGACCTGTCGCGGCAGGTGAGCGCGGACTGGCGCTCCGGAACCCTGCAGGACTGGCAGCTCGACCAAGCGGCGCAGGAAGCGCGCAGCCAGCTTGAGCGGGTGACGCTGGTCGCTGCCGACAGCGTGTTCGAGCCGCTGGCGGCGATGGCGCGCGAGCTTGCCCGCGAGCAGGGCATGGAGGTGGTGGTGCACCTGTCCGGCCTCCAACTGCGTGCCGAGCGTCGCGTGCTGCAGGCGCTGCGCGATCCGGCGATCCAGATGCTGCGCAACGCGGTCGCCCACGGCCTGCGTCGGGCGGCGGCCGGCGCGGGCGGAGCCGAAACGGGTGCCGAGATCGGCCTGACGATCCGTTCCCGGTCCGGCCGGCTGGAACTGCTGGTGACGGACGACGGTGCCGGGCCGGACCTGTCCGCGATCGCCAGGACGGCGCGGGCGCGCGGCCTGCTGGGCGACGACGCGCCGGTTCCGGACGAAACCCGGCTGCTGGCACTGGTGTTCGAGCCGGGCTTCTCGACCGCCGCCGTCGCGGACCGGTTGTCCGGCCGCGGGATGGGGCTGTCCATCGTGGCGGAAGCGGCGCGCCGGCTGCACGGCACCGCCCGGATGAGGCGCCGGCGGGACGAGGCGGGTCGGGCCTGCGGCACCGAGCTGGTGGTGTCGGTGCCGCTCGTGTCGCGCCGGCAGGTCCTGCTTCTTGTGGAAGCTGGCGGCCACCTGTTCGGGCTGCCGGCCAGCGTGGTCGAGCGGCTGCTGCGCGTGTCGCCCGACACGGTGCAGTGGCTGGAAGACCGGCCGGTCGCCCGGCTGCCGGAAGGCGTGCTGCCGGACCTGCTGCTGGAGCTGGGTGCGCTGTCGCGCCTGCTGGAGGACGGCGACCCGCTCCGGGACCCGCAGCCGGGCGTCGTGCTTCCGGTCGCGGTGCTGTCGGGGACGGGTGGCCGGTTCGGGCTGGTGGTCGAGCGGCTGTGCGAGGTGCAGGCGCTGGTGGTGCGCGCGCCGGAGCTGGTCGGCGTCGACCGGCATGTGGTGGCGGGCATCGCGTTCGACCGGCAGGACCGTCCGGTGCTGGTGCTGGACCCCGACGCGCTGGCGGCCCGGCTGCGCGCGAGCGTCCCGGCCGCACCGGCACCGGCGGTGCCAGCGGTGCGGGCGTCAGAACCACAGCCAAGGCCGGGGCCGCATGCAACGATCCTGGTTGTCGACGATTCCATCACCACGCGCACGCTGGAGAAGACCATCCTGCAGGCGCAAGGCTACCGGGTGCTGGTCGCGGTGGACGGCGTGGAAGCGCTCAGCATCCTGCGCACGTCGCAACAGGAGGTCGATGTCGTGGTTGCCGACGTGGAGATGCCTCGGCTGGACGGGTTCGGGCTGCTGGCGGCGATGCGCGCCGACCCGCGCCTCCGGTCGATCCCGACCGTGCTGATGACCTCGCGCAACGCCGAGGCCGACGTCCGGCGCGGGCTGGAGCTGGGCGCGCGCGCCTATATCGCCAAGCAGGAGTTCGACCAGGGGGCACTCCTGTCCACCATCGGGCAGCTGCTTCCGTGAGCGAACGAGCGCCCGCTCGCGTGCTGGTGGTCGAGGATTCCATGGTGATCCGCCGCCTGCTGGTCCTGATAATCGAGGCCGATCCCCGGCTGGTCCTGGCGGGTGCGGTGGAGTCGGCGGAGGAAGCGCTGGATGCCATTCCGCGGCTTCGCCCCGACGTCATCTCCATGGACATACGTCTGCCCGGCATGGACGGGCTGGAAGCGACTCGTCGCATCATGGCGACGCACCCGACGCCGATCGTGGTGATCGCCGACGCGGTGGAGGACGCGTCGCTCCACATCTCGATGAACGCGCTCCGGTCCGGCGCCCTGTCGGTGGTGGAGAAGCCGAACGGCCTGTTGTCGGGGGGCTACGGGGCGGTGGCCCGGAACATCGCCACCCAGCTGGCGATCATGAGCGAGGTGCCCGTGATCCGCCTGCGCATTGGCTCCTCCGGCCCGGCGGCGTCGAGCGCGCCCGAGCCCGGGGACCGTGCCGACGGCACCCACGCCACGGTGATGGCCGTGGCCGCCTCCACCGGCGGGCCGCCCGCGCTGGCACGGCTGCTGGGTGCCCTGCCGGCCAGCTTCCCTTTGCCCGTGCTTCTGGTGCAGCACATCGGTGCCCCGTTCCTGGAAGGGTTCGCCAGCTGGCTCGACGGCCTGGTGCCGATGCGTGTGGCGCTGGCACGCGACCACGAGCCGCTGTTGCCGGGCCGGGTGCTGGTGGCGCCCCCGGACCGGCATCTCGGGCTCGTCGCCGGCGCCGGACCCTTGCGCGCGCGGCTGGAAGCCGGGCCGCCGGTGTCGGGGCAGCGTCCCTCGGCCACCGTCCTGTTCGAGCAGATGGCGCTGCTCGGCCCGGCCGGCCTCGGCGTGCTGCTGACGGGCATGGGCGAGGACGGCGCCGCCGGCCTGGCTGCGATGCGGCGTGCCGGCGGCTACACCATCACCGAGCACGAAAGCAGCGCCGTGGTATACGGCATGCCAGCCGTGGCAGTACGCCTCGGCGGCTCCTGCGCCAGCATCCCGCTGGACGGGATCGCGCCGCGCATCCTGCGCATGCTGTCACGCGACACGGGTGAGCCGATGGCCTCGGACGATCGGCCGGCCCGTTCATGAGCGGCCCCATCGTGAGCGGCCCCATCGTGAGCAGCCCCGCCATGAGCATCCCGACACCCGACGCCCCGCACCTGCTGCTGGTCGAGGACTCGGAAACGCAGGCGCTGCAGATACGCCGTGTGCTGGAGCGGGCGGGCTTCACCGTGTCGCGCGCGGCCAGCGCCGAGGCGGCGCTCGACCGCCTGAACCGCGACCTGCCGGACCTGGTGGTGTCGGACTACCACCTGCCGGGCATGAACGGCGGCGAGCTGGCCCGAGCCCTTCGGTTGAACGTGCGCACCCAGGCGATCCCGGTGCTGATGCTGACGGAAGCGTCCGAGCCCGGCCTGGAGCGGGAAGGGCTGGAAAGCGGCGCGGACGCGTACGTGCCGAAATCCGCCGACACCGGGCTGATGGTGATGCGCATCAGGGCGCTGCTTCGCCAGCGCGGTGCGCAGCCGGGCACGTCCGGCCTGCCGGCCGACGTCGCGCCGGCCGGGTTCGGCAAGGGGGTCGGCTTGTTCCGGCGCGCCCGCATCCTGCTCGTCCGCGACGCGGATGCGGACGAGGCGCTGGCAGCACTTCTGGCACGCGACGGACACCAGGTGGATCGTGCGGCCGGACCGTCCGGCGCCGCGCCGCCGATGGACGCGGCAGCCGACGCGTTCGACTGCATCGTGGTCGACCTGCAGGCAGCCGGCTTCGACGGGATCGGCTTCTGCGCCAGCCTCGACCGGGTGCGGCAGCAGGCGCTGCACGAGGACGCCGGCCGGGCACAGCCCGGGTTGGCGACGGGACGCGGACGAGCGGGCGCCTTCCGCATCCTGGGCCTCAGCGACGGCGATCCGGCCGGTTCCACCACCCTGGCGGCACAGGCCTACGGCGCCGGGGTAGACGACGTGGTGTCCGCGGCGGCGGGCGCGGAGGCCGTGGCCCTGCGCATACGCGCGGTGGTGCGTCGCAAGCTGCTGCAGGACGAGACCGCGCGGATCGAGCACGACCTGCGCCAGCGACAGGCGGAGATCGAACGCGCCCGCGAGGAGGCCGCCGCGAGTGCCGCCAAGGCCGCCCTGGCCGAAGCGCTGGCGGAAGCCAACGAGCGCCTGCGCGAAGCCCAGGGCAAGCTGGTGCAGGCGGCCAAGATGGCGTCGCTCGGCGAGCTGGTGGCGGGCATCGCGCACGAGATCAACAACCCGCTTGCCTTCATCCTGGCCCACCAGGGCACGGTGGAGCGGCTGCTGGCCCAGCTCGCCGAGCTTCCCGGGCTGGCGAACGAACCAGCGGCGCCCAGGCTTGCCCGCGCGCGGGAACGCATCGCGTCCATGAGCCTGGGGCTCAAGCGCATCCAGAACTTGGTGCTGAACCTGCGCAAGTTTTCCCGGCTGGACGAAAGCGAGCAACAAGGCGTGGACGTGCCGGACGCGATCGACACGATGCTGGCCCTGTTGACGCACAAGCTCGGAACCGCGATCACGGTATCGCGAGCATACACGGCACCGCGCGAGCTGATGTGCCAGCCGGCGCTGCTGAACCAGGTCATCATGAACATCGTCGGCAACGCGGCCGACGCGTTGAACGCCCGGGACACCGGCGACCCGGCATGGAAGGAGGGGCGCATCGACATCACCACCAGCGAGGTCGACGGCGCCTACGCCATCGCCGTCGCCGACAACGGCCCGGGCGTGCCGGACGCCCTGCGCGAACGCGTGTTCGAGCCGTTCTTCACCACCAAGCCGGTCGGCTCCGGCACCGGGCTCGGCCTCGCCATCGCCTACGGCGTGGTACAGGCGCATGGCGGCACCATCGGCATCGATGCGGTCGCAGGCGGTGGCGTCCGCTTCACCGTGTCCGTGCCGATCCCGCGGGCGCCCGCGCCGTGAAGCCCGCGCCGTTCCGCCCGCCCGAGCGCGCCACGGTGCTGCTGGTCGACGACGAGCCCGACATCCTGGTGGCGCTGGGGGACCTGCTCGAGGACGAGTACCAGGTACTGTCCACGACCTCGCCGGTCCGGGCGCTGGAACTGCTGGCGGAGCATGCCGAGATCGCGGTGATCGTGTCGGACCAGCGCATGCCCGGCATGACCGGGGACGCGTTCCTGGCCCGGGCACGGGACATGACGCAGGCGGAAGCGCTGCTGCTGACCGGCTATGCCGACCTCAGCGCGGTGGTGGCGGCACTGAACGACGGACGCATCTCCGGCTACGCCCACAAGCCGTGGGAGCCGGTGGCGCTGGTAACGATGATACGCCAGGCGGCGGAGCGCGCCCGGCTCGGGGCGGCGCTGCGCGACGAGCGCATGCTGTTGTCCGGCCTGATGGACAGCATCGACGACGGCCTGTCGTTCAAGGACAGGGAAGGCCGGTTCATCCGCTTGAACGGCGTGGCCGCGGGCCGGCTGGGGCACGGCGTCGACGACTGCCTCGGCCGGACCGAGCAGGCGCTGTTGGAAGGACTGGCGGCCGAGGACGAGCGCCGCGCCATCGAGAACGAGGATGAACGCGCACTGGGGCCGGACGGAGGCCCCAGCCGGGTGCTGAGCCGGATCGAGCGCAACCGCCGCGCCTGCTGGATGGAGCGCCTGCGCGGGCCGCTGCGCGATGCGGACGGGGTGGTGCAGGCGCTGGCGACCTTTGAGCGCGACGTCACGGTGGCCAGGCTGATGGAAGACCGGCTGCGTCAGGCGGACCGTATGCAGGCGCTCGGCACCATGGCGGGTGGGGTGGCGCACGACTTCAACAACCTGCTGACCGCCGTGCTGGGGAGCCTGGAGCTGGCGCAGCGCGCCGCGGGCGAGGACGCCCGCCTCCTCCGCCTGATCGAGACCGCCATCGCCGGCGCCGAACGCGGAGCCGCCCTGACCCAGCGTTTGCTGAGCTTCAGCAGGCAGCGCGACACCGTGCGGGAGGTCGTGGACGTGAACGCGCTGGTGCAGGCGATGGACGACCTGCTGGCACGAAGCATCAACCAGTCCCAGGTGCGCATCGTGCAGCGGCTGCAGCCGGACCTGCCGGTGGCCCTGGTCGATCCGGCGCAGCTGGAGTTGGCGCTGCTCAACCTGTGCATCAACGCGCGCGACGCGATGGACGGCGCCGGCACCATCACGCTGAGCACGCGGTGGATGCCCGAGGGAGAGGAGGACGACCACGTGCTCCGGATCGGCACGCCGCCGGCCGGCGGGTCGATTGCGGTCGGCGTGTCCGACACGGGCAGCGGCATGGAGGAGGAAGTCGCCGCGCGTATCTTCGAGCCGTTCTACACCACCAAGGAGATCGGCCGCGGCACCGGGCTCGGCCTGTCGATGGTGTACGGCTTCGTGCAGCAGAGCGGCGGGGCGGTATGGGTCCGTACCGCACCGGGGGCAGGCACCAGCTTCCGCCTCTGCCTGCCCACGACGCCGGCGACCGCTTCCGGCTGAACGCCGACCCGGTTCAGGCCTTGGCGAACAGCCTTCTCCAGCGCGGCGCGCGGCGCTGGCGCGCTGCGGACATGTCGTTCTCGATCAGCGGAGCCGGCGGCTGCGTCAGCGTCACCTGGTCGAACCAGTTGAGCGACCCGGCCTTCAGCACGCTGGACTGTTCCGGCATCGGGATCGGGATGAACCGCTCATGCTCGCCGAGCACGACCGCCGGGTGCAGGCGTCCATCATGCCCGGCGCCCAGGTAGCTGTCCCCGCTGCGTATGGCGATGCAGTGTGCGCCTTCCTCGACCAGCTGGGGAGAGTTCGACTGGACCACGTCGTTGATCTTGGCGTCGTTGCTGTCGAGCGAGATCGGGATCTCGCGGTCGTTGGACAGGATGTAGAAGCTCGACGCGCCGTCGGCCCACTTGGCGAACACCGGGAACATGTCGTTGCGCCCGAACACGTGCTGCTCCAGCCGGACCGAGCGGTTGGCCATCTCGTAGGCCAGGAAGGTGCCGTGCACCGACATCAGCAGGCAACGCTTCCGGCCCAGCACGGTCGCGAGAAGCGGCCCGTCGCCGACATCCACCGGCGGCGTGCGCAGCTGCATCACCTCCTTGGCGACCAGGGCGAAGTGCGCCGTGGCCGCCTCCCGATCGCCCCTGGCGAACAGGGTATGGACCAGGAGCATGTTCAAGGGGTCGCTCAGGATGGTCTTGTACTCGGGGTGCTCGGCGATGCGCGGCGAGCGCAGCGCCTTGAGGCACAGCAGCGGCTTGCGCTGCGACGCCTTGCGCAGCGAGCGCACCATGAAGTGGGCGTTGCTGCGCCGGATCCGGTTCATCTCCCCCACCACCGCGCGCTCGTCGTCGGACTGCATGGCGCGTATCAGGCCGGAGAACATCGACGCGCGCCAGGACGAGTTGTAGACGGCGTGGTTGGCGTGCGGAACGGTAACGAACTCCGCATCCGGCAGGTGCTTGCGCAGCAGTTCGGCATTGTACGTGTCGACGAACTCGGACGGGTCGAAGAACGTGACGATCCGGCCGTGGGTGTCGGCTTGGGTGATGCCCATGCCCTTGAATTGCGGCCGGTCGACCACGTTGTGGTGCGACATCGAGTGCGTCAGGATCTTGCGGTGGCGGTCGCTTGGGAACTCCAGCTCGTCCGGATCCATGGAGAAGAAGGGCGAGCACGACAGCACGTAGTCGGCCTTCAGCGCCCGCGCGTGCTTGATCGCCGCGTAGCCGCCCATCGACTGGCCGAACACCACGACCTTGCGGCCGCGCCGCTCCCGCTCGACGATCCGGAACACCTCGTCCATTTCCCGCGACAGGTAGAACCCCTTGACCGTGGTCATGACGCCCACGCAGGAAATGTTCGCCTCGTCGACGATCGGCTTGAGGAAGTAGTGAACGTGGGCAAGGTGTTCGTTGTGCAGTTCGCAGAAGGTGACCAGAAGATAATCCGACGTCCCGTGGTTCAGATGAACGACGATTTCTTCACCGGCATGGACGATCACGTTTTTCTCCAGGTATTTGCTGCAGCGCACTTGCAGAACCGGCCCAGTAACGGCAGAAGGGCAGCAACGCGTAATCCGCTCACGCCGCGAGATGCAACGCTTTAATGCGAAACCGGCCGCGCTTCGGATCATAATTTCGATTTTATGATGCAATTACAAGTGGTATCGCGGCGAAATGCAACCGGATGGTGTCCGGGTCCCCGGACGCCGTTTTCAACCGCCTCGTGAAGGTCCGACCATGTGCGACCTGCTGGTTCTCGACGACGATCCGCTGGTGCGGAACATCCTGGTCGACGCCTTGCGCGAGGAAGGACTGGACGCGATCGGCGCCGGGCTCGAGGCCGAAGCGCTAAGCGTGCTGCGGGACGGCCAGCCGCCAAAGGTGTTCGTGACCGACCTCGACCTGGGCACGCGCCGCAACGGCTTCGTGGTCGCAGGCATCGCGCGCATGCTGTTTCCCACCGTGCCGATCATCTACATCACCGGGCGGCCGGACACGCTGCAGGGGCGCGTGCTGGATCCGAACGAGACGGTGCTGCACAAGCCGTTCCGGCCAAGCGAGCTCGTCGCCCTGGTGCGGACGCTGATGGCGCAGGCTGCGCCACTGCCCTGACCGCCAGCCGCCCCGGCCGTCGGCAGCGGCAACGCTTGCGTGCCGCCGCCGCCGCCCTATCTGCTCCATCCATGCAGATCCAACAGTCAGGCAGCCACGACCCGATCGGCTGGCATGGAACCACCATCCTTTGCGTTCGGCGCGACGGCCAGGTGGCGATGGCCGGAGACGGCCAGGTCACGCTCGGCCAGACCGTGATCAAGGGCAACGCCCGCAAGGTGCGGCGCATCGGCCCGTCCGGCACCATCCTGTCTGGCTTCGCCGGTGCCACGGCGGACGCCTTCACCCTGCTCGAGCGCCTGGAAGCCAAGCTGGAGCGCTACCCCAACCAGCTCGAGCGCGCCTGCGTGGAGCTCGCCAAGGACTGGCGCACCGACCGCTACCTGCGCCGTCTGGAAGCGATGATGGCGGTGGCCGACGACACCCGCGCCTTCACCCTCACCGGCAATGGCGACGTGCTGGAGCCGGAGGACGGCGTGATCGCGATCGGCTCCGGCGGCAACTACGCCCTGGCGGCGGCACGGGCGCTCCTGACGGTGGACGGGCTGGACGCCGAGGAGGTGGCCCGGCGGGCGATGCGGATCGCCGCCGAGATCTGCGTCTACACCAACCATTCGCTGATCGTGGAAACGCTGAACGCTCCCGTCGCGCAGGAAACCAACTGATGGACGTGCCCACCTACTCGCCGCGCGAGATCGTGTCCGAGCTCGACCGCTACATCGTCGGGCAGAACGACGCCAAGCGTGCTGTGGCGATCGCGCTCCGCAACCGGTGGCGTCGCGCGCAGCTCCCGGATGGGCTGCGCGACGAGGTGGTGCCGAAGAACATCCTGATGATCGGACCGACCGGCTGCGGCAAGACCGAGATCGCCCGGCGCCTCGCCAAGCTGGCACAGGCGCCGTTCCTCAAGGTGGAGGCCACCAAGTTCACGGAAGTCGGCTATGTCGGCCGCGACGTGGACAGCATCGTGCGCGACCTGGTCGAGGTCAGCCTGAACATGCTCCGCGACCTCAAGCGCCGCGACGTGCAGGCGGGAGCGGAAAAGGCGGCCGAGGACCGGCTGGTGGACGCACTGGTCGGCGCCACCGCATCGGCCGACACCAAGTCCAAGTTCCGGCGCATGCTGCGCGACGGCGACCTGGAGCAGAAGGAGGTGGAGGTGCAGGTGTCCGATGCCCCCGCTTCCCCGATCGGCCAGATGGACATCCCCGGCGTTCCCGCAGGCGGCGTCATCAACCTCGGCGACATGATGAAGGGGATGTTCGGCAAGAACGCGCAGCCGCGCCGCATGAGCGTGGAAGCGGCGCGGGTCGCGCTGACGCGCGAGGAAAGCGACCGCCTGCTGGACAACGACGCGCTGACGCACGAGGCGGTGGCGCACGCGCAGGACCACGGCATCGTGTTCCTCGACGAGATCGACAAGGTGTGCGCCCGTTCCTCCGAAGGCGGCTTCCGCGGTGGCGACGTGTCGCGCGAGGGGGTGCAGCGCGACCTGCTGCCGTTGATCGAGGGCACCACGGTCACGACCAAGTACGGGCCGGTGAAGACCGACCACATGCTGTTCATCGCGTCGGGCGCGTTCCACCTGGCAAAGCCGTCCGACCTGCTGCCGGAGCTGCAGGGACGGCTGCCGATCCGCGTCGAGCTGGCGCCGCTGAGCCGCGACGACCTGCGCCGCATCCTGGTGGAGCCGGAACACTCGCTGCTCAAGCAGTACAGCGCGCTGATGAGCACCGAGAAGGTGGTGCTGGAGTTCGCCGACGACGCGATCGACGCGCTGGCCGACCTCGCCGCCGACATCAACGACCGCATCGAGAACATCGGTGCCCGCCGCCTGGCGACGGTGCTGGAACGGCTGCTGGAGGACATCTCCTTCACCGCCTCCGACCGCCCCGGCGACAGCGTCCGCCTCGATGCCGGCGCGGTGCGGGAGCGCGTGGCGCCCTTGGCGCAGAAGGGCGACCTGTCCCGCTTCATCCTGTAGCGACGCGGGACGCGGGCCGGGTTACGGAACCCGCGCGCAGGCGTGCAGCCAGCAGGGAAGGCGCAGGGACAGGCCGCGCGACCACCGATGGGCGTCCGGACCGACCAGGCCGTCCGGCCGATGTCCAAGCCCGCTTATCACCACCGCACCGGTGAACGGCCGATGCAGCGCGATCAGCCGCCAGCCGCCCTGGTCGGGAAATGCCCGGAAGTCGCGGAGCGGCTGCATCGCGCCGCGGGCATCATGCAGGGTGAAGCTGGCGAAATAGGCCTCGTCGAAGCCCGGCACCGGCCCGGGGAGCTGGATCATCCAGGCCGGCTGCCCCGCCGCCGCCGGGCGCGGCGGGATACGCAGGTCCGCCAGCGCCAGCACCAGGCCCGGCAGCGTCCACTTGAAGTAGTGGATGTTGTTGTAGCGCCAGAGCCCGGACGGGATCAGGTCGACGTAGCAGAAGAAGAGGAGGCAGTAGGCGACGATCATCGCCGCCATCAGCCCCAGCAGCCCGCGCGGCGCGCCCTGGGCAATGAAGGGGATCGCCAGCATCCCGGCCAGCCCCGGCATCACCCAGGGCAGCCTTTGCACGATGCCGGCTCCATACGGAAACCAGGGGCGCGGCGTCGACAACAGCAGGTAGGTCTTCCAGCCGGCGCTGTCGAACGAGAAGCCCAGCACGCGGGAGCTGATCATGTACTGGCTTTCGTGGGCGCCGTGCACGCCGAGCCAAAGTGCCGCTTCGGGCGTCAACACGACCACCGCGCCCAGCATCAGCGCCGCCAGTTCGCGCAGGCGCACCGCCCGTTCGCGCAGGCCCAGCAACGCGGCACCCCCGGCCCAGATCACGACCAGCAGGCTGTCGGTCGGACGCACGAAGGGGATCGCGACGACAAGGGCACCCATGATGCCGAAGCGACGCAGCCGGACGTGGGCGATAACCGTGGGCCTGACCAGCTGCAACGCCGTCAGCGCCAGCAGCCACCAGATCAGGGCGCTGGACAGGCTGGTGTTCCAGGGTTCCGCCCACACGTTGCGGAGCGCCTCGCTGCCGCAGGTCGCCAGCAGGAACGACAGCGCCCCCCAGGTGGCGGACAGGCCGACGCATCGGGCGAACACCAGGAACGCGAGGTAGCTCAGCAGCAGGCAGCCAAGATCGGGCACGAGGAACGGGTGCAGGCGGGACAGCAGCGTGAACGGCGCGCCCAGCACCGCGTAGCCGAGCGGATACCAGTGCTGCCCCGGCGCGAGGTCGCCGTGCGCCAGCGACCGCGCCGACAGGATGTAGTGCGACTGGTCCCACCAGCCCCACCAGCCGAGCGGGAAGCGCCCGGCATTGCCGGGCACGGCGGGGTTGGAGAAGTAGCTCGACAGGTAGATCGCGACGAGCAGCAGCCCGACGACACCAGGAAGCGAGCGGAGGCTGCGAAGGGCCCGGGCGGTCATTCTGGTCCAGGAACGGGGAGGTGGGTCGGCCTCAGCAGGAGCCGCCGATGGGCAGCTTTCGGAGCCATGAACGGGTGACGTAAAGGGTGATCGGATAGATGTCGACCGGCGGCAGCACCAGGCCGTGCGGCACCACGTCCACCGAAACGACCCCGCCGTCGCAGGAGGCATCCACCACCTGGTTGGCCGCCACCGTGGCCGCGACGCGGGCGGCATGGCCGGTGGCGAACAGGTCGAACACCGGCCACGTGGGCGGCGCGAACCACACCTGCTCCCGGTGCCCCATCTCCAGGGTCAACGCGCGCGGGCCGCCCGGCACGACCACGTGCAGCCGGCCGTCCTGCAGCGATATCGCGGCCGCACCCGGCGGCAGCCGCGCGACCCGGCACAGGTCGACCGCGACCAGCAGGACCAGCAGCGCCGGCACGCCCCAGACCCGCCGCCGCACCGCGAGACAGTTGAACAGGATGAACAGCCCCGCCGCCAACGCCAGCCAGTCCGCCAGCGCGCTCACCGGATGCAGCGCGGTTTCCACGGGCAGGAACAGGCCGGGATCCACGAAGCCGAGGCGCCAGTGCAGCGCGTCCCAGGTGAGGGAGTTCTGCCGGTTCTCGAGGAACAGGTTGGGCTGGGTGACGAACAGCGCGCTGTTCAGCAGGGTGCCCAGGAGGAGGATCGCGAAGCAGGCCCGGGCGGCCACGCCACGCGTTCGGGACAGCCAGAAGCACAGGCCCACCGCCAGCATCGGCAACGACAGGATCCAGAACCGTGCCGGCCAGCACTCTCCCGGGTTCGCGCCGACGCCGGACAGGGCCGCAGCCACGGCGAGCACCAGGGCCTGG
Organism: uncultured Acetobacteraceae bacterium; assembly: GCA_964242425.1. Taxonomy (GTDB): domain Bacteria; phylum Pseudomonadota; class Alphaproteobacteria; order Acetobacterales; family Acetobacteraceae; genus Lichenicola. Next base: position 4,060 of record CAXTCK010000041.1, on the reverse strand, counting down.
CGCAGCACGGGCGGCCCGTTGCGGGCGCCCGCCCACAGGCCTGCATAGCCGAGCGCCCAGAGCGGGGCGTAGGCGAACAACCCGTGGTGCACGTTGAACAGCTGCGTCGCCAGCACGGGGAACCACGACCAGGGAACGGGCGGGCGCGCGGTGTTCACCGGCCCGGTGACGCTGCCATAGATGTGCAGGTTCGACAGCACGAACAGGATGGCGGCGGTCAGCGCCAGCAGCAGCAGCCCGCACGCGCGCCGCACGAGACCACGCAGCCGCAGGCGCCACAACAAGGCGGCGAACAGGCAGGCCGCCACCACCGAGCCGCGCATGTGCACGAACGGGATCAGGATCAGGATGACGGCCGTGAGCAGGTCGCCGCCCAGGCTGCGCGCCGGGCGCTGCAACCGGTGCCAACCCCAGCACACCAGGGCGAACAGGAAGCTTTCCATGTAGAACAGGTGCAGGTAGGGCAGCAGCGGCAGGCTGACGGCGGCAAGCGCGGTCGCCACCAGCGCGGGCACCCAGCCACCGACCCGGCTGCACAACCGCACAAGGGCAAACAACCCGGCCGTGCCGGCGGCCAGGCTGCACAGCCTCAGGCCGGGCAGGGAGAACAGCCCGGCGACCGGAGCCAGGACTGCCGGAAGATAGACACTGTTCATCACGACGCGGCCTTGGCCGCCGACCGGCAGGGCGTGCGGCGTTGCCATCGCGGTGGCCCGGATCAGCCGCTGCCATTCCGCAACCGGCATCACCAGCGCGCCGTGCCGGACGATCGACACCGCGTAGAGCAGGTAGCGCGGCTCGTCGCCGGTCAGGTAGGGCGTCGGCATCAACAGCATGACCGGCGCGAGCAGCAGCATCAGCCCGCAGATGCCGATCAGGGCGCGATGGTCGGCGCGATCCGGACGGGCGGGGGCGGTGCTGCGGTTCGACATCCGGCGCTGTAACAAGACGTCCGGAAAACCAAGTCAAGGCCGGCGATGTGCATCGGCCGTGGCAACACCCGACGACACAGGCGGAACGCGGACGACGCCGTCGCCGGTTGATCAGGTGCGGGGCAGGGACCTGGAAGGCGGGCGCCCCGGCGCAACGCGGTTCCTGGCATTTCGCAGCCGGCGCCGTCACGGCCGGGAAGCGGGTCTCGTTACTCCGGGTTCAAGCCCGCGCCACCCGGCCGCCGGACTATTCCACCGCCTCGGCGGCAGCGGCACGAGCGGCGCGCTGCACCGCCTTGGCCATGGACGCGATGCCGTTGCCGCGGTTGGTGGACAGCGCTTCCAGCAACCCCAGCTCCTTCAGGAACACCGGGTCGGTGGCCAGGATCTCCCGTGCCGTCCTGCCGGAATAAACGCGCAGCAGGAGCGCCACCAGGCCGGACACGATGGCGGCGTCCGACGCGCCGGCGAAGCGTACCCGATCGCCCGCCACGGCCGACTCCAGCCACACCTGGCTCTGGCATCCCGGCACCCGGTGCGGGTCGTCCGCCCACTGCTCCGGGAACGGCGGCAGCGTCCGGCCCAGTTCGATGATGTACTGGTAACGCTCCATCCAGTCGTCGAACACCGCGAGCTCGTCGCTAATGGCCGTGATCGCGTCCGCGGCGGTTGCTTCTTCCGGAACGACGAACGGGTCGGACGAGGCGGCAGGGGGTGCTGGCATCCCACGCATGTGCGCAGTGCGGTTGGGACAGTCAAGTTGGGCTCGACCACGCCAATTTTTCGACCCCGGTTGAACAAACTGACATTTGGCAGCATACTAAGCGCCAGGAGGCACCATGCACGCGATCCAGGACAACCGGCCGACGGTGATCCCCATCCCGGCCACGAGCCTCAACCTGTCGGAGCCGGCGACGCGGCTGCGCCTGACGCCCTCCGCGGTCGACGGCGTGATCCGTCTCGCCGAGCTGTGGGGCCTGAGTGCGGAGGAAACCTGCCTGCTTCTGGGCGACATGTCGGAGCGGTCCTGGTTCCGGCTGAAGAAGCAGGGGCACGCGGACCGGACGCTCAGGCTGTCGCAGGACATGCTGACCCGGATCAGCGTCCTGGTCGGCATCTTCAAGGGCCTGCGCCTCCTGTTCTCCGAGCCGCTGGCCGACGACTGGATCCGCCTGCCCAACCGCGGCCCGCTGTTCGGCGGCCGCTCGCCGCTGGTGGTGGCGATCGAGCGCGGCATCCCCGGCATGCTGGACATACGCAACCACGTCGATGCGCTCCGCGGCGGCCTCTAGGCCATGGACATGCTGGAGCCGGACACCGGGCCGGAGGTGCGCGACGAGACTCCGGTGCCGCCGCTCACCGACATCGTGCAGCGCGACACGGTCCGGCTGATCCCGAGCGGCCGGCTGAAGCCGTCGGTGCTGGCACCGCTGGCCTCCACCCCGGAAGCGCTGGACGATCTGGCGGCGCTGGAAGGCGTCACGAACGGCCGCATCCAGGCGTCGGAAAGCGGCCTGCCCGGGCTCGACCCGCGCGAGCTGGTGTTCGGGCGGCCGAACGACAGCTTCGTCAACGCCGCCTTCGCCCACGTCCGGCCGGGCGGCAACCGCTTCAACGACGGACAACGCGGCGCCTGGTATTGCGGCTGGGACACGCGGACCTCGCTGGGCGAGGTCGCCTACCACCTGACCCGCGAGCTCGACGCGATCGAGCGCTACGACACTCAGGTCGACTATGCGGAGCTGATCGCCGACTTCATCGGCCCGTTCCACGACCTGCGCCGCGGCAGCGACGCGGACCGCAGGCCGGGCGGCGTGCTCGGCGAGGACACCGCCAGCGCCTATCCCGCCGGCCAGGCGCTGGCGCGTCGCCTGCACGTGCTCGGCAGCAACGGCGTGATCTATCCCTCGGTGCGCCATCCGGGGGGCACCTGCCTCGCGGCCTTCTGGCCCAGCCTGGTGCAGAACCTGCGCCAGGGCGGGTTGTGGCGCCTGAGCTGGACCGGCAGCCGCATTCCGCGGATCAGCGAGCCCTGATCCATCGGCCCGGGTTTGTCGGGGCGGGTTCAGGCCGCGGCGTCGTCCTGCACGGACGCGTCAACCTGGGAGCCCGCGCCGTGCCGCTGCTGCCCGAACGGGCACAGCTCCAGCAGCGGGCAGCGTCCGCAGGCGGGTGACCGGTGGAAGCAGCAGCGCTGCCCGTGCAGCATCAGCACCTCGTGGTTGTCGTAGATCTGCTGCGCGTCCCAGTCCGCCGGCAGCTGCGCCGCCAGCACCCGGTGCGACGGGCCGACCGCGAGGTTGGCCGGGATCAGCCCGGTGCGTATCGCCACGCGGTGGTGGTGGCTGTCCACCGGCAGCGCCGGCAGCCGCAGGGTGCTGAAGCTGAGCACCGCGGCGCTGGTCTTCGGACCGATCCCCGGCAGCCGTTCCAGCCAGCCGCGCGCCTCCACCACCGTCATGTCGGACAGGAAGTCGAGCGACAGGCTGCCGCGCTCCGCCTCGATCGCCCGCAGGATCGCCTGGATGCGCGGCGCCTTCTGTTCCGGCCAGGTGACGCGGCCGATCGCCTGCTGCACCTCCGCCACCGGGGCCGCCGCCACCTCGGCCCAGTCCGGGAACCGCGCCCGCAGCGCCTTGAAGGCGGCGCCGCTGTCGGCGTTGCGCGTGCGGTGCGACAGCAGCGAGCTGACCAGCTCGCTCAGCGGGTCCAGCGCGTGGAAGTAGCTGATCGGACAGCCATAGGCACGGCAAAGCCGGTGGTGGATCTCCAGCACCTTGTTCCTGAGGTCCATCGGCTCCATCCGGTTGCGGCGCGTCGGCCATCCCCGTCGACAGCGCCGCCACCGGAACCGGGTTCCGGAGCGGGCAGGGGTGAAAATCCTTGCCGCCACCGGGCATGATCGCCACCTTGGAGGGCATGTCGACCACCTTGCAGAAGACCTCCCGCAAGCCCGCCAAGGCCGACCGCGCCGTCCGGCCGGCCAGCCATGACACCGACATGTTCCAGCCCAAGCGCCAGGCCGCCAAGCCGAAGACGCGGCGGATGACGGTGGTGTCCCCCTACGAGCCCGCGGGCGACCAGCCGACCGCGATCCGGGAGCTGGTGGCCGGCGTCGAGTCGGGCGA
>CAXTCK010000040.1:0-21284 GCA_964242425.1 uncultured Acetobacteraceae bacterium | reverse complement strand
CGCTCCGGCGTGCGTTTGACCACCACGCGCTCCGGCGTGCGTTTGACCACCACACGCTCCGGCGTGCGCTTCACCCGGCCGCCAGCCGCGCGCAGGCCCAGGCGGCCGCCTCGGCCACCACCGGGTCGGGGTCGGCGGCAAGTGCCCGTGCCTCGGGCAGCAACGTCGCCTCGCCGGAGTTGCCGATCGCGATCAGCACGTTGCGCACGAAGCGGTCGCGGCCGATGCGTTTGATGGCCGAGCCGGCGAACAACCTGCGGAAGCCCGCGTCGTCCAGCCGGGCCAGCTCGGCCAGATGCGGCGCGCGCAGGTCGTCGCGCGCCTGCAGCTTGGCGGTGCGGCCCAGGCTTGCGAAGCGGTTCCACGGGCAGGCGGCCAGGCAGTCGTCACAGCCGTAGATGCGGTTGCCCATGGCGACGCGGAACTCGTCGGGGATCGGGCCCGGATGCTCGATGGTCAGGTAGGAGATGCAGCGGCGGGCGTCGAGGCGGTATGGCGCCGGGAACGCATTGGTCGGGCAGGCCTCCAGGCAGCGCGTGCAGGAGCCGCAGCTGCCGGCGCGCGGCTCCGACGGGGGCAGCGGCAGCGTGGTGTAGATCTCGCCCAGGAACAACCATGAACCGTGTTCACGAGACACGAGGTTGGTGTGCTTGCCCTGCCAGCCCAGCCGGGCGCGTGCTGCGAGCGGCTTCTCCATCACCGGGGCGGTGTCCACGAATACCTTGACCTGCGGATGGTCGGCGGAAGCCTGCTTCACCACGAACTGCGCCAAGTGCTTGAGCATGCCCTTCACCACGTCGTGGTAGTCGCGGTGCCGGGCATACACCGAGATGCCGCCGCGGTCGGGGCGGTCCTGGATGTGGCGCGGGTCCTCGCCCGGGGCGTAGCTCAGGCCGAGCGCCAGCACGCTGCGGGCTTGCGGCCACAAGGCCTGCGGGTGGCTGCGCTCCTCCGCGCGCTCGGCGAGCCAGCCCATCTCGCCATGCTGGCCGCTGGACAGGAAGTCGGCGAGGCGGCTGCGCGCTTCCGGACCCAGCGCCGCGTCGCACACGCCGAACGCGTCGAAGCCGAGGGAAAAAGCGTGGTCGCGTATGCGGTCGCGCAGGGCGGCGGCGTTCATGGCGGGTCGCCCGCAGTCCAGCCGGCGCGCAGGGCGGCGGCGTGCGACGACAGCGTTCCCGCCACGATCGCCTCGCGCAGGCCCCGCATCAGCGCCTGGTAGTAATGGAGGTTGTGCCAGGTCAGAAGCATCGGCCCCAGCATCTCGCCGGCCCGGAACAGGTGATGCAGGTAGGCGCGGCTGTGCCTGGCGCAGGCGGGGCAGCAACAGCCGGGCTGCACCGGCCGGGGATCGGCAGCGTGCCGGGCGTTGCGCAGGTTCAGCGTGCCCGAGCCGACATAGGCGCGCGCGGTGCGCCCGGCGCGTGTCGGCATCACGCAGTCGAACATGTCGATGCCGCGCTCGACCGCGCCCACGAGATCGTCCGGGGTGCCGACGCCCATCAGGTAGCGCGGCCGGTCGGCAGGCAGCAGCGGCACGGTCGAGTCCAGGGTCGCGAACATCAGCGCCTGGCCTTCTCCCACCGCGAGCCCGCCCACCGCGTAGCCCTCGAAGCCGATCTCGCGTAGCGCGCGCACGCTTTCGGCGCGAAGCTCCGGCTCCACCCCGCCCTGGACGATGCCGAACTGGGCGTAGCCGTCGCGCGGCACGAACGCGTCGCGCGAGCGGGCGGCCCAGCGCATCGACAACCGCATGGAGGCGGCGATCGCCTCGGTGCTGGCGGGCAGGGCAGGGCACTCGTCGAAGCACATGCTGATCGTGGCATCCAGCGCGTGCTGGATCGCGGTGGAGCGCTCGGGCGTCAGGCGGTGCGGGGTGCCGTCGATGTGCGAGCGGAAGGTGACGCCGTCGGGGTCGAGCTTCCGCAGGGCGCCCAGCGACATCACCTGGAACCCACCGGAATCGGTCAGGACCGGGCCGGGCCAGTCCATGAACCGGTGCAGCCCGCCCAGCGCCTCGATCCGCTCGGCACCGGGCCGGAGCATCAGGTGGTAGGTGTTGCCGAGCACGATGCCGGCGCCTGTTGCGCGCACCGCGTCCGCGGTCATCGCCTTGACCGTGCCGGCGGTGCCGACCGGCATGAAGGTCGGCGTCGGCACGGTGCCGTGCGCGGTGAGGAGGTGCCCGGCGCGTGCGTTGCCGTCGCTGGCCTCGGGCGCCCAGCCGAACCCCGTCACGCCGCCCGCTCCAGCAGGCAGGCGTCGCCATAGGAATAGAAGCGGTAGTTGTTCGCGATCGCCCGCGCATACGCGTCCAGCATCCGCTCGCGCCCGGCGAACGCGCACACCAGCATGAACAGGGTCGAGCGCGGCAGGTGGAAGTTGGTCAGCAGCAGGTCGGCGCTGCGGAAGCGGTGGCCGGGGCGTATGAACAGGCTGGTTTCGCCGTCGAACGGCTGCATCGTGCCATCCGCGTCGGCGGCGGTTTCCAGCAGCCGCAGGGTGGTGGTACCGATCGCGACGATTCGACCGCCGCCGGCGCGGGTGCGGTTGATCGCGTCCGCCGCCGCCCGATCCACGATGCCCCGCTCGGGGTGCATGCGGTGCGCGTCCACCGCGTCCTCACGCATCGGCAGGAACGTGCCGGCCCCCACGTGCAGCGTCACCGTCGCCTGTCCGACGCCGCGCGCGCGGGCGGCGTCGAGCAAAGCGGGCGTGAAGTGCAGCCCGGCGGTGGGGGCGGCGACGGCGCCGTCCTGGACGGCGAACACGGTCTGGTAGTCGGCCTGGTCGGAAGCCGTGGGCCCGTCCGGCCGGTCGATATAGGGTGGCAGCGCCAGGGTGCCGGCCGCCTGGAGGAAGCGGTCGAACGCCGGGCCCTCGGCGTCGAAGCGCAGCACCGCGCCGCCGCCGGGCTCGCGCGCCAGCACACGCGCAGATGTCGTCGTGCCGGGAAAGCCCAGCACGTCGCCATCGCGCAGCCGGCGGGCGTTGCGCACCAGCACGTGCCAGCTGTTGTCCGGCAGCACGCGGTCCAGGGTGATGCCGATCCGGGCGTCGCCGCGCAGCGCCTGCAGCTGCGCCGGGATCACGCGGGTGTCGTTGGCCACCAGGAGGTCGCCCGCGTGCAGCAGCGCGGGCAGCTCCGCCACCGTGCGGTCGCTGGTTCCATCTCGGCGCAGCTCCAGCAGGCGGGCCCGCTCGCGCGGACGCGCCGGCTCGTGCGCGATCCGCTCCGCCGGCAGCGCGAAATCGTAGTCGGTGGCGAGCAGGGTCATGGTCGGCACGGTCTAGGGGGTCCCCGCCGCGCGGGCCAGCCCTTCGCCCGACGCTTCAACCTATCCGGGTGTCTGGCGGAGCCGGACGTCTTGTGGTTTGAACCAGTCCCATGGATGCAGCTCTCCGTCAAAGCCCGCCGCTTTGGCGCAACTTCCTGTTCTTTCTTGGGCCGATGATGCTGAGCAATGTTCTGCAGGCAGCCTCGGGAACCGTCAGCAACATCTACCTCGGCCAGATGATCGGCATCGACGCCATGGCCGCGGCCAGCGTGTTCTTTCCGGTGATCTTCTTCCTGGTGTCGCTGGTGATCGGCATGGGAGTCGGCGCTTCGGTGCTGATCGGCCAGGCCTGGGGCGCCGGCGACGTTGGCCAGGTGCGCCGGGTGGCGGCCACCACCACCGTCGCGGTGCTGGCCGGCGGCGTGCTGGTGTCGCTGCTGCTGACGCCGTTGGCCCGGCCGCTGCTGGCGGCGATCGGCACGCCGACCCGCGTGCTGCCGGGCGCCGTCGCCTATGCCACGGTGATGCTGGGCTTCATGCCGGTGTTCTTCGGGTTCCTGCTGATGACCGTGCTGCTGCGCGGCATCGGCGACACCGTGACCCCGCTTTGGGCGCTGGCGATCGCGCTCGGGGTGTCGATGACCGTGACGCCGGCCCTGATCCGCGGCTGGCTGGGCCTGCCGCGCCTGGGCGTGGCCGCCGCCGCCTGGGGTGCGGTGATCGCCTGGGGTGTCGGCGGAAGCTGGCTCGGCTGGTTCCTGCGACAACGGAACAGCCCCCTGGCGCCCGACCGGCGCTTCGTGCGCGCGATGTGGCCGGACTGGCGCATCCTGGACCGGGTGCTCCGGCTCGGCGTGCCGTCGGCGGTGCAGATGGTGGCGATGTCGCTGGGGGAGATGGTGCTGCTGGGGCTGGTCAACCGCTACGGGCCGGACGCCACCGCGGCCTATGGCGCGGTCAACCAGGTCATGGCCTATGTGCAGTTCCCGGCCATGTCGATCGGCATCACGGTCAGCATCCTGAGCGCGCAGTCGATCGGCGCGGGCCGGACGACGCGCCTGCCGTCGATCCTGCGCACCGGCATGGTGCTGAACCTCCTGATCACCGGAACGCTGGTGGCGGTCGCCACCCTGTTCTCGCGCCGCCTGGTGGCCTTGTTCATCGCCAGTCCCGCCGTGGTCGTCACCACGGAGTCGCTGTTGCACATCGTGCTGTGGAGCGTGCTGGTGAGCGGGGTCAACGGCATCCTGTCCGGGCAGATGCGCGCGAGCGGGGTGGTGCTGGTGCCCACCCTGATCCTGGTGTCGTCGATCGCGCTGGTGGAGGTGCCGGTGGCCTGGAGCCTGAGCCGCCTGCTCGGCCTGGACGGGGTGTGGATCGCTTATCCCGCCGCCACGGTGGCCACGGCGCTGTCGTACGCCCTCTACTTCCGGCTGGTTTGGCGCCACAAGCCGGTCCTGCGGCTTGCCTGACGCGTTCCCGCCGCTTGACGTGTCACCGTCGCTTGATGCGCTTCGGGCCCCTGGTCAGGCGGGGTGGGATGGAGGAAAACCGGATCGTGTCGGGGTTTCGGGGATGAAGGCTGCATCGGCGGGACCCGTTCGGGTCCAGGCCAAAGGAAGCGGGGCCAAAGGAAGCGGGGCCAAAGGAAGCGGGCGCCGGGCCCAGTTCTGCACCGGCTCGATCATGCGCCACACCGCCGTGATGGCCGGCACCGGTGCCGTCGGCCTGATCGCGGTGTTCGCGGTGGACCTGCTCAACCTGTTCTACATTTCCCGCCTCGGCGACCGTGGCCTGACCGCAGCGATCGGCTTCACCGGCGCCGTCGGCATGCTGCAGATCTCGGTCTCGATCGGCATGTCGATCGGGCTGGGTGCTGTGGTGTCGCGGCTGATCGGCGGCAACCGCTTCGAGGAGGCGGGCCGTGTGGCGTCCTCCGCCCTGCTGGTGATGTCGGCGGTGATGCTGCTGATCGGCCTGCTCACCGTGCTGCTGCTGCGCCCGATCCTGTCCGGCCTCGGCGCCACCGGCGGCACCTTCCATGCGGTGGCGAACTACGTGCGGATCGTGTCGCCCTGCCTGCCGCTGATCACGCTCGGCATGGGATTCTCCTCCCTGCTGCGGGCGCTGGGCGACGCGCGCCGCTCCATGACGGTGACGCTGTGGGGGGCCGCGGTGACCGCCTGCCTCGACCCGCTGCTGATCCTGGGTTTCGTCACCGGGCTGCACCTGGGGCTGACGGGAGCTGCGATCTCCACCGTCGCGTCGCGCGGCACCGCGGCGCTGCTGGGCTTTCTCAGCGTGCAGCGGCACGGGCTGCTGCACCGGCCGACCCTGTCCAGGCTGCTGCCGGACGCCAGGCGGATCGCCGTGGTGGCGATGCCGGCGATCCTGACCAACCTCGCCACCCCGGTGGGGGCGGCCTACACCACCCACGCCCTGGCCCGGTTCGGGCTGCAGGCGGTGGCCGGCCAGGCGACGATCGACCGCATCACCCCGGTCGCGTTCGCCTTTATCTACGCCCTGACCGGGTCGGTCGGGCCGATCATGGCGCAGAACCTGGGCGCCGGGCTGTACGGCCGGGTGCGCGACACCCTGCGCGCCTCCCTGCTGCTGGTGCTTGGCTGCGTGCTGCTGATGTGGGCGCTGCTGGCGGCACTTCAGGGCGAGGTGGTGGCGCTGTTCTCGGCCACCGGCACCGCGGCTGCGCTGATCCACCTGTTCTGCTCGCTGACGGTGGCGGGCTTCCTGTGGGTGGGCGCCTTGTTCGTGGCCAACGCCGCCTTCAACAACCTCGGCCATCCGCTGCTGTCCACCCTGTTCAACTGGGGGCGGGCGACGCTTGGCACCATCCCGTTCGTGACGGTCGGCACACGTTATGGCCCGGTGGGCGTGCTGCTGGGCCAGGCGGCGGGCGGGATGGTGTTCGGCACGCTGGCGGTGGTCACCGCCTTTGCGGTCACGCGCCGGCTGCGTCCCGAGCAGCCCGCGGGTCCCGGAGTGGCAATGGATGTGCCGGGCGGCACGGGCAAGGCGGCGATGGCCGAGCTGTCGGAGCTGGAAGCCGGGCCGGGTTCCGCCAAGCGGTAGCGGGTCAGGCGCCGCCCGGCAGGTCGAACGGGTGGGCGCGGTCGCCGGCCAGCAGGAGCTGGCAGTGCTGCGTGAAGCGCCAGGGCTCGCCCGGCCGCTCCCGGCGCAGGAACCAGATCACGTCGAAGCGGTTCTTCGGCCATTCCCACCCGTCGGCAAGCTCCGGCAGCCGCTGCGGTGTTGCCACGGCACGGGCCAGCGCCGGCAGGCCCTGGTGCTGCCAGCACACCAGGACGACCCCGGGCTGTGCCGCCAGCGCCGCCCCGCATTCGTCCTCCCCGTGCAGCGCCCAGCGCAGGTCCACGGCCTGTTCCAGCTTCGCCGCCAGCGGCAGCACGGTTTGTTCCGGCCGCCTGCTGTGGCCGCCGCCTTTCCGGAACGCCGAAGCGTGGATCCGGTCCGGTCTCGGCAGGTGCCGCGCCGTTTCCGCAAGCGGACCGGGCGCCAGCAGCGCCGCGAGCCCGCCGGCGCGCTGCCAGCCGCGGACCGTGAGCGACTTCGCGTCCGTGCGGCCATCGGGCCTAAGCCCGACGGTCTCGTCGCCCGTGCCGGGCTTTTCCGCGTGCCTGAGCAGCAGGATCTCGGTGCTGGTGGTCCGGTTCTGGTTCATGCCGGCCATGATGCCGGTCGGCACCGGGGGCGTCATCCATCCCTCCGGAGGGCATCCGTCCGGAGGAGGGCACCCGCCCGGAAGGCGCGCCCGGCAGCTCGCGGCAACGCCCGGTTGGCAGAACGCGGTACCTTGGCTCTAGTCTCGCTGGCGTGAGGCCCCAGGGTGGGACTCGACCCATCGCGAGCCCGTTCATGACCGCCATGCCCATCAGCACCCCGCAGCCGATCGAGGATCACGGCCTGGTCGGCGACCTCCGCACCGCCGCCCTGATCGCCCGCGACGGCGCGGTGACGTTTCTGTGCCTGCCCGAGTTCGACAGCCCCACCGTGTTCGCGTCCCTGCTCGACCCGGCCGGCGGCACCTTCCGCATCCTGCCCCGGAGCGAGGGCCTCCGCACCTCGCAGATGTACCTGCCGGACACCAACATCCTGCTCACCCGCTTCATGTCGGAGGACGGCATCGCCGAGCTGACCGATCTGATGCCGGTGCACGGCTCGCCCGGGCCGCAGCGGCTGCAGCGGCGCGTCCGGGTGATACGTGGCGGGTTCGACTTCGACATGGTCTGTGCCCCGCGCTTCGACTACGGGCGCTGCGCGCATGCGGTCGACGCGGGCGGAACCTTTGTGCCGGACGGGGGAAGCCTGCGGCTGCGGCTGCGCGCCACCGTGCCGCTGCGCGCGGAGGACGGAAACCTTCATGCCGAGTTCCACCTCGACCGCGACGGGGAGGCCTGCTTCTTCCTGGAGGTGAACCCGGAGCACCCGGCGGCGGCGGCGAGCTGCGCCGAGGCGGACGACGCCTTCGCCGCCACCCTGGCCTTCTGGCACCGCTGGGTCGACCGGTCGCACTATGCCGGCCGCTGGCGCGAGGTGGTGACGCGCTCGGCGCTGGCGCTCAAGCTGCTCACCTCGGCCGTGCACGGCGCCCCCGTCGCCGCGGCGACGTTCGGGCTGCCGGAAGAGTTCGGCGGCGAGCGCAACTGGGACTACCGCTACGTCTGGATACGCGACGCGTCGTTCGCGATGTACGCGTTCATCCGCCTCGGCCTGATCGACGAGGCCGAAGCGTTCGTGGACTGGATCGGCGCACGCGCCCGCCAGCGCGTCCGGGACGAGCAGCTGCACGTGGCCTATGCGCTCGACGGCACGAGCGAGCTGCCGGAACAGACGCTCGACCATTGGGAAGGGCACCAGCAGTCCCGTCCGGTGCTGATCGGCAACGCGGCGGCGACCCAGTTCCAGCTCGACATCTATGGCGAGCTGATGGACTCCGTTTATCTCGCCAACAAGTACGGTCGTTCCACCTCCTACGAGGACTGGCGCGGCATCGTCGGCATGGTCGCGTGGCTGCGCGAGAACTGGCGGCGGCCGGATGCCGGGATCTGGGAAGGACGCGGCGAGATGCGGCCGTTCCTGCATTCCCGGGTGATGTGCTGGGTGGCGGTGGACCGCGCCATACGGCTGGCGCAGAAGCGCTCGCTGCCGGCGCCGCTTCCCGACTGGAACGAGCTCCGCCTGGAGATCCACGCGTCCATCCACGAGGAGTTCTGGCGCGACGATCTCCAAAGCTTCGTGTCCTATCCGGGCGCGGACGCGCCGGACGGCTCCATGCTGCTGATGCCGCTGGTGCGGTTCATCTCGCCCTGCGACCCGCGCTGGATCGGCACCATGGCGCTGGTGCAGCGCACCCTGGTGGAGGACGCGCTGGTGTTCCGTCGCACGACCGGGGACCGGGTGCTGGATGGGCTCAAGGGCGAGGAAGGCTCGTTCCTGGCCTGCTCGTTCTGGTATGTCGAGTGCCTGGCGCGGATGGGCCGGGTGGTCGAGGCGCGGCTGCTGTTCGAGAAGCTGCTGGGCTATGCCAACCCGCTCGGGCTGTATGCCGAGGAGCTGTCGCCGACCGGGCGGCACCAGGGCAACTATCCCCAGGCGCTCACCCACCTGGCGCTGATCAGCGCTGCCAGCTTCCTCGACCGCGCCTTGGGCAAGAACCGGGCGACGCCCTGGAGCTGAAGCCGATCGCGCGCCATGGCGGCCGGATAAAGCCTTTCTTTACCTGTTGCCTTCATCGTTCCGGCTTGTAGCGCCGGAGACCACCGTGCTTTCAAACGTCGCCATCCGCACCAAGATCATCGGCAGTTTCGTGGCCGTGCTGGTTTGCACCATCAGTCTCGGGTTGTTCGCCCTGCAGCGGCTTGGCGCCATGGATCGCGCCTCGACCGTTATCCGCAGCAGCACCTTGCCGGAAACGCGCGTCTTGTTCGACGTCGCCTTCCAGACCATGCGCTACCGGCAGCTGGAAGCCGACACGGCACTGGCGCCCGACCCGGACGCGCGGCACGGCGACGAGGTGATGCTGGCCGAGGTCGAGGCTGCGGCGGGCAGGGCGTTTGACGCTTATGGCGGGCTGACCCGGCAGGCCGACGAGCGCAGCCGCGCGTCGGTGTTGCAGCGCTCCTGGGGCGCCTATGTGGGACAGAACCGGAAATACCTCGACGCCCTGCACGCGAGCGACGTCGATGGTGCCGTCGCCCTTTATCTGGGCGACATGCGCGGCAGGTTCAATCTGTTCCGGAACGCGCTGCATGCCGAGATGTCACAAAGCGTCGCCGCCGCCGCCGCCGTGTCGCAGCACGAAAGCAAGGTGCACGCGTCGGCGCGCCACTGGATCCTAGCTGCCATCGGTTCGGCAGCGCTTCTATGCATCGTCGCCGGCTGGGGCCTGATACGCAGCGTTGCGGTGCCGCTGGTGGCGATGACCTCCGCCATGCGCCGCCTTGCCGACCGCGACATGCAGACGGTTGTTCCATGCGCCGGGCGCGGCGACGAGATCGGGGCGATGGCGTCCACGCTGCAGGTGTTCAAGGACAACATGGAGCAGGCCGACCGGCTCGGTGCCGAAAAGGAGGCCGAGCGCGCGGCGCGCGAACAGCGCAGCACGCGAATCGAACGCCTGGTCGGCGCCTTCGAGCAGCAGGTCGGCCAAACGGTTTCCATCCTCGCCGCCGCCTCGACCGAGATGGAGGCGACCGCCTCCTCCATGACGCGGAACGCGGCGCAAACAAACGCGCAGGCTGTGGCGGTGGCGCAGGCGGCGGAAGAGTCCAGCAGCGGCGTGCAGACGGTCGCGGCCGCGTCGAGCCAGCTTGCCACCTCCATCACCGAGATCAACCGACAGGTGACGAGTTCCGCCACCCTGACCGGCAAAGCGGTCGGCAGCGTTCGACGCACCGACGACACCGTGCGTGCGCTGTCGGACAGCGCCGGGCGTATCGGACAGGTGGTGGAGCTGATCACCACGATCGCTAGCCAGACCAACCTGCTGGCCCTGAATGCCACCATCGAGGCGGCACGGGCTGGGGATGCGGGCAAGGGCTTCGCGGTGGTGGCGTCGGAGGTGAAGAGCCTGGCGCAGCAGACCGCGCGCGCCACCGACGAGATCGCGGCGCAGATCGCGCAGGTGCAGCAGGCGACGGAAGGTGCGGTGGACGCGATCCACGAAATCGGCGGGCTGATCGAGGAGGTCGGCGCGATCACCAACGCGATCGCGGCGGCGGTGGAGCAGCAGGGTGCCGCCACCGCCGAGATCGCGCGCAACGTGCAGCAGACGGCGGCCAGCACGCAGGTGGTGACGACCAACATTTCGGGCGTCAGCCGTGCTGCCAACGACACCGGCACCGCCGCGACCGAGGTGCTGGGTTCCGCCGGAAGCCTGTCGCGCCAGGCCGAAACCCTGTCCGCAGAGGTGAGCCGGTTCATCGCCTCGATCAGGACAGCCTGAGTCGATGCCGCAGCCGGGATCAGGCGCCGGCGCGGATCCCTATCGGGCGAAGAGGCTCTAGCCCTGGTAGGACGCGATCTCGATCAGGTTGCCGTCCGGATCCAGGCAGTACACCGAGGTGATCGGTCCCAGCGCGCCGAGACGCGTCACCGGGCCTTCCGACACGGTCACGCCGCACTGGCGCAGGTGCTCGACCACGTCGTCGCTTTCGACCGCGGTGACGAAGCACAGGTCCTGGCTGCCCGGCAGCGCGTCCTCGGCGGTGGTCCAGCCGTCGGCGCCGTAGGGGCGCAGGTTGATCTTCTGGCCGCCGAACTTCAGCGCGCAGCGCCGGTTGCGGCCATACTCCTCGTGCTCCATGCCGAGCACGCGCTGATACCAGGACGAGGTCTTCTCCACGTCCTTGCAGGTGATGACGAGGTGGTCCAGCCGGTCGACGGTGAAGCGCATGGTGTCTAGGTCAGTCCGTCATAGAAATCGTGGCCCTTGTCGTCGATGACGATGAAGGCGGGGAAGTTCTCGACCTCGATGCGCCAGACCGCCTCCATGCCGAGCTCGGGGTATTCGAGCACCTCGACGCGCCGGATGCAGTCCTGCGCCAGCCGCGCCGCCGGGCCGCCGACCGAGCCCAGATAGAAGCCGCCATGGGTCTGGCAGGCATCCCTCACCGCGCGCGAGCGGTTGCCCTTGGCCAGCATCACGAACGAGCCGCCGGCCGCCTGCAGCATGTCGACGTAGCTGTCCATGCGGCCGGCGGTGGTGGGGCCGAACGAGCCGGTCGGCATCCCGTCCGGGGTCTTGGCCGGGCCCGCGTAGTACACCGGGTGGTTCTTGAGGTAGTCCGGCAGTTCCTCGCCGCGGTCGAGCCGCTCCTTGAACTTGGCGTGGGCGATGTCGCGCGCCACCACGATGGTCCCGCTCAGCGACACCCGCGTCTTCACCGGGTGGCGCGACAGGAGCTGCCGGATCTCCCACATCGGCCGGTTGAGGTCGACGGGTACCACCTCGCCGCCCAGCGCCTCGTCGGTGGCCTCGGGAAGATACTGCGCGGGGTCTGCTTCCAGCTGCTCCAGGAAGATGCCTTCGGGCGTGATCTTGGCCTTGATCTGACGATCGGCGGAGCAGGACACGCCGATGCCCACGGGAAGCGAGGCACCATGTCGCGGCAGGCGCACCACGCGCACGTCGTGGCAGAAGTACTTGCCGCCGAACTGCGCGCCGATGCCGAGCGACTGCGTCAGGCGATGCACCTCGCGCTCCAGCTCCACATCGCGAAAGGCATGGCCGAGCGGGCTGCCCTCGGTCGGCAGGGCGTCGAGGTAGCGGGTGGAGGCGAGCTTCACCGTCTTGAGCGTCAGCTCCGCGGAGGTGCCGCCGATCACGATCGCCAGGTGGTAGGGCGGGCAGGCCGAGGTGCCCAGGGTGCGTATCTTGGTGCCCAGCCATTCCAGCAGGTGGGCGGGGCTCGCCAGCAGGGCGCGGGTTTCCTGGAACAGGAACGTCTTGTTGGCCGAGCCGCCGCCCTTGGCGATGAACATCAGGTGCAGCTCGTCGGCGTGGTGCTCGCCGGGTGCCGCCGCGATGTCGAACTGCACCGGCAGGTTGGTGCCGGTGTTGACCTCATCGAAGGTGGTGAGCGGCGCCATCTGCGAATAGCGCAGGTTGGTCTCGGTGTAGGTGCGGTGCACGCCCAGCGACAGCGCCTCCTCCTCGTTCCCCTCGACCCAGACGCGCTGGCCCTTCTTGCCGAACACCAGGGCGGTGCCGGTGTCCTGGCACATCGGCAGCACGCCGCCGGCGGCGATGGACGCGTTCTTGAGCAGGTCGAGCGCCACGAAGCGGTCGTTGGCCGAGGCGTCGGGATCGGCCAGGATGCCCGACAGCTGCTGCAGGTGGCCCGGCCGCAGCAGGTGCGACACCTGGCGAAAGGCCAGGGCTGCGAGCTCGGTCAAGGCTTCGGGCCGAACCCGCAGCACCGTCCTGCCGTCATGCGACGACGTCGAGACCCCTTCGATCTCCAGCCTGCGCCAGGGCGTCGCGTCCAGGCCCAGCGGAAACATCGGCGAAAAGGCGAAGGGCCGGACCGGCGGGCGGGCGGATGGCGGCGGCAGGGCGTTCATGGCGGCGATCCGGATCGAGGCGGCGTTGCGGTTCAGCTCTGGTTGGGGCTTCGCTTGCGGAACGCGTCGAGGCTCACGACCTGCGGCGTCGGGTCCGGCGCGGGACCCTCCTGCTGTTCCGGCTCCGGCTCCGCCCTTGGTACCACGGCGAGCTGCGTCGCGGCCTCCGGCACGGCCTCGGCCGCCTCGACCGGAACCGTGAAGCGCAGCGCCAGGCGCACGTGCGGGTCGGCGAAGCCGGTGACGGCGCGCAAGGGCACCACGAGCGAGGTGGGCACGGAGCCGAACGACAGCCCCACCGTCATCAGCTGGGTTTCCTCGTCCACCTTGAGGTCCCAGAACTGGTGCTGCAGGACGATCGTCATCTCGGTCGGGTATTGCGCCATCATGCGCTTGGGGATCACCGTCAACGGGTCGTCGGTGCGAAAGGTGATGTAGAAATGGTGGCCTCCGGGCATGCCCTCGGCGGCGGCGTGCTCGAGCGCCTTGACCATCACTTCCCGGTAGGCCTGCTCGATCCAGCGGTCATAGGGCAGCAGGCTGTCCGCCATGCCGTTGTCCTCGCCGCCGCCGCGATCGTCCTCGGCCATGCTGGGCTCCTCGTTTGCGAGGCGACGCTCCCGACACCGGGAACGAGTCTCGATACGGCGCAGCCATGCGACAATCGATGGTGCGGTGCAAGTCGTCACGGCCTGAACGGTGCAAGGCGCCGACGGACGAGTGGGGGGGCTTCTGTTGCCCGGTGCCCCCCCGAACCGCGCTTGTCACTTATGCAGCGACAGCGAGCGCCTCATGATTGTCATTGGCACTTGTGATATGACCCGATAACGGCGGTATCATGCCGAGCAAAAGGTAGGTCTTTACCACGCGTGTCGAGCCTGTTTCGTCCCCGCACGGACCCCTGCGGGTCTGGTGGAGACGCCGGGCACTGCCCCCGGGTCCACAACGTTTATTCCACGTACCGTTTATCGCCGTAGCCGAGGTTGCCCTCTTGCACCGTCGTATATAGGGCGGTTCAGGCCCGGCGTCCAGATGCTGGCAGGAACGGGTCCGGTGATGCTAACCCCGGCATGCGCCGCGGCGCGCGTGTTTCCCGAGGAAGCCGATGCAGAACCTGTCCCCGATCCCGGCGCCTTTCCTGACCGACGCCCAGCACGCCGAGATCGAGGACGCGCGCGCCGCCACCGCGTCCACCAGGCGGGCCACCGCACCGGGGCTGGAAGCGCTGCTGTTCCAGCCGATCCCGGTGCTGGACAAGGGCTTCGTGCGGGTCGTGGACTACATGGGCGACGACAACGCGGTGGTGCAGGGTGCCCGCGTGTCGTACGGGCGCGGCACCCGCGCGGTGCAGAGCGACCGCGGCCTGATCCGCTACCTGATGCGGCACCGCCACACCACGCCGTTCGAACTGGCCGAGATCAAGCTGCACGTCAGGGCGCCGATCTTCGTCACCAGGCAGTGGTTCCGCCACCGTACCGCCTCCATCAACGAGTACTCCGCGCGCTATTCGGTGCTGGAGCGCGAGTTCTACATCCCCCCGGCCGAGGCGGTCGCGGCGCAGTCGGAGTCCAACCGGCAGGGACGGGGGGCCGCGATGGCGCCGGAGCAGGCGGCGCGCGTGGTGGAGATGCTGCGCGACGACGCCGCGCGCTGCTACGACAACTACCTGTGGATGCTGAACGAGGCCGAAGGCGACGGCCACGACCCGGACCGCGCCGGCGTCGCGCGCGAGCTGGCGCGCATCAACCTGCCGGTCGGCATCTACACCCAGTTCTACTGGAAGGTGGACCTGTGGAACCTGCTCCGCTTCCTGTCCCTGCGCGCCGACCCGCATGCACAGGCCGAGATACGCGCCTTCGCCGACGCCCTGCTGGGCGTGGTGCAGGCCTGGGTGCCGGCGGTGCACGACGCGTTCGGCGACTACGTGATGAACGCGTCCACCCTGTCCGGTCCTGCGATGGCGCTGCTGCGTGCCGCCCTGGCAGGCGGCGAGCCGCCCGATCCCGCCGCCTTCGGGCTGGGCGGCCGCGAGCTGCGCGAGCTGGTCGAGGCGATGCCGGAGCTGGCGGGCCGGATACGCGGCTGGCCGCCCAGCCGCTGATGCCCCAGCCGCTGACGCCGGGCGGCTGACGCTCGCGGCCCGCCGGGCCGCTGTTCCGCGACGGGATCCGGTCGATCCGGATCAACCGCCTGCTAGCCATGCCATTTCGTGGACTAAATCCACAAAATGAGCTTTGCGGCTACGTTACGTGTGGTTAAACTTTGTCTAGAAGTTGGGCATTGCTCGCGCTTCTGACGGGTCGCGCCGGCTTCTGTCGAAAAATCAGGCATCGGGCCACGTAAAATCGGGGAGGATCGCGCTTGTCATCCAGAAGCATCGTGCAGCGGGCGGGGCTCGGCTGTGCGCTCGCCTGCCTCGCCGCGGCAGGCGCGCAGGCCGCGACCGGCGGCGCCTTGATCAGCGGGCCGGTTTCTGAAACGTCCTTGTCCACCCTGTCCCGCTCGATGCCGGAAGCGGTTGCGGCCGCCACCGACCTGGGGCCGCTCGCCTCCGGGCACGCGCTGGAGCACCTGCAGCTCGCGTTGAAGCGGCCGGCGGACCGGCAGGCGTCGCTCGACGCCCTGATACTGGCGCAGACCACCAAGGGCTCGGCCGACTACCACCGCTGGCTCACCCCGGTTGAGCTGCATGACCAATATGGACCAGACGCCGCCGACATCGCCACCACCGTGAAGTGGCTGCAGTCGCACGGGCTGGTGGTGAACAAGGTGTCGCCCACCGGCATGTCGATCGACTTCTCCGGCACCGCCGGGGCGGTCGGGAGCGCCTTCCACACCACCCTGCACGCCTATACCCAGTCCGGCCAGCAGCACTTCGCGGCATCAAGCGAGCAGTCGGTTCCGGCGGCACTCAGCCCGGTGGTGGCGGGTGCCGTGCTCGGCAACTTCTTCCCGCGCCCGATGCTGGTGGCCAGCCGCAAGCCGTCCGCGTCGGCGATGGCGACGGCCACCGTGCACAAGGTCGGCAGCAGCTACACCATGGCGGTGCAGGGCACGACCTTCTACGCGGTCACGCCGAGCGACTTCCACACCATCTACGACGAGAACGCGCTGTTCGACGGCTCCAGCGTGGTCGGCAAGGTGACCGGCAAGGGCGTGACGCTGGCGGTGGCCGAGCAGACCGACATCAACCCGGCCGACGTGCGGAACTTCCGCTCGCAGTTCGGCCTGTCCGGCTATGCCGGCACGCTCAGCATCACCCATCCCGGCGGCTGCGTCGATCCGGGCTTCACCGGCGACGAGGGCGAGGCGGCGCTCGACGCCGAATGGTCGGGTGCCGTGGCGCCGGATGCCGCGGTGATCGAGGCGGCCTGCTCCTCCAGCGAAACCGGGTTCGGCGTGATGACCGCGCTGCAGAACCTGGTCGAGGGTGGCACCGCGGCGTCGGCGATCTCGGTGTCCTATGGCGGCTCGGAGGTCGGCAACGGCATCGTGTTCCTCACCGAATGGTCCGACTTGGTGGAGGAAGGGGCGGCCGAGGGCATCTCGATCTTCGTGTCCACCGGCGACGGCGCCGTCGACATCGCCGACACCGGTGCTGCGGTCGGCACCAGCGGCCTCAACGTCAACGGGCTGGCCTCCAACATCTATGACACCGCGGTGGGCGGCACCGATTTCGGCGATACCGTGGTCGGGCTGAACAACACCTTCTGGAACAGCGCCAACAGCTCCACCGGCGGCTCGGCCAGGAGCTACGTGCCGGAGATCCCCTGGGACAACAGCTGCGGTTCCTACGTGAACTGGGCTGGCGCCGGGGCGGCAGGCCCGCTGCAGAACTGCAACAACCCCAAGACCGCGGCCACCTACCAGAACGTGGTCGGCGGCAGCGGCGGGCAGAGCCTGCTGTTCGCCAAGCCCTCGTGGCAGCTGACCGGCGTGCCGGGCGTGCCCAAGGACGGCGTGCGCGACCTGCCCGACATCTCCTTGTTCGCCGCCAACGGGCAGTGGAACCACTTCTACCTGGAGTGCATGTCGGACGCGAAGCAAGGCGGGGTCCCGTGCGACTTCACCAACCCGAACAACTTCCTCGGCTCCGCCTTCGGCGGCACCTCGTTCGCCGCCCCCGACTTCGCCGGCATCGCCGCCCTGGTCAGCCAGCTCTATGGCCGGGTCGGCAACATGGCGCCGGCGCTGTACCAGATCGCCAAGGTCCAGTACAAGAACAAGCTGCTGGTGGCGCAGTGCCAGACCACCAGCTTCCCCGCCAACCCGCTTTGCGTGTTCCACGACGTGGCGGTGGGCGACAACTCGGTGGCCTGCAAGGCCGGCACCCCGAACTGCTACAGCAACGCCCTGTCCACCAAGGGCATCGGCATCTCGTCCACCAGCACGACGACGCAGTCGACCGCCTTCAACGCGGGCGTCGGCTTTGACCTGGCGACCGGCCTCGGCTCGGTCGACATCCCGAACCTGCTGCTGAACTTCTGACGCGGGCCGGGCGGCGGAAACGTTCCGCCGCCCGTGACGCCCGGCGCCGCGGCGCGATGGGGGCTTCGGCGGCTTCGGCTTCCGGAGCCCTCGTCGCGTCGGGACCCCTGTTGGGGGCGCCGCCGACGCATCCATCGCCGTGCTGCACCGTTGCGGAGAAACCCGCTTCCCGGAGACGCACGATGAAGATCCCGACCCGGCTGCACGGAGCGATCGACTACGCGGTGGCGTCGCTGCTCGGCAGCCTCGCCCTGTCCGGCGCGCTGCCGCGGCCGGTGCGTCGCGTGGTGGGTGCTGCTTCGGCCTTTCACGGCTCCTACGCGGCGCTCACCGATTATGAGGCCGGGCTGCGGCCGGTGCTGAGCATGCGCGCCCATCTCCTGCTCGATGCCGCCGGCGGAGCCGCCTTGTGCGGCGCCGCCCTGGCGATGCGCAGGCAGCCCGCCGGCGCGCGCGCGCTGCTGCTGGCGGCGGGGCTGGGGGAGCTCGCGGTGACGGCGTTCAGCAGCGCCAGCCCGGTCACCGGCCCGGGACAGGGCTCCGGTCCGGTCGGGCGCGTGCTCGACCTCCAGCCGCCGTCGCCCGAGCAGGTGGGCTATCCGCCGGTGGACACCCCGAAGCCGGTGGCAGACGACGTGTTCGTGGTGGACAGCCTGATGCCGGGCCCCCTCGGCAGCGCCCTGCCGGTGCGCATGACCGTGATCCGCCTGCCCGGCGGCGACCTGATCCTGCACTCGCCGACGCGGTTCAGCTATGCCCTCAAGGCCGAGCTGGACGCCCTGGGCCGCATCCGCCACTTGGTGGCGCCCAACGTGGCGCACTGGGTGTTCCTTTCCGACTGGCAGCGTGCCTGTCCGGACGTGGTGACCTGGGCGGCACCCGGCCTGCGCGAGCGCGGCCAGGTACGTCGCAGCGGCGTCCGGCTGGACAACGACCTCGGCGACGTGCCGCCGCCGGCATGGGAAGGGATCACGCTGGTGACGGTGACGGGCGGCCTCGGCTTCCTGGAGGTGGCGCTGTTCCACGAGCCGTCGCGCACCCTGGTGCTGACCGACCTCGTGTTGAACCTGGAGGCGCACAAGCTGCCGGCAGCGCTTCGCCCGGTTGCCCGGCTGTTCGGGGTCACCGCGCCGGACGGCATGCCGCCGCCCTACCTGCGCGCGGTGATCAAGCTGCGCCGCGCGTCCGCCGCGCGCGCCGCCCGCCGCCTCCTCGACCTGCAGCCGGAGCGCGTCGTGTTCGCGCACGGGGCGTGGTTCGAGCGGGACGGCACGGCCGCCTTGCGCCATTCGCTGCGCTGGCTGCTCGGTTGAGCGCGTCCGCTGGTCCGGTCCTTGAACAACGTTCAAGGCTGCTTGCGTCGTTCCGGGCCCGACGTCATCGTGCCGTGGCATTCCCCGACCGGATCGTGGCCGGGCCGCCGCCTCGTAGGAGTGAGTGTTCATGCGTGAGCTGCCCGGCGAACCGCCTCGCAAGCCGCCCGGGGGGCCGAGCCCGCTTCCGAGCCTGATGCCGTTCGTGGTGCTGGCGCTGATCCTGGCACTGATCTACGCCGGCGTGATGCTGTTCCCCGTGGTCCAGAACTACATCGCGCAACAGGATTGCATCGGCAGGGGGCGCACCGACTGCAGTCCGCGTTCCTGAGCCCGATGGCTGTTCCGCCGCCTCGTCCCTCTGATCCTCCGGCCGATCCGCCGTCGGTGCCGTTCGCCGCCATCACCGCGCTGTTCCTGGTGTGGGGCTTCGTGTCCTCGGTGATCGACGGGCTGGCGCCGGCGGTGCGCGCCATCTTCCACCTGAGCTTCGCCGAGCAGATGCTCACCCAGTTCGCGTTCTTCGCCGCCTATGGCGCCGTGTCGCTGCCGGCGGCGGTGCTGCTGGCGCGGGTGGGGGCGCCGCGGGCGATCGAGCTGGCGCTGGGCGTCATGGCGATGGGATGCCTGGTCGTGCTGGGGGGCACGCGCACGCAGAGCTATGGCGTGATCCTCGCCGCGCTGTTCGTGATCGCGTCCGGCATCACCCTGCTGCAGGTGGCGGCGAACCCGTTGGTGGCGGCGCATGGCGAGCCGTCGCGCGCGCACATGCGGCTGACCCTGGCGCAGGCGTTCAACTCGCTCGGCACCGTACTGGGGCCGGTGGTCGCCGGACACCTGCTGCTCAGGGGCGGGCTGTTCGGCTCTGGCTCCGCACCGGATGCCGGCATCATGCCCGTCGACGGCGCGCGGCTGGTGTCGCTGCACAACATCGACCGCCAGTTCGAGCTGATCGCACTTCTGGTGGCGGCTCTCGCGCTGGCGGTGTGGCGCGTGCGCCGGCGCCTGGATGCGGCGGACCCGATGCACGCGGTGATCGGCGGCAGCCTGGTGTCCGCGTTCCGCTCCGGCTGGGGGCTGTTCGGGGCGTTCGCGGTGTTCGTCTATGTCGGCTCGGAGGTGGGCGTGTCGACCATCATGGTCAACTTCCTGTCGCAGCCCGCGATTCTGGGGGTTTCGGCGGCGCGGGCCGCCACCCTGCTCGGCGTGGTGTTCTGGGGCGGGGCCATGCTGGGCCGGTTCGCCGGCAGCCAGCTGCTCCGCGTCGTCAGTGCCGGGCGGGTGCTGGGGGTGTTCGCGATCATCAACGTGCTGCTGTGCCTCACGGTGTCGCAGACGACGGGCGAGCCGGCCGCCGCCGCCGCCCTGTCGATCGGCTTCTTCAACTCGGTGATGTTTCCGACCCTGTTCACCCTGACGCTGGAACGCTCGCACGCGCCGGCGGCCTCCGTGTCCGGCCTGCTGTGCAGCGCGATCGCGGGCGGGGCGGTGGTGCCGCCGCTGGTGGGGCTGATGGCGGACCGGTCCGGCATCAGTGCCGGCTTCGCGGTGCCGCTGGCCGGCTATGTCGGGATCGCCGTGTTCGCCTTGTTCGCGCCGGCCCGGCCGGTGCGCCAGCGCCGTGGCTTCCTGCTTTCCCGCCGGGCGGTGCGCGCCGGCGGCTAGGCCGGGTTTCGCTGCAGGTGCGGCCGCAGCGCTTCCGCCACGCGCGTCGCGATCGCGGCATAGGCCTGTCCCGCCTCGCCGTGCGGCGCCTGCGCCAGGATGGGCGTGCCGGCGTCGCCACTGGCGCGTATGTCCAGCAGCAGCGGCACCTCGCCCAGGAACGGCACGCCCAGGGTTTCCGCCTCCGTCCGCGCGCCCCCATGGCCGAACAAGGGCGTGCGGTGGCCGCAGCTGGGACAGCAGAACACGCTCATGTTCTCGACGATGCCCAGCACCGGCACCCGGGTCTTCTCGAACATCGCCACCCCGCGCCGGGCGTCCAGCAGGGCGATGTCCTGCGGCGTGGACACGATCACGGCACCAGCCAGCGCCACCTTCTGCGCCATCGTGAGCTGGACGTCGCCGGTGCCGGGCGGCATGTCCACCACCAGCACGTCGAGCGGCCCCCATTCCACCTCGCCCATCAGCTGGGTCAGCGCGCCCATCACCATCGGGCCGCGCCAGATCATCGCCTTGTTCTCCTCGACCAGCAGGCCGATCGACATCGCCTTGATGCCCCAGGCGTCCACCGGAACCAGGCGCTTGTTTCGCACCTCCGGCTGCACGGCCGACACCCCCAGCATGCGCGGCAGGCTGGGGCCGTGGATGTCGGCGTCGAGCAGGCCGACCGACAGGCCGAGCCGGGACAGGCCGATCGCCAGGTTGACCGCGGTGGTGGACTTGCCGACCCCGCCCTTGCCCGACGCCACCGCGATCACCGCGCCGATCCCGGCCAGCAGCCTTGCCGGCGATTCGGCGCCGCCGAGACCGCCCAGCGGACGGTGGCCGCCGCCGGCGGCGGGTGCCGATGTTGGCGCCGATGCCGGCACCGCCCCCGAGGCCTCCGCTGCCTGGCGGTGGGCGGTCAGCACCACGGTCGCGTTCAGAACCCCCGGCA
>CAXTCK010000039.1:0-21751 GCA_964242425.1 uncultured Acetobacteraceae bacterium | reverse complement strand
ACAGCGCGATCTCCAGCGCGTTGCCCGACGGGTCCTGCGCCACCGCCACCAGGCACGGCACCCCGCCGCCGCGCTGGTATTCCGAGCGCACCGTGTGCCCCGGCCCCTTCGGCGCGATCATGAACACGTCGAGGTCGGGCCTCGGCTCGATCACCCGGAAATGCACCGCGAGCCCGTGCGCGAAGGCGATCGCCGCCCCTTCCCGGAGGTTCGGGCGCAGGTGCTGCTCGTATAGGTCGCCCTGCAGCTCGTCCGGGGTGAGCACCATCACCACGTCGGCCCATGCCGCCGCCTCCGACGGCCCCATCACCCGGATGCCTGCCGCCTCGGCCTTCGCGATCCCGCCCGAGCCCGGACGCAACCCCACCACCAGCTCCGACACCCCGCTATCCTTGAGGTTGTTGGCGTGGGCATGACCCTGGCTGCCATAGCCGATGATGGCGACCTTGCGGCCCTTGATCAGGTTCACGTCGGCGTCGCGGTCGTAGTAAACGCGCATGGTCAGGCTTCTCCTTGGAAGAAACAGGGGTCAGATGGTCCGCGGCCCGCGGGCGATGGCGGCGATCCCCGTGCGCGACACCTCGACCAGGCCCAGCGGCCGCATCAGGTCGATAAACGTGTCGATCTTCTCGCTGGCCCCGGTCAGCTCGAACACGAACGAGCCGGTGGTGGTGTCCACCGCCCGCGCCCGGAACGCTTCCGCCACCCGCAGCGCCTCCGTGCGCGGCTCGCCGCTCGACACCACCTTGACCAGCGCCATCTCGCGCGCGACGTGCGGCCCGCTCTGCGTCAGGTCGGACACCTTGTGCACCGGCACCAGCCGATACAGCAGCGCCTTGATCTGCTCGATCACCATCGGCGTGCCGGAGGTGACGATGTTGATGCGCGACCGGTTGCCGCCATCCTCCACCGGCGCCACCGTCAGGCTCTCGAT
Source organism: uncultured Acetobacteraceae bacterium (assembly GCA_964242425.1). GTDB lineage: Bacteria > Pseudomonadota > Alphaproteobacteria > Acetobacterales > Acetobacteraceae > Lichenicola. The sequence continues at coordinate 20,817 of CAXTCK010000039.1, read as the reverse complement.
GTTGTAGCCGCGTCCGGAGAACAGGCCGATCACGCGCGCCAGCACGCCGCTCTCGTTCTCCACCAGCACGGCGATCACCGCGGAGATCTGCGGCTCGTCTTGGGGGGGCATGGAATCGCTCTTTCACGAGGACAGGCCAGGGCGCTGCCCTGGACCCGCCAAAGGACGGTCGTCCTTTGGAAACCTGGGGGCGGGCCTTGCGGGCGTCAGACCAGCATCAGGCCTTCGACGGTGATCCGGGCGGCCTGCTCGCTCTGCTCCGGGCCAAGGATCATCTCGTTGTGCGCAGCGCCGGACGGGATCATCGGGTAGCAGTTCTCCGCCTCGTCCACGCAGATGTCAGCGACCACCGGGCCGTCATGCGCCAGCATACGCCGGATCACGTCGTCCAGCTCACCGAGATGGGCAGCCCGCATCCCCGTCCCCCCGAACGCTTCCGCCAGCTTGACGAAGTCCGGCAGTGCCTCGCTGTAGCTTTGCGAATAGCGGCTGCCGTGCAGCAGCTCCTGCCACTGCCTCACCATGCCCATGTAGCGGTTGTTCAGGATGAACAGCTTCACCGGCAGCCTGTACTGCGCGATCGTGCCCAGCTCCTGGATGTTCATCAGCGTGGACGCCTCGCCCGCGATGTCGACCACCAGCGCCTCGGGGTGCGCCACCTGCACCCCCACCGCCGCCGGCAGGCCGTAGCCCATGGTGCCGAGCCCGCCCGAGGTCATCCACCGGTTCGGCCGCTCGTACTGGAAGTGCGTCGCCGCCCACATCTGGTGCTGGCCGACCTCCGTGGTCACGAACGTGTCGCGCCCGGTCTCGCGCGACAGCTCGTACAGCCGCCTGATCGCGTGCTGCGGCTTGATCACCGCTCCCGGCGCCGGGTCCTGCCTGTACGCCAGGCTGTCGATCGCCCGCCACGCGTCGATCTGCCGCCACCACGCGTCCAGCGCGCCCGGTTCCGCCGGCGCGTCGCCCCGCTCCCACGCCTCGATCATCATGGCGATGGCGCGTCCCGCATCGCCCACCACCGGGATGTCCACACGCACGATCTTGTTGATCGACGACGCGTCGATGTCGACGTGGATCTTGGTCGAGCCGGGCGAGAACGCGTCCAGCCGCCCCGTCACCCGGTCGTCGAACCGCGCGCCGATGTTGATCAGCACGTCGCAGCCATGCGTCGCGAGGTTGGCCTCGTAGGTTCCGTGCATCCCCAGCATGCCGAGGAACTGCCGGTCCGTGGTCGGGTACGCCCCCAGCCCCATCAGCGTGGAGGTGCAGGGAAACCCCGTCATCCTGACCAGCCGCACCAGCGCCGCCGACGCCTCGGGGCCGGAATTGATCACCCCGCCGCCGGTGTAGAACAGCGGCCGCCGCGCACCCTTCATCGCCGCCACCGCGGCCGCGATCGCGTCGCGCGCAGGCTCGGTCGCCGGGCGGTACGAGCGGTGCGGCGCCTCCGATGCCGGCACGTAGCTCGCCTGGCCCACCATGATGTCCTTGGGCAGGTCCACCACCACCGGCCCCGGACGCCCGGAGCGCGCCACGTAGAACGCCTCGTGCAGCGTCCGCGCCAGGTCGCCCGGGCGCTTCACCAGGTAGTTGTGCTTGGTCGCCGGCCGGGTGATGCCGGTGGTGTCGGCTTCCTGGAACGCGTCGTTGCCGATCATGTGCGTCGGCACCTGCCCGGTCAGGCACACCACCGGGATCGAGTCCATCAGCGCGTCCACCAGCCCGGTCACGGCGTTGGTCGCCCCCGGCCCCGACGTCACCAGCACCACTCCCACCTTGCCGGTGGAGCGTGCGTAGCCCTCGGCCGCGTGCACCGCCGCCTGCTCGTGCCGCACCAGGATGTGCCGGATCGCGTCCTGCTTGAACAAGGCGTCGTAGATCGGCAGCACCGCCCCGCCGGGATAGCCGAACACCACCTCGACGCCCTGCGCCACGAGCACGCGAAGCAGCACCTCGGCACCGTTGGCCGCGGGCAGGCTGATGCCCTCGTTTCCGTCCAGCTGGCGCGCATCCTTCGGGTCGGTGCTGGCGTTCATCTCGTGCTCCTGCCGCGGCAAACGGCCGCAGGGGCGTTTTCCTATGCGTCCGCATGGCGGCCGTCAACGCCTTCAACAACGAATGGCAACAAATCGGCCACCGTTCTTTCCATTTGTTGCGTCATATCTGCCATGCGGCTGCCGATCACGCGCGTTTGTTCCGGTGTCGCCAGCGCATGATGCGCGAACCAGGTGTCCTGCCGCTTGGTGTACTGCCCTTGCAGCAGCACCGCCCGCCGCGACGCTTCTTCCAGCGTGGTGGTTCCGCGCAGCACCCCCGCCAGCTCCGGCACCCCGTGCGCCCGCATCGCCGGCAGGGACGGCGGCAACCCTTGCGCCAGCAGGGCCTCCACCTCCGCCAGCGCGCCTTGCTGCAGCATCTCCCCGAACCGTCGCCCGATCGCTTCCCGCAGCGCTTCCCGCGGCGGAGACAGCCGGACCGCGCTGAACCGGCACGGCGCCGGCGGCAACCCCGGCCTTCCCGTCCACGCCGCCATGCCCTGCCCGGTGCCGCGCCAAACCTCCCATGCCCGCGCCACCCGCTGCCCGTCCGACGGGCGCAAGGCTTCGGCGGTATCCGGATCCACCGTCCGGAGCCGCTCGTGCAGCGCCGCAGCACCTTGCTCCGCCAGCAGCCCCCGCGCTTCCGCCCGCGCCGCCGCCCCGGGATCGGGAACAACCGACAGCCCGTGCGTCAGCGCCCGCAGATACATCCCGGTCCCGCCGCACAGGATCGGCAACAGTCCCGCCGACCACGCCGCCTCCATCGCTTCCAGCGCCGCGTCCCGCCACCACGCGACGCTTCCCGGAGCCGCCGCCGCCCTCACCCCATACAGCCGGTGCGGCACGGCTGCCTCATCCGCAGGCGTCGGCCGTGCGTTCAGGATGCGCAACTCCTGATACACCTGCATCGAGTCCGCATTGACCACCACCCCGCCCAGCTCCCGCGCCAAGCGCATCGCCAGCGCGGACTTGCCGCTGCAGGTCGGCCCGGCCACGATCAGGCAGTGGCTCGACGCGAACCGCATGGCTGGTCCGCCTTGCCTCACCGGAGCTTCCCTGCCACCACGCCAGCATCGCTTCTGGGGTTCTTCCTTGTCGTCATGACCCTGCCCTGCACCCTCACGCTGGTCGCCAGGCGCGAGGCCACCAGCCTGTCCGCCGCCTCCATCGAGGAAGCGCGCGACCTCGTGTCCGGCCAGCCCGCCGTGATCCTGTCCCCGGGCGAGGCGGCCGATATCCCTTGTTCTGCCCCGTCCCCTGGCGCATCCACCTTGTCCGACATACGCGCCCGCTTCGCCCCCAGACAGATCGACGTGCTGCTGACCCGCTCGCGCGGCCGGCGCAAGGGCCTGCTGGTCGCCGACATGGACAGCACGATCGTCGCCAGCGAAACCCTGGACGACCTCGCCGCCCGCGCCGGCGTCGGCGAGCGCGTCGCCGCCATCACCCGCCGCTCCATGAACGGCGAGATCGACTTCGAGGCAGCGCTTCGCGAGCGCGTCGGCCTGCTGCGCGGCCTCGACGAGCAGGCGCTCGAGGCCACCTGGGCCGAAACCCGCCTGACCCCCGGCGCCCGCACCCTTGTCGCCACCATGCGCGCCCACAACGCCCTTGCCGCCCTGGTGTCGGGCGGCTTCACCTGGTTCACCGGTCGCGTCGCGAGCGCCTGCGGCTTCGACGCGCACCACGCCAACCAGCTGGGCCTGTCCGACGGCCGGCTGACCGGCCGCGTCGCCGAGCCGATCCTGGGCCGCGCCGCCAAGCTCGACTCCCTTCGCACCCTCGCGGCATCCCGTGGCCTGCGCCTCGCCGCCACCCTGGCCGTCGGCGACGGCGCCAACGATCTCGACATGCTGCGCGAGGCCGGCCTCGGCATCGCCTACCACGCCAAGCCCGTGGTGGCCGAAGCCGTCGCCAACCGGATCGACCACGCCGACCTGCGCGCACTCCTGTTCGCGCAAGGCTATCCCGCCTCCGCGTTCCGTGAATGACCCGCCTCTGGATCCTGTCCGACCTTCATCTGGAAGCGACGCCCTACCCCCAAACCTACTGCCCTCCCCCGCCCGACTTCGACGTGCTGGTGGTGGCGGGCGACGTGTTCGAGGGCGCGCCCGAGCAGGGCCTGCGCGTGGTGCAGCGCCTCGCCGGCGGACGTCCGGCGGTGTTCGTCATGGGCAACCACGAGTACTGGAACGGCGTGGTGCCGGCCGAGCTCGCCCCGGCCCGGGAACAGGCCGCGCGCCTCGGCATCACCCTGCTCGAAGGCAACGAGGCCGAGATCGGCGGCCTGCGCTTCCTGGGCGGCACGCTCTGGGCCGACGGCTGGCTCGGCGGCCACGCCATGCTCCCCGGCGCTCCCACCGGCGAGCTGATCGCCGTTCCCGCCGGGGTCGAGGGCCACCGCCCCTTCACCAACGCCGACGCCGCCCGGCTGCACAACCTGCTGCGCCTGCGCCTGGAAGCCCAGCTCCGCGGCCGTCGCGACGGCAGGCCGGTGGTCGTCGTCACCCACCACGCGCCCCACCCCTTGTGCATGCCCGGGCATCTCTGGGGCAGCTGGCCCGCCGGCAACTCCGCGTCCGACCTGTCGCACCTGACCGACACCGGCCTGGTCGATCTCTGGATCCACGGCCACACCCACCGCACCCAGTCGCTTCTCCGCCCCGGCGGCACCCGCATCGTCACCAACGGCGCCGGCCCGCGCGCGCGCAACGTCGATTTCCTGGACGACCTGGTGCTGTCCGTGGTCCCCTCCAACGACGGCTCCGTCGCCCGCATACGCGCCGTGGCCGAGGCCTGCTGACCGGCAGGTCTCGAGTTCGGGAGCATTCCATGCCCACCACCGCCGCAGAGCTGCTCCGTCGCGAGGCGCGCTACGGCGCCAGCAACTACAAGCCTCTCGACGTGGTGCTGGCGCGCGGCGAGGGCGTCTGGGTGTGGGACCTGGACGGGCGGCGCTACCTCGACTGCCTGTCCGCCTATTCCGCGGTGAACCAGGGCCACTGCCATCCCCGCATCCTCCGGGCCCTGACCGAGCAGGCCGCCCGCCTCACCCTGACCTCGCGCGCCTTCCACAACGACCAGCTCGGCCTGTTCTACGAGGAGCTGTGCGTTCTCACCCGCTCCACACGCGCCCTGCCGATGAACTCCGGCGCCGAGGCGGTCGAGACCGCGCTCAAGCTGGCCCGCAAATGGGCCTACGAGGTCAAGGGCGTCGCCCCGGAACAGGCGGAGATCATCGTCTGCAACGACAACTTCCACGGCCGCACCCTGTCGGTGGTCAGCTTCAGCACCGACGACGTGTCCCGCAACGGCTTCGGCCCGTTCACCCCGGGCTTCTGCACCATCCCCTTCGGCGACGCGGACGCGCTGGAGGCCGCCATCACCCCCAATACCGCCGCGTTTCTCGTCGAGCCGATCCAGGGCGAGGCCGGCGTGATCATCCCGCCGGACGGCTACCTCCGCCGCGCCCGCGCGCTCTGCACCGCGCACGACGTGCTCCTGATCCTGGACGAGATCCAGACCGGCCTCGGCCGCACCGGCACCCTTCTGGCCGAGGAACACGAAGGCATCGAGGCCGACCTCACCCTGATCGGCAAGGCCCTGTCCGGCGGCTTCTATCCCGTGTCCGCCGTGCTGAGCCACGAGGCCGCGATGAGCGTGCTGCGCCCCGGCGAGCACGGCTCCACCTTTGGCGGCAATCCGCTCGCCTGCGCCGTGTCGCGCATGGCGCTGACCGTGCTGGTGGAGGAAGGCATGATCGCCAACTCCGCAGCCCAGGGCCTGCGCCTGAAGAACGGCCTGGCGGCGATCCGGAGCGACGCGATCCGCGAGGTGCGCGGCCGCGGCCTGATGATCGCGGTCGAGCTCCATCCCGCCTTCGGCGGCGCCCGCCCCGTCTGCGAGCGGCTGCGGCAGGCCGGCCTGCTGTGCAAGGAAACCCACACGGACACCATACGCATCGCCCCGCCTTTGGTGATCGACGCGGCCACGGTGGACTGGGCGATCGACCGCTTCGCCGCCGTGCTCGCCCTGAGCTGAACGCAGGGCTGAGTGGCGGGCTGAACGCAGGGTTGAGTGCCGGGCTGAGTGCCGGGCGGGGCTTTCAATCCGGCTCGCCGCCTCCCACTACCGCCCCGCCGACCACCACGCTGCCGGCCCCGCTGACCTTCCTGCTCAGCCGCCCGGTCACGACCGCGAACCGCACCGAGCCCAGCCCCGACAGCGCCACGGTCGCATCGCCGACGGACGCGTCCACCCGCACCGTGCCGACCCCGCTCACCTTCACGTGGGCCTGCCCGATGCGGCCCCGCGACACCGTCACGCCGCCGGCGCCGCTCAGCACGGCGTCCAGCGTGTCGATGGCGGCCTGCGCGATCGACACGCTTCCCGCCCCGGACAGGTCGATCGTTGCGGGCCCGTCCACCCGCGCCACCCGCACCACGCCCGCCCCGGACAGGGCGAGCGCCAGCTTCCCGATCGCCCCGACCTCATAGCGCCCGAACCCCGGTTCGCCGATCGACACCCCGAACCCGTCCGGCACGCGCAGCACGAGCCGCAGCGTCGGCGTGAACGACCGCTCCGGCATCGGCGTCCAGCAGGACGCGCGGTCGCGCGCCGGACGCACCCGCGCCGCACCCTGCGTGTCGAACGACAGCCGGTCGATCTCCTCCGGATGGTCCGCCGTCGCCTCCACCGCCACCCGCCCGTGCAACGCCGGGTCCGTCGCGATCGTCACCTGCCGCGCACACGGATCCTCCACGACCAGGCTCGACCCCTCCACCTCCGCCGACCGCTCTGCGGCGCTGGCCTGGGCCAAGGTTGGGGCCAGGAACGAGGACAGGCTGAGCAGGATGACCGGCAGCAGCCGGAACACAGAAGTCATGGGAGCTCTCCACAGGTCTGCCGTTCCGTCTGCAGGAGCCGTACCAGCGCCCAACGCGTTGTTTTCCCTTGGTCCGACCATTGCGGTTTCGCGCGACGTGGCCGGATGTGCCAAGGTTTGGCGCCGGCTGCTGCGGCCCGCACGCAGCCGCATCACCATCGTCAGCGAACAGGACCCGCCATGAAGCTCCTTCACGTCGACTGCAGCATCCTCGGCGAGAACTCGGTGAGCCGCGCCATCTCCGCCGCCGTGGTGCAGCGTTTGCGCGCCCTGCACGACGGCCTGGAGGTGCAGCACCGCGACCTCGCGACCAGCCCGATCTCGCACCTGTCCGGCGCCTACCTCGCAGGCCAGAGTGCCGACGTGCAGCACGACCAGGCGATGCAGGAGGACCTGGCGCTTGGCGGCGCGGTGCTGGCCGAGTTCCTGGCCGCCGACATCGTGGTGCTCGGCGTGCCGATGTACAACTTCACGATTCCAAGCCAGCTCAAGAGCTGGATCGACCGCATCCTGGTGGCCGGCAAGACCTTCCGCTACACCGACCGCGGCCCGGAAGGGCTCGCCGGCGGCAAGCGCGTCATCCTTGCCCTGTCCCGCGGCGGCTTCTACGGCCCCGGCACCCCGGCCGCGGCCTACGAGCACCAGGAAAGCTACCTGCGCACCGCCCTGGGCTTCATCGGCCTGCCCAACCCCGAGGTGATCCGCGCCGAAGGCGTCGCCACCGGCGCCGAGCAGCGGGAGAAGGCCCGCGACGCCGCCTTGCAGCAGGCCGCTGCCCTCCAGGCCGCCTGAGCGCCGTTTTCGCCAGAAGGATCTGTCGGTGACGGCACTTGACCCGGAACGTCGAAGGAGCCGGACGTGAGGCGGCGATGCGTGCCCGCGCTGCTTCCGGCCAGCCTCGTCATGCTGGTCATGGCCAGTGGTGGCCCGGCGGTGGCGCAATCGTCGTTCTGTCCGGACAACCGGGAAGTGGCCGCCGACGCCGTCATCGACAAGGTGACGAGCTGGACGGCGCTGCGGCGTTGGCAGCATCGATATGGCGGCTGCGACGACGGCGAAACCGCGGAAGCGGTCGACGACACCGTGGCCACGCTCCTGGCGCAGCGTTGGAACGAGCTCATGCGCTCCGCCGACTCGGTCGAGAGCGACCCCGGCTTCCGCTCGTTCCTGCTGCACCGCATCGACGAGGTCGCGCTGGACGACCCGAGCGTGAAGCGGATCAGGGCATCCACCCGTGACCGGTGCATGCCGGGCAACCTCCGGCTTTGCAGCCGGATCCGAAGCGTGCTGGACCGGTTGGACCGGAAGTCCGGCCGCTGACCCCCCGCGCCACGGCAGCGACAGGCGGCGGCACGACGATCCGGCCGGGCTCGAACCGTCTGCTTGTCGTGAACTGCACCAGCCCTCCGGCCCATGAACGCGCATCGCGTCTGCCCCGCCGGCGCCCGCACCTCGCGTTAGCGAATCCTTCACCTCCCGCGCGCAACCTGACGATCGACGGGAGGCTGCGCACATGGCGATCGACGGGACGATCCGGGCTTCCGCCGTTCCGGCAATCCCGGCAGCCATGCCGCAGGGGGCCGCCACGACCCATCCCGGCTTTTTCCGCAGCCTGCTGTCCGACCTCAACCCGCTGCAGTACATCCCCGTCGTCGGCCCGATCTACCGCGCCATCACCGGCGACGAGGGCAACCCCGACCTGCGCTTCGTGGCCTCGCTCGGCACCAGCTTCGCCCTCGGCGGCCCGGTCGGCGTCGGCATCACGGTGGCGGAAAAGGTGACCGGGATCGACCCGGAATCCATCGGCCGCCATCTGCTCGCCCGGCTGTTCCACCCTGCCGCCAGGCCTGGCGCCGGCATCGCTACGCCGTCCTCCGCTGCAACCTCCATCCCGGCGCAGCCGACGACCGACCAACCCGCGACCGTCCAGCCCGCAAGCGACACCGCCGGCACCGCCCTGGCCAACGCCCTGTCCGCTGGCCGATCCCTCCCCGGCCAGTCCGGCGCACGCGCCTGGACCGCCGACGAGCTCACCGCCTACGGGGTCAAGCGCACCGCCGACAACGCCCTGGTCGCCGGCGGCCTCAGCAGCGCCGACGTGCTGAACACCCTGGAGCTGCACCGCCTGTCCACCACACGCTACGCCTGATCCCGTCCCGCCGAACCGTTCCCCCAAACCGTTCCCCCAAACCTTTCCCTCGGGCGCCGCGGTGTCCTATCTGCTGTGTCATGCCCACCAGGAGACAGCGACCCAGGCCCGACGCGTCCCCGCTCCCCGCCCGCTTCGCCACCTGGTTCGCCGCCCGGGGCTGGACCCCCCGTTCGCACCAGCTCGCCGTGCTGGACGCCGCCCGCGCCGGTGTCGACGTGCTGCTGGTCGCTCCCACCGGCGGCGGCAAGACCCTGGCCGGCTTCCTGCCCAGCCTGCTCGAGCTCGACGAGACCGGCGAGCGCGACCGCCTGCACACCCTCTACGTCAGCCCACTCAAGGCGCTGGCCACCGACATCGCCCGCAACTTGACCGCCCCCGTGGAGGAGATGCGCCTCCGCCTGCGCGTCGAGACCCGTACCGGCGACACGCCCGCTGACCGGCGTGCCCGCCAGCGCGCCCACCCGCCGGACATCCTGCTCACCACTCCCGAAAGCCTGGTGCTGCTGCTGTCCCGACGCGACGCCCCCGACACCTTCGGGGCCCTGCGGCGCATCGTCATCGACGAGGCGCACGCGCTGGCCGGCACCAAGCGCGGCGACCAGCTCGCCTTGTGCCTGGCCCGCCTGCTTCTGCTCGCCCCCAATGCCCGGCGCATCGGCCTGTCCGCCACCGTCGCCCACCCGGACGCGCTGCGCGCGTATGTCGGCACGCCCGCCCGCCTCGCCCGCCTGATCGAGGCCCCGCCCGGCACCCCGCCCGCCCTGTCCATGCTGCTGCCCGACGCCCACGTGCCCTGGTCCGGGCGCATGGGCCTCGCCGGCGCCTCCGTGATCCTCGAGCGCATCGCCGCCGCCGGCATGACCATCGTGTTCGTCAACACGCGCGCCCAGTCCGAGCTGCTGTTCGCGGCCCTGTGGCGCATCAACGACGACACCCTGCCGATCGCCTTGCACCATGGCAGCCTCGACATCGGCCAGCGCCGACGCGTCGAGGCGGCGATGGCGCGCGGCCCCGACGCCCCCGACGGGCTCCGCGCCGTGATCGCCACCTCCTCGCTCGACCTCGGCATCGACTGGGGCAGCGTCGACCAGGTGATCCAGGTGGGCGCCCCCAAGGGCGTGTCCCGCCTGCTGCAGCGCGTCGGCCGCGCCAACCACCGCATGGACGAGGCGTCCCGCGCCATCCTGGTGCCGGCCAACCGCTTCGAGGTGCTGGAATGCCAGGCCGCGATCGGCGGCGTGCAGGCCATGGAGCTGGACGGCGATCCCCCGCATCCCGGCGGCCTCGACGTGCTGGCCCAGCACGTGCTGCTGATGGCGGCGTCCCGGCCCTTCACCGCCGACGCGCTGTTCGACGAGGTACGCACCGCCGCCCCCTACGCCGCGCTGTCCCGGCGCGACTTCGACGATGTGCTCGGCTTTGTCGAGGATGGCGGCTACGCCCTGGTCGCCTATGAGCGCTACCGCAAGCTGTTCCGCGACGCCGAAGGCACCATCCAGATACGCGGCGAGCGCGTCGCCCGTCAGGCCCGCATGAACGCCGGCACCATCGTCGAGGCTCCGGTGCTCAAGGTCCGCCTCGGCGGCCCGCGGGGGTTCACGCTGGGCGAGATCGAGGAAGGCTTCGCCAACGCCCTTCGCCCGGGCGACGCGTTCCTGTTCGCCGGCCGCAAGCTCCGCTTCCTGCGCCTGCGCGAGACCACCGTGGAGGTGTCCGAGGGCGGCACCGGTGACCCCACCGTGCCGACCTATGCCGGCTCCAAGTATCCGCTTTCCTCCGGCCTCGCCGCCCGCGTGCGCCGGATGCTGCACGACCCGGCCGCCTGGCAGCACTACCCCGAGCCGGTGCGCGAATGGCTCGCCCTGCAGCAGGAGCGCTCCCTGCTGCCCGGGCCCGACGACCTTCTGGTGGAGGTGTTCCCCCGCCACGGCCGCTTCTTCCTGGTCGCCTACTGCTTCGAGGGCCGCAACGCGCACCAGACGCTGGGCATGCTGCTCACCCGCCGCCTGTCCCGCGACGGCGCCGCCCCGCTCGGCTTCGTCGCCACCGACTACGCCCTCGCCCTCTGGTGCGCGAACCCGCCCGGCGATATCCCCGACCTGTTCGCCCCCGACATGCTGGGCGACGACCTGGAAACCTGGATGGCGGAAAGCTCGATGCTCCGGCGCACCTTCCGCAACGTCGCCGTGATCGCCGGCCTGATCGAGCGCCAGCATCCCGGCCAGACCGGTACCCGTCGCCAGGTCACCGTCAACAGCGACCTCGTCTACGACGTGCTGCGCCGCCACCAGCCCGACCACGTGCTGCTCCGCGCCACGCGCGCCGAGGCCGCAGGCGGCCTGACCGACGTGGACCGCTTGTCCGACATGCTGCTGCGCGTGCAGAACCACGTCCGCGTGGTCCGCCTGTCCCGCGTGTCCCCCCTGGCAATCCCGGTGATGCTCGACATCGGCCGCGAGTTCGTCCGCAACGAGGCGGACGAGGACGCCATGCTGGCCGAAACCGAGGCCCTTCTCGCCGAGGCGATGGGCGAGGCCGAGCCTTCCACCGAGGAGCTGGTCCTCGCCCCGGGCCACGCCCAGGAGCTGCGCCGCCTTTCCCGCCAGCCCGGCGGCCGGCGCGCCGAACGCACGCCGCGACGACGCCCGGTCCGCCCGTGAACCCCGCCCCGTTCCACATCGCCGGCGAGCGGGTCATGCTCGACCCCGCCGGCGTGCTGTACTGGCCTGCCGCCCGCCTGCTCGCGGTTGCCGACCTGCACCTGGAAAAGGGGAGCGCCGCCGCCCGCCGTGGTGCGCTTCTGCCCCCCTGGGACACGCGCATCACCCTAGACCGCCTCGTGAACCGGGTCGGCTACTGGCGCCCCGAGATCGTGGTGGCGCTGGGCGACAGCTTCCACGACCGGGGCGGCCCCGGCCGCCTGCCCCACGCCGAAGCGGACCGCCTGCGTCGCATCGCCGCCGCCGCCCGGCTGTTCTGGGTGCTGGGCAACCACGACCCCGTGCCGCCGGACGGCCTGCCCGGCGAGCATGGCGACGCCTTTCATCTCGGACCGCTCGCCTTTCGCCACGAATCCCGCGGCCGCTCCGCCCGCCACGACGCCGAGCGCGCCGAGATCTGCGGCCACCACCATCCCAAGGCTCGCGTGGCGACGCGCGGCGGCCCGATCTCCCGCCCCTGCTTCGTGGCCGATCCCGTTCGCATGATCATGCCAGCCTTTGGCGCCTTCACCGGCGGCCTGGATGTGTCGCATCCGGCGATCGCCGCCCTGTTCCCGCGCGGTGGCCGCGCCTTCCTGCTCGGCGCCGAGCGCCTGTTCAGCTTCGCCTTGGCCGAGATGCGCGCCGCCACATCGTGATCGCGCGACCGTGCGCCCGCACCGCAACCAGCCCCCCTCCCGGTTTGTTCCGGTCGATGCACGAACGGAGACCGCAGACACGATGACCCGCCGCACGGCGAAGGCCCGGACGCTGACGCCCGCCCCAGGAAGCGGGCTGTCGCTGTTGTGGCTCAGGCAGGACCTGCGCCTGGCCGACAACCCTGCGCTGGTCGCGGCCCTCGCCCGCTCCGAACGGGTCCTGCCCGTGTTCGTGCTGGACGAGGCGGCCGCCGGCGACTGGGCGCCCGGCGGCGCGTCCCGGTGGTGGCTGCACCACAGCCTCGCCTCCCTCGGCCGTGCCCTTGCCGAGCGCGGCGCCACCCTGATCCTCCGGCGCGGCGACGCCGCCAGCATCATTCCGGCGCTGGCTCGTGAAACCGGTGCCGACAGCGTGCAGTGCGGCCTCCCGCACGAGCCCTGGCTGCGCCGCCTCGACGAGCGCGTGTCCACCGCCCTCCAGGCCGACAACCGCGTCCTGGTGCCGCACCGCGTCGCCACCCTGTTCGACCTGGATGCCATCCGCTCCAAGACCGGCACCCGCTACGGCATCTACGGTCCGTTCGCCAACACCTGCCGCGCGCTGCCGGAGCCGGACGCGCCGCTGCCGGCCCCGTCGCACGTTCCCGGCCCGGACACCCTTCCCGCCAGCGACCGCCTCGACGACTGGAACCTGCTGCCGACCCGACCCGACTGGGCCGGCGGCATGCGCGATGCCTGGACCCCTGGCGAGACCGGCGGCCACGCCCGCCTCCGCGACTTCCTGTCCGATCGCCTCGATACCTATGGCGCCTCGCGCAACATCCCCGGCGACCCCCGCGGCACCTCCATGCTGTCGCCGCACCTGCACTGGGGCGAGCTGTCGCCGACCCAGGTCTGGCACGCCGCCCGCGACGCCGCCGCGACGCTGCAGAACCCGTCCGGCGGCTTCGAGACCTTCCAGAACGAGGTGCTGTGGCACGACTTCTCCGCCTACCTGCTCCGGCATACCCCCACTCTGCCCGAGCAGCCGATGCGGCCTGCCTATGCGCGCATGCCCTGGCGCGACGATGAGCCCGGCTTCCGCGCCTGGACCCGGGGCCGCACCGGCGTGCCGATCGTGGATGCCGGCATGCGCCAGCTCTGGCAGATGGGCTGGATGCACAACCGCGTCCGCATGATCACCGCGTCCTTCCTGGTCAAGCACCTGCTTGTCGCCTGGCAGACGGGCGAACGCTGGTTCTGGGACACCCTGGTCGACGCAGACCTCGCCACCAACGCCGTCAGCTGGCAGTGGATCGCCGGCACCGGCACGGACAACCAGCCCTTCTTCCGCATCTTCAACCCCGTCACCCAGGCGACCCGGTTCGATCCTGACGGCCGCTACGTCCGACAATACGTTCCCGAGCTCGCCCGCTTGCCCGACCGCTGGCTGCACCGTCCCTGGGAGGCGCCACGGAAGGTGCTGGACGCGGCCGGCCTGCGCCTGGGCGTGCACTACCCCGCCCCGGTCGTTTCCCTGGAGACCGGCCGTGACCGGGCCCTGCAGGCGTTCCGCGACAACATTCGCCGCCAGCCCGCGGAGGCTGCGTCATGAGCGGGACCCACCAGATCGGCGGCACCGAACCGTCGCATCCCCCGCTCCCGGCCTTGCCGCCCCGGCTGATCCCTTCCGACCGCCCGCTGCGCATCGTCGGCGACGTGCACGGCGACGCCATCGCCTTCAGCCACGCCGTCGCCACCGAGCGCTTCGTGATCCAGCTCGGCGACCTGGTCGACCATGGCCCGAACAGCGCCCAGGTGCTGCGCACCATGTTCCGCTTGATCGACGAGAACCGCGGACTGTTCCTGCTCGGCAACCACGACCGCAAGCTCGGCCGCGCGCTGGCCGGCCACCGCATGCGCCCCGACCCGCCGCTGGAAGCCACGCTCGCACAGCTGGACGAGGGGCTGGCGACGCGCGCCTACAACGAGATCGCGCGCGCTCCTGCTTGGCTGGTGCGGGACCGGGTCGGCTTCGTGCATGGCGGCTTCCACACCGGGATGCTGCACCAGACTCCGCCGCCGGGCCTGGAACGCGTCACCCACCTGCTGTCTCGCGCCTTGTTCGGCGAAACCACCGGGCGGATGCAGGAGGACGGCTTTCCCGAGCGCCGCTTGAACTGGATCGACCACATCCCGGATGGCTTCACGGTGTATTGCGGCCACGACCAGCGCAGCACCGACGGCAGGCCCTGGCGCAAGCGCGGCCGTGCCGGCGGCCTCGCCATCTTCACCGACACCGGCGCCGGCAAAGGTGGCCACCTGGCCTGGATCGACCTTCCCGCCGCCGACGACGACGAATGAGGTGCGCCGGCGACGCCGCCTCTTGAAGCCTGTCCCCAAGCCGTGCAGGGATCGGCAGGGTTGAGGCGGGAGGTGCTGGTGGACACGGATGCGGGGCACGCGAGCGCTGCGGACAGCCTCCGGGAGCTGCGCCGCAGCATCGACAACATCGATGCCGCCCTGGTGCACATGCTGGCCGAGCGCTTCCGCTGCACCCAGGCGGTGGGGCGGCTGAAGGCCACCCACGGCATGCCGCCTGCCGATCCCGCCCGCGAAGCGCAGCAGGTGGCCCGCCTGCGCGAGCTGGCGCACGAGGCCCGGCTCGACCCCGATTTCGCGGAGAAGTTCTTGGCCTTCGTGATCCACGAGGTGATCCGCCACCACGAGGCTCTGGCGCGTTCCAAGGGCCCGGCATGACGGCGGCACGGCAGCTTCTGCTGCTGCGCCACGCCAAGGCGGTGCCCGGCGGCACGGCCGATCCCGACCGCGACCTGGACCCGCGCGGCTGCCGCGACGCCGAGACGCTGGGCCACGAGATGCGGCACCTCGGGCTCGTGCCGCAGCTGGTGCTGCTCAGCAGCGCCCTGCGCACCCGTCGCACCTTCGAGCGTCTTGGCGCCTTCGATCCGGCGCCGGCGGTGCAGGTGACGGATAGCCTCTATTTGGCGGAGCCGGGCGCGCTGCTTTCGGCGCTGCAGGCGGTTGCGGCGGGGATCCGCAGCCTGCTCCTGGTCGGGCACAATCCCGGCCTGCACGCACTGGCCCTTCGCCTGGCCGGAACGCAGGCGCCGCAGGCGCTGCGCGACGGGCTGCCGACCTGCACCCTGGCCTGCTTCTCCGTTCCGACCGGTTGGTCCGGCCTCGGCACGCATCCCCCGTCCGACCTCCGGCTGATCCATCCGTGACGACCCGGCTCCCGCCTTGCCGGAGGCGAGGTTGCCACCGGATTTCCTTCGCCTCTATCTTCGCTTCTTCGGTCGGGCCGTCACCGACACCCATCGCCCGGCAGCCCGTCCGCCCGCCGCGTCGTGCGCCTTGCAGCAGGAACACCTCATGAGCCCGACTGCCTCAGGCAACGCCACCATCAGCTATGACGGCAAGACCGCCACCCTCCCGGTGCTGAGGGGGACGCTGGGCCCGGCGGTGGCCGACATACGCAAGCTGCAGGCCGAGCTCGGCGTGTTCACCTTTGATCCCGCCTACGGCACCACGGCCGCCTGCGAAAGCCGGATCACCTTTATCGACGGCGACGAGGGCGTGCTGCTGCATCGCGGCTACCCGATCGACCAGCTGGCCGAGGGCGCCACCTTCATGGAGGTGGCCTACCTGCTGCTGAACGGCGAGATGCCCACACAGGCGCAGAACGACGCGTTCATCGTCCAGATCAAGCAGCACACCATGCTGCACGAGCAGCTGCGCCACTTCTTCAACGGCTTCCGACGCGACGCGCACCCGATGGCGATCCTGTGCGGCGTGGTCGGCGCGCTGTCGGCGTTCTACCACGACCACCTCGACATCGCCGACCCGAAGCAGCGCGAGATCTCGGCGCTGCGCCTGATCGCCAAGCTGCCGACGCTGGCCGCCTGGGCCTACAAGTACACGATGGGATTCCCGTTCGTGTACCCGCGCAACGACCTCTCCTACGCCGAGAACTTCCTTTACATGATGTTCGCGATGCCATCGGAACCCTATCAGGTGAGCCCGGTGCTCGCCCGGGCGATGGACCGCATCCTGATCCTGCACGCCGACCACGAGCAGAACGCGTCCACCTCCACCGTCCGCCTGGCCGGCTCCACCGGCGCCAACCCGTTCGCCTGCATCGCCGCCGGGATCGCCGCCCTCTGGGGCCCGGCGCATGGCGGCGCCAACGAGGCGGTGCTGAAGATGCTGGCCGAGATCGGCACCAAGGAGAACATCCCCGAGTTCGTGGCCAAGGTGAAGGACAAGAACTCCGGCGTGAAGCTGATGGGCTTCGGCCACCGCGTGTACAAGAACTTCGACCCGCGGGCGAAGATCATGCAGCGCACCTGCCACGAGGTGCTGGCCGAGCTTGGCATCACCGACGAGCCGATGCTCGACCTCGCGGTGGAGCTGGAAAAGGTGGCGCTGGAGGATCCCTACTTCGTGCAGCGCAAGCTGTATCCGAACGTCGACTTCTATTCGGGCATCATCCTCAAGGCGATGGGCATCCCCACCAGCATGTTCACCGTGCTGTTCGCGGTGGCGCGCACCGTCGGCTGGATCAGCCAGTGGAAGGAGATGATCGAGGAGCCCGGCCAGCGCATCGGCCGGCCGCGCCAGATCTACACCGGCGCCGGGCAGCGCGACCTGGTCCCGCTCGCCGGGCGAGGCTGAGCGCCGTTCTGCGGTCCGGACGGGTGCGTCCGCTCGGACCGGTCAGTCGCAGTCGCAGCCCGGCGTCGCCCCGTCGGCCTCGCGGACCACGTGGTGGTCGATCCATTCCGCGACCAGGCGGCGCGCTTCGCTGATCGATGCTTCCGGATGATGGATCCGGTAGAGCGTGGTGCAGGCGTGGAACGCCTGGATGTCGAGCGTGCCGCACTCGCGCAGCTCACGATAGGCGGTGACCACGGCGCGTTCGCAGTTGCGTCCGATGACAAGCGTTCGACCGGGCAATGTTCGCGTCCTTTCGTGCGACGAGTTGCAAATCGTTCGCAGGTATCGCCTGCTGTTATGCACACGCTCCCGTCCCGGTTTCAAGGCCGTTGCCTCTTTGGTCGGCCGCCCTACCCGCTGGCGGCCGGCCGCGCGAAGCGGGCGAGGATGGCGCGCGCGATGCGCCCGGCCTCGTCCAGCGGGGTCCTCGGCCAGGGCGAGAACGAGTCCTGCAGCGGCCTGACCTGATCCAGCGCCAGCAACCGGTCCACCAGCCCCTGCGCGCGCTTCGACCTGCCGACGCGCGGCGGCGTCACGGTGAACACCGGGGCCGACCCGGCACAGGCCTCGCTGAGCATCTGCGGGGTGGTCCATGCCGCCACCACCGCGTCGGCGCCGCCCAGGAACCCCAGCATCGGGTCGTCGCCCGGCTCCCCGGCCCGGTGCAGGAGGTGCAGGCAGGCGGACAGCCCGCCGCCGAATGCGTCCGCGACCTCCGGCCGGCAGCCCGGCAGGGCGGTCACCAGCACGCAGCCGCCGCGCAACCGTGCCATCGCCGCCAGCCGTCGCGCCAGCTGGCCCGCCTCGCGCGGGTCCGGCGCCGCGTTTCCCAGCAGCACCACGATGCGCGGCGACGGCAGGTGCGCCAGCCGGTCGGCCCACAACAACCGGGCGCGGTCCAGCAGGGCCGGCGACACCACGTGCGGCAGCCCGAGCACCGTCATCACCCGCCCCCTCGCGGCCGATGCCGCGCGGTCCGAAGGCAGCACCATCATGTCGAACGGGTACGCCGCCAGCCTGAACGGGAGCTCCAGCTGAAGCCTGGGCGCCGCGGCGCAATGCACCACCCGGCAGCCGTGCCGTGCCCGAAGCAGCAGCGCCCTTGCACCGGACCGCGTTCCCGACGAGATCACCAGCTCTGGCTGGCTGCCGCGCGCCACCCGCCCGTCCGGGCCGGCCGGCCCGATGCGCCGGAACGGCACGCCGAGGCGGCCGGCGATCGCAGCGGCCGGCCCGGAACCGGCAGCCTCAAGCACCCAGACCGGTGCCTCGGGCAGCACCAGAAGCTTCGTCGTCTCCATCGAACCACGTCCCTCGCCGGCAGCCATGGATTTTCGCCACCGGCTTGGATAGTGGAGGCACAGGCGGCTTGCATAAAGGGATCACGCGCATGACCACGGAGTCGGGAACGGCTGGACGCATCCACGCCCCGCCGGTGCGGACCGCACCCACCGACTGGGACCGCGACGCCGCCCTGACCACGGCGCAGCTGCTGCTGGAGATCAAGGCGATCAACTTCCGGCCAGAGGAGCCATACACCCTCACCTCGGGCTGGAAGTCGCCGGTCTACATCGACTGCCGCCGCATCATCTTCTTCCCGCGCGCCAGGGCCAAGATCGTCTCGCTCGGCGTGGAGAAGATCGGCCGGCACGTCGGCTACGAGAGCATCGACGTGGTGGCGGGCGGCGAGACCGCCGGCATCCCGTTCGCGGCCTGGATCGCCGACCGCCTGGCGCTGCCGATGGCCTACGTGCGCAAGAAGCCCAAGGGGTTCGGCCGCAACGCCCTGATCGAGGGCGACGTGCCGGAAGGCAAGCGCACCCTGCTGGTGGAGGACCTCACCACCGACGGCGCCTCCAAGATCACCTTTGCGCGCTCGCTCCGCGACGCCGGCGCCATCGTCGACCACACCTTTGTGGTGTTCTTCTACGGCGTGTTTCCGGGCGCGCACCGCACCCTGTCCGAGATGGGAGTGTCGCTGCACGCGCTGTGCACCTGGTGGGACGTTCTGGAAGCCTGCGCCGAGCGGCCGTACTTCTCTGAGTCGGCCGCCGCCGAGGTGCGCCGTTTTCTGGAGGACCCGTGCGCATGGTCGGCCAGGCATGGCGGCGTCGCCAGCGCGGAAGAGGCCCTGGCCCGGAAGACCAAGCCGGAAGGCTGAGCGCAACACTGTGGCCCGCCGGCTGCTCGCTTTCGATTCCGGGATCGGCGGCCTGTCGGTGGTGCGCGAGCTGCGTGCGCTGCTGCCCGGCACGCCGATCGACTACCTCGCGGACAACGCGGTGTTTCCGTATGGCGAGCTGCCGGACGCGGTGCTGGTGGCGCGCGTGCTGGAGCTTCTGGACGCGGCGGTCGGCCGGCTGCGCCCCGATGCGGTGGTGATCGCCTGCAACACCGCCAGCACCACGGCGCTGGACGCGCTGCGTGCCCGCCACCAGGTCCCGTTCATCGGTTGCGTGCCGCCGATCAAGTGGGCCGCCGCGGTCAGTCGCACCCGGCACATCGGCCTGCTGGCGACCAGCGCCACCGTGCGTCGCCCGTACCTGCGCGCGCTGCAGGCCCAGTTCGCCCCCGACTGCACCCTGCTCGCGCACGGCGCGCGGGGGCTCGCCGACATCGCCGAGAACGCGTTCCGCCGCCGCCCGGTCGACCGGGACGCGATCCGGCGTGAGCTCGACGGGCTGTTCGACCAGCCAGGCGGCGACCGCATCGACGTGGTCGGCATCAGCTGCACCCATTACAGCTTCCTGCTGGAGCCGCTGGAGGCGCTGTCGCCGAGTGGCGTCGCCTGGCTCGACCCGGCGGGCGCCGTCGCGCGCCGGGCGAGAACGGTTCTGGACGAACTGCCGGCCGGGCCCGCAGGCGAAACCCTGCCGGGACCGGGCCAGGCCTGGTTCACCGGCCCGGCAAGGGATCCGGAACGGTTGCGCGCCGGCCTGGCGGGCTTCGGCTATGACGGGATGATGCCGTTCGAGGCCGCCCCGGCTAGCGTCCGCGGCTGACGGTATAGGCGGCGACCTCGCCCAGCAGACGCCGGATCCGGCTGTCGGGAAACGCCGACAGCGCGTCGCAGGCACGCTCGGCGTAGTCCCCGGCCCGGCGCAGGGTGGCGCCGATCGCGTCGGTGGCGGCGATCAGGTCGAGCGCGTGGTCGAGATCGTCGGGCTCCTGCGCGCTGTCCTCGATCACCCGGCGCCAGAACAGGCGGTCCTGCTCCGAACCGGCGCTGAAGGCGGCCAGCACCGGCAGCGTGATCTTGCCTTCGCGGAAGTCGTCGCCCACGGTCTTGCCGAGCAGGCGCTGGTCGGCGGCGTAGTCGAGCGCGTCGTCGACCAGCTGGAACGCCATGCCGAGGTTGGTGCCGTAGCCATCGAGCGCCAGCGCTTCCCGATCCGGGCGTCCCGCCACCACCGCGCCGACCCGGCAGGCGGCCGCGAACAAGGCGGCGGTCTTGCCGTGCACCACCTCGAGGTAGCGCTCCATGGAGGTCGACAGGTCGTTCTGCGTCGCCATCTGCAGCACCTCGCCCTCGGCGATGGTGGCCGACGCCTTGGACAGGATCGCCATCACCTCGAGCGAGCCGTCCTCGGTCATCAGCTGGAACGAGCGCGCGAACAGGAAGTCGCCGACCAGCACCGACGCCTTGTTGCCGAACACCGCG
>CAXTCK010000038.1:0-22164 GCA_964242425.1 uncultured Acetobacteraceae bacterium | reverse complement strand
ACACCACGATGTTGCCGCGGGCGCGGTCCATCTTGAGGATCTGGAACGGCTGCGGCGAGCCCATCAGCGGGCCCACGTCGCGCACCGGGCGGATGTCGACCTGGGAGCCGGGCAGGAACGCCATCGCGCCGCCGAGGTCGACGGTGAAGCCGCCCTTGACGCGGCCGTAGATGGTGCCCTGGACGCGCTGCTGGCCTTCGAACGCCTTTTCCAGGTTGGTCCAGGCTTCCTCGCGACGCGCCTTTTCGCGCGACAGCACGATGGAGCCGTCGCGGTCCTCGTAGCGCTCGACGTAGAGCTCGATGACGTCGCCGGGCTTCACCTCGTGCTCGGCGCCGGGCACGCCGAACTCCTTGAGCAGGACCCGGCCCTCGCTCTTGAGGCCGACATCGACGATGGCGAACTCGTCGGTAAGGCGGATCACCGTGCCGGTGACGACCGAGCCGTCGAAGCCGACGTCGCGGCCGAGGCTCTCGTCGAGAAGGGAAGCGAAGTCCTCGCCACCGAAATGATCGGCGGGCGGGCGGGCGAGTGTGGCTGATGCCATGTGGTGGATGGTTCCTGCGTCGGATCCGGAGCCCGAAGGCCCGGCGGACGGTTCCTGCGCCCTGCCCTGCCCGATTGGGTGGCAGCACGTCTTGTCCAGGGCTGGCAGGAGCGAAACGCCGCTGCGCCTTGCGGACCGGCTACGAGAAACAGACGCTGTCCGGAAGACAGCGCCTGAAGCCCGCAAGATGCACCCCTGTCGGCGCCGGCGTCAAGCCGTTTCGCCCATGCGCGTCGCCACGATCCGCAGCGCCTCGCGCAGCACGGCCCCGGCGTCCAGGCGGTCGCTGTCGATCCACACCGCGTCCACGGCCGCGCGCAGCGGCGCCGTCTCACGCGCGGCGTCGGCGGCGTCGCGCGCTTCCAGCTCCGCCTGCACCGCATCGATCGCGGCCGCCCGCGCGACGGGACCGGCGATCGTGCCGTCATGCATCTGGCGCCAGCGCCGTTCCGCCCTGGCCCTGGTGGACGCGGTGACGAACAGCTTCACCGGGGCGTCCGGGAACACCACCGTGCCGATGTCGCGGCCGTCGAGCACCGCGCCGTTCGACGCGCCGAACCGGCGCTGGAACGCCAGCAGCGCCGCGCGCACCGCCGGCTGTGCCGCCACCAGGCTGGCGGCGCGGTCCGCGTCCGGGGAACGCAGGTCGGTGCGCAGCAGGTCGGTCGGCAGCAGGGCGCGTGCGTGTCCGGAGGCATCGCCGGAGGGCGGCGTCCCGGCGTCAAGCATGCGTCGGCCGACGGCGCGGTAAAGCAGCCCGGTGTCGAGGTAAGGCAGGCCGAGCGCTTCCGCCAGAGCGCGCGCCAGGGTGCCCTTGCCGGCGGCGGCCGGACCGTCCACCGCGACGACGAGGCGGGCGTTCACGCGCCCGCCTCCGCGGGCCCGGCGCCGGGCCGGTTCATCAGGCCGACGAAGCCCGTGTCGCCCACCTGCACCGGATGGCGGGCAGCGAGCCGCATCACCACCGCGCTCATCGCGCGCCTGTGGTGCATCGGGGCTTGCGCCTGCCCGCCGCCGCGGTCGTTCGCATGGCCGCCGGTCACGATCATGTCGTCCTCGACGCGCACCGGCACCCCGTCCACATGGAGCCGTGCCACCGTCGCGAGCCGGTGGCATTGCTTCACGCGCCGCTCCGCCAGGCCGCACAACCGCGGTTCCCCCCCGGTGAGCGCGGCGGCGACAGCCGGCATGGGGTGTTCGTCGATCATGCTGGAAGCCTGCTCCAACGGCACCACCACGCCGGTGACCCTTCGACCCGCGTTTTGCCTTTCGCGGGCCCTGCGAACATCAGCGCGGCGGCTGATCGACGTGTCGCCAGGAACGCTGGCGATGCCGGCAAGAAGCGCGTCCGGGCTGCGGAGCACGAGGGGTTGAAGCGGAGCGGGCGGGCTGGATTTCATGGCTGTTCCCCTGCCGGCCGCACCATACGGACGTCGATCGATCGGGCCTGCGGGCGGGCCGCCACCTGTTTGACAGCACGACGGCGAGGTGGCATGGGGCCCGCCCTTGCCGCGCATCGTCCTCCAGGAACAGGGTCACAATGGCCAAGCCAGAACTCGGTAACAAGCGGGTGTGCGTGTCGTGCAATACGCGCTTCTACGACCTGACCAAGGTGCCGGCGACCTGTCCGAAATGCGGAACCGACCAGCCGCTCGACCAGCCGCGGCTGCGCCGCCCGGTTGGCAACCTGTCCGCGGAGGACCGTCGCCCGAAGAAGGCGCCGGTGGTGGATCAGGAGGACACGGACAACGAGGCGGAGCCGGCCGAGGACGAGGCGGAAACCGACGAAGTCGCGGAGGACGCGGACGAACTCGACGACGACACCGACGTCATCGGCACCGACATCGAGGTCGAGACCGACGAGAACGAGCGCTGATTGACGAGACCTGGGGGTTCGCGGGCGCTGCCGCCGCCGGCGGCCCCCGCTCCCGTTCGCGAACTCGGCGCTACACGCCGGCCTTGGTGCCGCCCCGCGTCAGCGCCAGGTAGCGCTCGGTGGTCGGGATCACCTGCGCCTGGATGAACTCGCCCATCGCCTTTTCCTCGGCCAGCGATTGCTGCAGCGGCGGCACGGATGCGGTGTCGCCGACCGCTTCGGCCATCGCGATCAGGCTGGTGTAGGCCGCGATCTCGAAGTGCTCGAACGCATAGTTGGCGAACGTGTTCTTCAGGATCTCATCCGACGCCGGCACGTGCAGCGCCGCCGCGAGGTTGCCGGTCAGCGTCATCCAGCCGGCCTTGAGCGCAGACGGGCTGCTGCCGTGCCGTGCCAGGATGGCCTCCAGCCGCTGCACCTGCGCTTCGGACTCCGTCACGTGCTGCTGCAGCCGCGCCTTCATCTCCGGATAATGCTCCAGGCGTTCGACCTGCCGGCGGCACAGCTCGATCGCGCTCATCTCCACCGCGTGCTGGTTGCGCAGGCCGGCGTGATAGGTTTCGTGCACCGGGTCGCCGTGTGAATCGCCATCCATAGGAATGTCTCCTGCTTCTGCTGGTCCGGTTCCGCAACGGCATCGGTGGCGGTGGGTTCGGGCTCACGCGGAGCCTCACGCGAACACAACGCGCCGGATGCGCCCCCCGTTCAGGCTGGCACCACCTGGTGCTTGGTCTTCTGCAACGCCTGCATCACCTGGTCGTCGAGCTGCAAGTGCCCCTGCACGAGCTCGGGCGGCGTAAGCGCCATCCACTGGTTCAGCGACAGGTCAGCGTAGTACGCGCTCCGGAACATCTCCAGGTAGCGCACCGGTTCGGCTCCGGTGTTCTCGATGTAGTGGCCCATCGCGAACGGCACGAAGCCGACGTCGCCGGCGCGGTAGTCGAAGGTGCGCGCGTCGCCGGACGCGCCGAACACGCCCATGCGCGCCGTCCCGGAGATGTAGTACTGCCACTCGTCGGCGTTGGGATGCCAGTGCAGCTCGCGCATTCCGCCCGGCTCGATCTCCACCAGCGCGGCGGCGATGGTCTTGGCCGCCTTGAAGTTGGAGGAGTCCGCGATCCGCACCGTGCCCGACTTCGTGCGCACCGGCGCCTGCGCCAGCAGGCGGAAGCTGAAGCTGTCCGGCACGACACCGTTGCCGGCGACCCGGTCGGAAGCGAGCGGTCCTGGAACCGGGAGGGGGAACATGTAGCGCTGCTCCGGATCCGGCGTGTGGCCGAAGTTGCTGGCCGGCACGCCGAAGTTCTTGGCCAGCACCTCCGGCGGCACATGCTTGAACCAGTCGCTGATGAGGAAGGTGCTGTCCTCGTTGAAGCTGCCGTCGTCGAACACCAGCAGGAACTCGCAGCCGTCAGCCAGGCCCTGGATCGAGTGCGGCACGCCGGACGGGAAGTACCACAGGTCGCCCACGCCCACGTCGTCGACGAAGTTGCGGCCGTTCTGGTCGACAGCGGTGATGCGCGCGCTGCCGGCCAGCATGTACGACCACTCGGCCTGCTTGTGCCAGTGCATCTCCCGCACGCCGCCCGGGATCAGGCGCATGTTGACCCCGGCGATGCTCTTGGACACGCCGAGCTCGCGCTCGGTGACCTGCCTGGTCCAGCCGCCGTCCGTGCGCCGCATGTGCGCGTCGGCGAACGAGAAGCGCAGGTTGGGCAGGGTGCCGTGGTCGGTGGCGGGCGGATCCAGGATGTCCGGGTTCTCCGCGTCCCGCACCGGATCGCGCGGGCCGGGATCGTTGCTCCCCTTGCCGCCGGCATCGGGCTGCGGCAGGGGCGCTGCGGCGGCTCCCGGCGCCAGCGACAAGGCGGCGAGGCCGCCCGCGGCGCCCGCACCCGCGGTCAGGATCCGTCTGCGTGACAAGACGTCCATGCATGATTTCCTCGTTCCAACCTGTCCGGACCCGCTCCGGCAGGCATGAACCGGTGGGCGTGAACCGGCTCCGATCGGCAGAACGGCATCGCACACCGGCTGTTGCGGCGGCCGGGCCGGTTGGCCTCCGATCCGGACAGCGTCTGCGTGACCTCGTTCCGGAGGCAGGCCGTCTATGCAGCGGGGCGATGAGGACGCTGTGCCGCCGCCGTGGCCTCGCAGCGGGCCTCGGGCCCTGGAGCGGCGTGGCGGTCATCCGGAACCGTTGCCTCGGCTGGCGCGCTGCTGCGGGGCGGGCGCGCAACGGCACGCATGGAGGAAGACGGTCATGGCGAACGGTTCCTACGTCATCATCGCGGAGTTCGAGGTTTCCGCACAGCGCAAGGAGGAGTTCCTGGAGCTGTGCCGGTTCGACAGCACCTCCTCGGTTCGAGACGAGCCGGGATGCCGGCAGTTCGACGCGCTGACCATCGACGACGCGCCGGACGCGGTGGTGCTATACGAGGTGTACGACGACAAGGCGGCCTTCGACGCGCACCTGGCGACACCGCACTACGCCACCTTCGCCGCAGGGGTGAAGCGGCTGGAGGTGACGCAGAAGCAGGTCCGGTTCCTGACCCGCCGCTCCGATTGACCGCATGCTGGTCCTGGTGGCGGGTCGCGGTGCTGTCCATCTGGCTGTGGCCGCTCATGGGCGGTGACGCGGGCGCGGCGGACCGCGGCGATCCGGCAACCCATGCCGGCCGGTCGCGCATGCTTCTGGTGCTTGCGCCACCGGACGACGCGCGGCTGGCAGAGCAGGAGCAACTTCTCGCGTCGGACCCGGCCGGCGTGACCGAGCGGAACCTCGTGCTGGTGGCGCCGGACGGGTCGGAGCGCGACACCCTGCGTCGGCGCTACGACGTGGCGCCGGATGCCTTCGCGGTGCTGCTGATCGGCAAGGAGGGCGGCGTCAAGCTGCGTGGCGTCCGGCCGTTCACCCTCCGAACGCTGTTCGGTGCGATCGACGCGATGCCGATGCGCCGGGACGAGATGCGGCGCCGGGCCGCCGGGCGTCACGCGTCGTAGGCGGCCACCACGGCGTTCTTCGCCGCCTCGCCGATGGTCGGATGAATCACCACGGACTCGATCATGGTTCGTGCGGTGGCGCCGGCGTTCATCAGGGCGATGAAGCTTTGCACCACCTCCGAGCCGTTATGGCACAGGCAGGCCGCCCCCAGAACGAGGTCGGTCTCGGCGTCGATCACCACCTTGATGAAGCCCGCGGTCTGGCCGACCTCGCGCGCCTTGCCGCTGGTGGTCATGTCCTTGCGGCCGATGCGCACCTTGTGGCCCGCCTTGCGCGCCTCGGCCTCCGTCATGCCGACGCGGCCCAGCTCCGGCTCCAGGAACATCGCATACGGCACCACCCGCTCGGTGGTGCGGGTGCGGCTGCCGGCGATCTGGTCCTGCAGCACGGCGAAGTCGGCATAGGCGGTGTGGGTGAAGGCCGGGCCGCCGCGTATGTCGCCCGCTGCCCAGATCCCCGGCACGCTGCTCGACAGCCGCTGGTCCACAGTGATCGTGCCGTGCTCCGTGGTGTCGACGCCCACCGTGTCGAGGCCGAGATCGTCGGTGTTCGGCCGCCGCCCGGTGGCCACGAACAGGTGGGTGCCGTCGACGGGGCCGGCCTGTGTGTGCACGCGCACGCCCTGCCCCGTCCGCTCGACCCGCTCGATACGTGCGCCGAGGCGGATGTCGAGACCCTCGTCGGACAGGAAGCCGCGTATCGCTTCCGACACCTCCGGGTCCTCGTGTCCGGCCAGGTGGTCGCCGTTCTGCAGCACCACCACCTCGGCACCCAGCCGGGCGAACGCCTGGCCGAACTCCAGCGCGAGGTAGCTGCCGCCGATCATGACGAGGCGCTGCGGCAGCGTGTCCCGGTCGATCCAGTTCTCCGCGGTGATGAGCGGCACGTCGCCCAGGCCGTCGATGTCGGGCATCCGCGAGCGGGTGCCGGTGTCGAGCACGACGTTGCGGGCGCGCAGGACGTGCTCGCCGGCGTCGATGCGGAACCAGCCTTCCGCGGCCCCGTCCAGCCTTGCATGCGCCCGGATCAGGCGCGGGCCGGACCCGTCCGAGAAGCTCTGGTCGAGCGACTGCACCGCGTCGGCCACGAAGCCGCGTGCCCGGTCCATCACCGCCTTGAAGTCCACCGTCACCCCGGACACGCCGATGCCCCAGCGCCCCGCCTCCCGGGCATGGTAGGCGACGCCGGCGGACGCGATCAGCGCCTTGCTCGGAGTGCAGCCGAAATTGACGCAGGAGCCGCCGAGATGGACCCGCTCGACCAGCGCCACCCGCTGCCCCTTTCCGGCCAGCCCCTGCGACAAGGGCACGCCGGCCTGGCCGCCGCCGATGATCGCTGTGTCGAAATCCATGGCTCGTTTCCTGGACGCTGCAACCTCCGGCAACGGCGGGAAGGCTGGACGGGTTGCCATGACCGGATCGGACGCCGTATTGTCTGAGTAATTTTACCATCAGGACGTGTAGATGGACAACGGGATCGGCAGCGGATCAGGACAAGCGGGGGCCAGCCGTGAAGACTTCGGTCGCCTCGCCGACGGCACCGTGGTGGAGGCGTTGGTGCTGCGCAACCGCCACGGCACCACTGCCCGGCTGATCGGCTTCGGCGCCGCGCTGCAGGCGCTGCACGTGCCGGACCGCCATGGCCGTCTGGACGACGTGGTGCTGGGCTACGCGACCCTCGCCGAGTACGTCGACCACCCGCAATATTTCGGCGCGACCATCGGCCGCTACGGCAACCGCATCGCCGGCGGCCGCTTCGTCCTGGACGGGCGGACGGTGCAGGTGCCGGCGACCGACGGGCCGAACGCGCTGCATGGCGGCGTGCACGGCTTCGACGGGCGTGCCTGGGAGGTGGAGACGGTGTCCGGACCCGGCGAGCCGGCGCACGTCACCTTCCGCAGGACCAGCCCGGACGGCGAGGAAGGCTTCCCTGGACAACTGGAGGTGCGGGTCGGCTACACGCTGGGCGAGGACGACACGCTGACGCTGGACTACCTCGCCAGCACCGACGCCCCCACCGTGGTGAACCTCACCAACCACAGCTTCTTCAACCTGTGTGGCGAGAACAGCGGGCGCACGGCGCTGGACCACCTGGTGACGATCCACGCCGATGCGTTCACGCCGGTCGACGACAGCATGATCCCGACCGGCGAGCTCCGCGCCGTTGAGGGCACCGCGATGGGCTTCGGCGTGCCGACCGCGATCGTCGCGCGCATACGCGACGGCAGCGAGCGCCAGCTCGTGCTCGGGCGCGGCTACGACCACAACTACGTGCTGCGCGGCGGCGTTTCCGCCGAGCCGAAGCCGGCGGTGCGCGTCGAGGACCCCGCATCGGGCCGGGTGCTGGAGATCTCCACCACCGAGCCCGGGGTGCAGTTCTATTCCGGCAACTTCCTGGACGGCACGCGCACCGGCAAGAGCGGGAAGCTGTATCGCCAGGGCGACGGGTTGTGCTTCGAAACCCAGCACTACCCGGACGCCCCCAACCACCCCATGTTTCCGTCCACGCGCCTCGATCCCGGCCAGACCTTCCGTTCCCGCACGGTCTGGCGCTTCACCACCAGCCAGAACTGAAGCGATGTCCGATACCACGCCCGCCAGCACCAACGGCCTGTCCCCGCAGCACGCGGTCGAGGAGCAGAGCCAGCCGCACGATCGCGGCCGCACCCGCCTGCGCTCGCGTGCCTGGTTCGACAACCCGCACAACCCGGACATGACCGCGCTCTACCTTGAGCGCTACATGAATTTCGGCCTGTCGCAGCGCGAGCTGCAGTCCGAGCGGCCGATCATCGGCATCGCCCAGACCGGCTCCGACCTGTCGCCCTGCAACCGCCACCACCTGCAGCTGGCCGAGCGGCTGCGCGAGGGCATACGCGAGGCGGGCGGCATCGCCATCGAGTTCCCGGTGCATCCGATCCAGGAAACCGGCAAGCGCCCCACCGCCGGTCTGGACCGCAACCTGGCCTATCTCGGCCTGGTGGAAGTGCTGTACGGCTATCCGATCGACGGCGTGGTGCTGACCATCGGCTGCGACAAGACCACGCCCGCCTGCCTGATGGCGGCGGCGACGGTGAACATCCCGTCGATCGCGTTCTCGGTCGGGCCGATGCTGAACGGCTGGTTCCGCGGCGAGCGCACCGGGTCCGGCACCATCGTGTGGAAGGCGCGCGAGCTGCTGGCCACCGGCGAGATCGACTACGAGGGCTTCATCAAGCTGGTGGCCTCCTCGGCGCCGTCCACCGGCTACTGCAACACCATGGGCACCGCGACCACCATGAACTCCCTGGCGGAAGCGCTGGGCATGCAGCTGCCGGGTGCGGCGGCGATCCCGGCGCCCTACCGCGACCGCAACGAGTGCGCCTACGAGACCGGCAAGCGTATCGTCGCCATGGTGCACGAGGACCTCAAGCCGTCCGACATCATGACAAAGGCTGCGTTCGAGAACGCGATACGGGTCAACGCCGCGATCGGCGGCTCCACCAACGCGCCGATCCACCTGCAGGGGCTGGCGCGCCACCTCGGCATCGACCTGCCGATCGAGAGCTGGCAGCGGCTCGGCCTCGACATCCCGCTTCTGGTCAACCTCCAGCCGGCGGGCGAATACCTGGGCGAGGATTTCTACCACGCCGGCGGCGTGCCGGCGGTGGTCGGCGAGCTGATGCGACAGGGCCTGATCGCCGAGGATGCACGCACGGTGAACGGCCGAACCATCGGCGAGAACTGCCGCGACGCGCGTATCGAGGACGACAAGGTGATCCGTCCGTTCGACCGTCCGCTGAAGCAGCGCGCCGGCTTTCTGGTGCTGACCGGCAACCTGTTCAACTCGGCAATCATGAAGACAAGCGTGATCTCCGAGGAGTTCCGGCAGCGCTACCTGAACGATGCCAACGATCCCGACGCGTTCGAGGGCCGGGCCATCGTGTTCGACGGGCCCGAGGACTACCACGCGCGCATCGACGACCCGGCGCTCGACGTGGGCGACCACGACGTGCTGGTGATGCGCGGCGCCGGCCCGATCGGCTATCCGGGTGCGGCCGAGGTCGTGAACATGCGCCCGCCGGTCTACCTGATGGAAAAGGGCGTGCGGGCACTCGCCTGCATCGGCGACGGGCGGCAGTCCGGCACCTCCGGCTCGCCCTCGATCCTGAACGCGTCGCCGGAAGCGGCGGCGGGCGGGCCGCTGGCGCTGGTGCGCACCGGCGACCGCATACGCGTCGACCTGGGCCGCGGCCGCGTGGACATGCTGGTGGACGAGGCCGAGATCGCCGAGCGGCGCGAGCGGCTGGAGGCGGAAGGCGGCTACCGCTACCCGGCGAGCCAGACGCCCTGGCAGGAGATGCAGCGCGCGGTGGTCGGGCAGCTGGAAACCGGTGCGGTGCTGGAGAACTCGATCGCCTACCAGTGCATCGCCCAGACCAAGGGCATCCCGCGCGACAATCACTGACTTCCGAAGGTCGGGGCGCGGCGACACGGCAACCCGCACCACCGCGCCATCGTACCCGCCGGCTGCCGTCGGGCGCCCCTTGTCGGGACGCCCTTCGGCGATCGGCGGAGGCACTACGGCTGGTAGACCTGGACCACCGCCATCATCCCCCCGCTTTCATGCGACAGGATGTGGCAGTGGTAGACGAAGTCGCCGACCTGCACCGGTGAATAGAACGGGATGGTGACGAACACCCGTCCGCCGTAGGGCGGAAGCGCCAGCACGTCGCGCCAGATGTCCACGGGTTGCGTCGGCGTGCCGTCATGCAGCTCAGGGATGAAGGGCGAGATCAGGCCGGACGGGTCCTGGTAGGCGCTCATGCCGAGCAGGGTGAGGGCGAACGGCGCGCCGTTGTCGGTCGGGCGGGTCAGGCGGAACTTGTTCTGGTGGATGTGGAAGTTGTGCATCTCGCCGGACGCGTTCAGGATTTCCCACACCTCCTGCTCGCCGATCCTGGCGCAAACGTGCGGAATGACGTTGGGCGAGTCCATCGCCATCATCGGGAACTGTTGCGGCGGGATCGTCGTCTTCGCGCCGACCGGGCGCTCGAACTGGTCGACCACCTGGCTGCCGATCACGTATTCGCCCGCGGCCGGTCCGTCCTCGAACGTGATCAGGCGATGGGTCCTCTGCCCGGGCGGCAGCACGATGCAGTTGGCGGGCGGCGTCGTGCTTGATGCCACGACCGCGGGTGCCACCAGGCTAGGCGCCGCGTTGGGCAGGGTGACGTTCAGCGCCGGCAGCGTCGACGGGCCGGCCGGCATGGTGACGTGCGCCAGGTCGATGCGCGGCCAGGGCGCGCCCTCCGCGCCGGTGGTGAGGCCGACCGTGCGCAGCGTGAGCTGCTTTCCGTTCGGACCGCCGATGTTCGGCACGAACAGCTCGATCCGGTTGCCAGGCGTCAGCAGGACCTGGGTTTCCGGGGCGCCGACCTTCAGGCCGCTGCTGCCGACGGTGTTGCTTCCCGAGGCGAGGCCGTCATAGGCGAAGGCCGTGACAGGCACCGCCTTGCCGGTGGCGTTGTCGTCGAGCTCCAGCACGTAGGTCGCGTTCGCGCTGAGGTTGTTGATCCTCCATATCTGGTTGCGGCCGGGCTTCATGGTCACGGTCGGGTTGTACTGGCCGTTGATCGTGAACATCCACACGGTGTCGTGGAACGGGTCGATCCTGCCGCCGGCGAAGCTGAGGTGGTGGCCGCAATAGCCGAACCCGGAGAACGTGCCGGGGATCGGGATCGGCGGGTTCGCGTTGCTCAGGCAGGCGGCGGGGTTGTAGTCCGCGTGCGACAGCCATTGTCCGCGCGTGCCGGGTGCCGCCTTGTCCGGCGTGGCGCCGACCGGCACCGCGAGCTGGATGTCGCGCAGGCCGAGATAAAGCACGTCGGTGTTGGCGAGCGTGCTCGCGGTGCCGGCATCCAGCCCGGGCGCGTTGCGCAGGTCGGACAGCAGGTCGCCGACATAGAGGACGCCCGACTGGCCGCCCGCGACCTGGTCGTCGGAATATTCGTGGATGTGCCCGTGGAACCAGTAAAGCCCGGACGGATAGGTCCGCGGCGTGGCCTGGCTGCCGAACATGTAGCCCGGGAGGGTCTGCGGGATGTCGATCCTGTACGAGGTGGTGGTGTTGGTCGGGTCGTTGACGAAGATGTAGTCGCCGAGCGGCACGCAGGGCCTGGGCATCACCACCAGCCCGTGCGTGTGCAGGTTGGTGTCGTTCTCGTTCAGGCTGCCGGTGTCGAGCTGGTTGACCACGTCGAACCGGAGCGAATCGCCCTGGTTCGCGTGGATCAGGAATGGCCGGTAGAACTGCGGCGAGTTCGGCGCGACGTTGGTGCCATAGCCCGGAAGCCTGACCGTGTAGGGCCCGACATCCGGCCGGTCGGCGTTGCGGACCACGAGCTGCAGCGGCACGACCGGTCCCGGCGCGGGACCGAGGTTGTTGCAGGCGGTGGCGCCGATCGGGATCGACGAGCCGAACGACGGCCCGGGCGACAGCGCCACCGAGGGAAACGGAACCGGCTGCTGCAGTTCCGCAGCCCGCGCGCTGAGGCCGCCGAAGATGCCCAGGCATCCCAGGGCGATGGTGACGGTATCGAGGCGTCTCATGGAAGATCCTTGGACAACACAGGCTGCGAACAACCTTCGCTTACCCGAAGATAAACAAATGTAAGTATTGGCTTTAACAGCTTAATACTTGCCGGTATTTTATCCGTCTGCTCAACAGCATCAACCGAATTATATGTATTACTGAATATTTTCTTTGCCGTCGGCGCAGACCGGTGCAAACCCGCTCATTGCGATGCCGGGCGGATGGCCATGCGTTGCCCGATGAGGTAGTCGATACGACCGATCCCCCGACGGCAGGACAGCCCGACCCATGGACCATCCATCATCGGGCCGTGCCGGTCCGGGAGCCGCACCCGGACGCCCGGTGCCCGAGTTCGAAACGGTGCTGCATGCCGACTGGAGCGTCGCCGCCGACAAGCGCTGGGTGGCGGAGGCGACCCGGTCCGACCTCGGCTGGATCGTCGCAGCACCAAGGCTGGTCGGCGATTGCGCCGCGTTCGTGGCGCAACTGTTCACGCACGGGCGGGGAACGCTTGCCGGTTTCGACTTCCCCGTCGGCGTGCCCGCCGCCTACGGGCGGATGACGGGACTGGACGACTTTCCGGCGCTGCTCGACGCGCTCGACTGCGGCGAATGGCCCGGCTTCTTCAGCGTCGCCGAACGCCCGGACGAGGTGTCGGTGTCGCGCCCGTTCTATCCCCGGGTGTCATCCGCCGCCGCCAGCCACCGCAACCTGCTGGACGGGCTCGGCCTTCCCGACATCGACGCGCTGCGCCGTCGCTGCGAGCGCGCCACGCCGACACGCCGGGCCGCCTGCCCGTTGTTCTGGACCCTGGGCGCCAATCAGGTCGGCAAGGCCGCGATCACCGGATGGCGCGAGGTGCTGCTGCCGGCGCGACGCCGCGGCGCCCGGCTGTGGCCGTTCGACGGCGACCTCGCGGCGCTGGCGCGGGCGGGCCTGCCGGTGCTGGCGGAAACCTATCCCGGCGAGGCCTACAACCATGTCGGCGTCGCGTTCGGCCCCGGAATGAGCAAGCGGCGCCAGGACGACCGGCGCGTGGCGATGCGTGGGCTGCCCGCCTGGGCGGAACAACGGGGCACGCGGTTTGATGCCGTTCTCGCGGCACGCATCGCCGACGGCTTCGGCACACTGGACCGCGGCGAGGATCCGTTCGACGCCCTGGTCGGCCTGCTGGGCATGCTGGAAGTGGTCGACGGGCGCCGAACCCCCGGTCCCGTGGCCGAGCAGGACCGGTGGGAAGGCTGGATCATCGGCCAGAGCGACGAATAACGGTTTTTCAGCGCGGCCTCGGCACCGGCCGCCAGTGCTTCGGCGCCATCTCGAAGCCCTCGAAACGGAAGGCGGGCGCCACCACGCAGCAGGCCAGGGTCCACGCGCCGAGCGACACCGCGCACTGCCAGTGACCGCGCGGCACCAGCAGCTGCGGCGATTGTCGCATCGCCAGGTCCGGACCGAGGTGGCGCGCTTCCGCGTCGTGCCCGTCCGGCGAGGTGGTCAGCACCAGGTGCGCGCCGGCCTGCCAGATCCACAGCTCGTCCGCATCCACGCGGTGCCAGTCGCTGAGCTCCTCGGCCCGGAGCAGGAAGTGGATCGCCGTTCCCGCACCCCGGCCGCCATCCTGCGGCTGGTCGCGCCAGGTTTCGCGGTAGTGCCCGCCCTCGGGATGCGGCTGGAGCGCCAGTGCCCGGATCACCACGTCGGCGGTCAGAACCGGATCGCGCAGGTCGATCATCCAGGCAGCCGCTCGATCCGCGCCAGCGAGAACGCGTCGGCGGCAAGCTGCAGCGGACGGGTTTCCGCCTCCGACGCGCCGCTCCGCACCAGATCGGCGAAGCGGCGATACAGCCCGGCATATTCCCGGTCGGGCTGCTGCACCAGCAACTCGCCGTCAAGCACCAGCGACGTGCCGCCGCCGCCGAGCGACAACAGGCCGCCATCGCCGAGGGTCCAGTCGATCGACCAGGTTTCCTCGCCCTTGTGGTCCCAGTCGAACAAGGCGGAGAAGCCCTCCGCGTGGCTGGGCGTCGCCAGGTCGAGCTCGGCGGTGATCGGGGTGTGCGCGCCAGGCAGCACCCGGAACCGCGCCGCCCGCACGAAGACCGGCTCCGGCAGGCAGGCCACCACGATCGACAAGGCGTTCACCCCCGGATCGAACACCCCCATGCCGCCCGGCTGCCAGAACCAGTCCACGCCGGGATGGAACTTGTGCACGTCCTCGCGCCACAGGATGCGCATGGCGCTCGCACCCCGCTCGGCCAGGATCCGCCGCGCCGGCGCCACCGCGCCGGAGAACATCGAGTGCCAGGTGGCGAACACGGTGCGCCCGACGCTGCCGGCCAGCCGGGCCAGGTCGTCCACCTCGGCCACGGTCTGCGCCGGCGGCTTTTCCAGCATCACGTGCATGCCGGCCAGCAGCGCCCTGCGGGCGAAGTCGTAGCGCACCTGCGGCGGGGTGCAGAGCGACACCGCGTCCACCAGGCCGGACGCGATCATCTCCTCCTGCGAGCCGAACAGCGCCACCCCGTCCGGCACGGCCGGCTTCGAGCGGCTGGCCATGGCGGTGAGCCGGAAGTCGTGGTCGGCGGCGATCGTCGGGATGTGCTGCACCCGGGCGATCTCGCCGATGCCGACCAGCCCGACCCGTATCGGGCTCACGCGCCGGATCCCTTGGCGCGTGTCCACGCCTCCGCATAGGCGGCCGCCCGCCTGCCGACCTCGTCGGCCGGGCGGCCCGGCACGTAGAGGCCGGAACCCAGGCCGAACCCGGCGGCGCCGGCGGCGACGAACGGCTCGACGTTGTCCGGGGTGATGCCGCCCACCGGCATGAACAGGGTGTCGGCCGGGAACACGGCGCGGAACGCCCGCAGCACCGCCGGCCCCACCAGCTCAGCCGGGAACAGCTTCAGCCCGTCCGCCCCCGCCGCCAGCGCCGCGTAGCCCTCGGTCGGCGTGGCGATGCCCGGCGTGCACACCATGCCGAGCGCCTTGGCGGCGCGGATCACCGTCGTGTCCGCGTGCGGCATCACCAGCACGCGCCCGCCCGCCTCGTGCACCGACTGCACCGCCGCCACGCTGGTGACGGTGCCGGCGCCGATCAGGCAGGTATCGCCGAACCGGTCCGCCAGCAGGCGTATGCTTTGCAACGGGTCCGGCGAGTTCAGCGGCACCTCGATCACGCGCATCCCGGCTTCCACCAGGGCGGCGGCGACCGGGATCGCCTCGTCCGGCGACAGGCCGCGCAGGATCGCGACAAAGGGTGACTGGGACAGGTAGTCGGTCAGCATGCGGCATCTCCTGCGGGCGTTGGCAGCAGGCCGGCGGCCACGGCGATGCGGTGGAGGCCGCGAACCGACGCCGCCTCCACCTCCACCGGCACCAGCCGGCCGAGGAACTCGAACGCCAGGGCGTAGCGCCGGGTCAACGCCGCGTCGCCGACCAGCACCACGCGGTCCGGGGGTGGCCCGGTCTCCCCGGCGCGAAGCAGCTCCTCGCCGATCAGCAGCCCGGACAGGTAGTCGGGCACCAGCGCCGGGGACAGGCCGCCGGTCAGCATCAGCGCCCGGGTGGAGAACAGCCGGCCGGCCAGCCCGTCGGACGCGGCGGCACGGACGCCGTCCCGGAACGCGTCGTCCCGTGCCGTGACGGGCTCCGTCGCTTCGGCGGCCGACGGAAGCCCCTGCCCCAGGATGGAATGACGGCACAGCAGCGCGAACAGCTCGCCGGTCATGAAGGTGCTGAACGACGCGATCACCCCGTCCGAAACGCGCACCCATTTGCAGTGGGTGCCCGGCATCACCAGCAGGATCTCGCCGGATGGGTGGCCCAGCGCGTCGAGCACGCCGACCGCCTCGGTTTCCTCGCCGCGCATCACGTCCGGCCGCGCCGCGTCGAGCAGCCCCGGCACGAGGTGCAGCACCCCGGCGCTGCACGGCACGGTGGCGAGCGAGCCCGCCAGCCGGTGCAGGTCAAGCGGCAGCGACAGGTAGTCGACTTCCCGCCAGCCCTTGCGGCTGCCGACCATGCCGCAGGCGATCGCGGGGACGCCGTCCACGCGCCAGCCTTGCGTGATGGCGTCGAACGCCGCCGGGTAGCCGCCTTCCGGCAGGCTCAGGATGCCCCAGGGCTCGCGCCTGCGCTCTAGCACGGTGCCATCCGCGGCGACCCGCCAGGCGCGAAGCGCGCTGGTGCCCCAGTCGAGCGCCAGAAGAGCAGTCTTGTCCGACAAATCCGGTCCTCCCGCGGCGTTATGCGCGACCGTCGCCCGGTCTGGCAAGCGGGCCGCCCGAGCGTGTCAGCGTGCCGGTGGCTTGGTCAGCCGGGCGGAGCGGCCGCTGAGGGAAGCCTGCATGTCCTCGAAGGCGTCGCGCACCAGCCCTGCCATCGCCAGCCTGGCGCCCTCCGCGTTTCGCTCCCTGATCGCCTCGAACACGGCGCGGTGCTCCGGCAGCGGGTCGCGCGGATGGCGCTGGGCGCGGTGCTTGAACACGGTGGTCCACCAGATCGCCGCCACCACGCTGCTGGACAGGGCCGCGATCATCTCGTTGCCGGTGGCGACCAGGATCGCGTGGTGGAACGCCCGGTCGGCGGCGCGGCCTTCCTCGCTCGCCAGGCGCAGCCGCGCCATGGTGCCGAGCGCGTCGCCCATGGCGTCGAGATCCCGCCTGGTGTGGTTCTGCGCCGCGAGTGCCGCCGCATGCGGCTCGACCATCTGGCGCACCTCGAACAGGTCGCGCACGAACGCCTCGCTCGGCTTGGTTTCCAGGAACCAGCCGATCACCTCCGGGTCCAGGATGTGCCAGCGGCTGCGCGGGCTCACGCGCGTGCCGGTCTTGGTGCGGCTTTCCACCATGCCCTTGGCCGACAGGATGCGGACCGCCTCGCGATACGCGGTGCGCGACACCGCGAGCTGCTCCGCCGCCTCGATCTCGCCGGACAGCAGGTCGCCCGGCTTCAGCTGCTCGGCGGCGATGCGTATGCCGATGCTGCGGGCGATGCTGTCGTGCAGGCGCGTGCTCGCGGTGGGCCGCCTGCCACCAGGCCTGGGCGCTTCCGGCTCGGGGTCGGCACGGCGTGGTCCTGAGCGGTCCATCGGCTGGCGGCATCCCTCCTGGGCCCGGGCGTTTCCCCATCATTGTCACAAAGACGCGGTCGCGCCAGCCCTTGCAAGGGCCGGCCGAAACGGCGACTTCCTGTCCGATCGCAAGCCCGAGGACCGACGCCATGAGCGCACATCATCCAGGCGCGCACGCCAGTGCTGCCACCGGGTTCCGCGGCCTGGACCCGCGTACCGGGCAGCCGGTCGGGCCGGCGCTGCCGGTGGACGACGTGGCCGCGGTCGCGGCGGCGGCGGTGCGTGCCGACCAGGCGTTCGACGCCTACCGCGCGACGGCTCCCGACGCCCGCGCCCGCTTCCTGGAAGCGATCGCCACCGGGCTGGACGCGCGGCGCTCCGAGCTGATCGCCACCGCGTCGACGGAGTCCGGGCTGCCGGAAGCGCGCATCACCGGCGAGCTGGGCCGCACGATCGGCCAGCTGCGCCTGTTCGCCGCCGTGGTGCGCTCCGGCGACTGGCTGGGCGTCAGGCTCGACCCCGCCTTGCCCGACCGCAAGCCGCTGCCGCGTCCCGACCTGCGCCTGCGCCGCATCCCGGTCGGTCCGGTGGCGGTGTTCGGCGCCAGCAACTTCCCGCTGGCGTTTTCCGTCGCCGGCGGCGATACCGCGGCGGCGCTGGCGGCCGGCTGCCCGGTGCTGGTGCGCGGCCACCCGGCGCACCCCGGCACCAGCGCGCTCGCCGGTGCGGCGATCGAGGCGGCGGTGCGCGAGGCGGGGCTGCCCGACGGCGTGTTCTCGCTGATCTCCGGGCCCGACCTCGCCCTCGGCCAGGCGCTGGTGCAGGACCCGCGCGTCGCCGCGGTGGGCTTCACCGGTTCCAGGCGAGGCGGGCTCGCCCTGCTCAGGCTGGCGTCGGAACGGCCGGTGCCGATCCCGGTGTTCGCCGAGATGAGCAGCATCAACCCGGTGTTCCTGTGCCCCGACGCCCTGGCGAACGGCGCGGAAACCCTGGCGGACGCGTTTGTCGGCTCGCTGACCCTGGGGGCCGGCCAGTTCTGCACCAACCCGGGCCTGGTGATCGCGGTGAAGGGCGCCTCGCTCGACCGCTTCGTGTCGCGCGCCGCCGCCACGCTGGGCAACGCGCCCTCCGCCACCATGCTCACGCCTGGCATACACGACGCGTATCGCGATGCCGTGTCCGAGCGCGAAGCCGTGTCCGGGGTCGACCTGGTCGCCAGCGGGAAGCTCGGCGACGGCGAGAACCAGTGCCGCGCCGCCTTGTTCCTCACCGACGCCGCCCGGTATCGCGCCGAGCCGTCGCTGGCGGACGAGGTGTTCGGGTCCAGCGGGCTCGTGGTCGCCTGCGACG
This sequence comes from uncultured Acetobacteraceae bacterium, assembly GCA_964242425.1. Lineage (GTDB taxonomy): Bacteria > Pseudomonadota > Alphaproteobacteria > Acetobacterales > Acetobacteraceae > Lichenicola. Next base: position 3,749 of record CAXTCK010000038.1, on the reverse strand, counting down.
ACGAGGCGGCGGTGCTGGAGCTCGCCCGGCGGCTCGAAGGCCAGCTCACCGTCACCCTGCACCTGACGGACGCGGACACCGCCTTTGCGGCCCAGCTGCTGCCGGTGCTGGAACGGCGCTGCGGCCGCATCCTGGCCAACGGCTGGCCGACCGGGGTGGAGGTCAGCCACGCCATGGTGCATGGCGGCCCCTTTCCGGCCACCACCGACGCCCGCTTCACCTCCGTCGGCACGCTGGCGATCGACCGGTTCCTGCGGCCGGTCTGCTACCAGAACCTGCCGGCGGCGCTGCTGCCGCCCGAGCTTGGCGACGACAACCCGTTGCATCTCGACCGACGCATCGATGGCCGCCTGACGCCTGCCTGAACCCGATCCACCAACACGCAGCCGGACACCGCGCATGTTCCTCAGCCTGACCCAACTGATCGACGAAGATGGGCGGCGGATGGTGGCCGCCACCGACGAGGCCGGGACGTCCCGACGCCTCGACGGCGCCGTTTCCACCTATGAACTGGCACTGGAAGCGATCGCCACCGGCGAGCCGCTCGCCCAGGTGGTGGGAAGGCACGAGCCCGGCGAGACGGTAGACCTCCGGGCGGCGCTGGCCGAGAACCGGGTGCTGCCGCCGATCGACCATCCCGATCCGGCGCACTGCCTGCTCACCGGCACCGGGCTGACCCATCTCGGCTCCGCCGAGGGCCGAGACGGGATGCACAAGGCCGCCGCCGCCGGGCACGCGACGGACTCGATGCGCATGTTCCTGCTGGGGGTCGACGGCGGCAAGCCGGCCGACGGCGCAATCGGGGTGCAACCCGAGTGGTTCTACAAGGGCGACGGATCGAGCCTGGTGGCCCCGGGTGCGGCGCTGACCAGCCCGGGCTTCGCGCTTGACGCCGGCGAGGAGCCGGAGATCGCCGGGATCTACGTGAACGGGCCGGACGGTATGCCCTGGCGGCTCGGCTTTGCGCTCGGCAACGAGTTCTCCGACCACATCACCGAGCGCGGCAACTACCTGTGGCTGGCGCATTCCAAGCTGCGCGCCGCGTCGCTGGGCGGAGAGCTGCTAACAGGCGCGCTGCCGGCGACGGTGCAAGGCCGCTCGTCGATCGAGCGCGACGGCAAGGTGCTGTGGGAAAAGCCGTTCCTGTCCGGCGAGGCGAACATGTCGCACGCCATCGCCAACCTGGAGCACCACCACTTCAAGTACGAGCTGTTCCGCCGCCCCGGCGACGTACACGTGCACTTCTTCGGCACGGCGACCCTGTCGGTGTCGGACGGGATCCAGACGCGGGAAGGCGACGTGTTTGTCATCGAGGCAGCGCCATTCCGGCTGCCGCTGCGCAACACGGTGGCGAAGCGGGCCCTGTCACCCACCCCGACCACCGTCCGTGTGCTGTAACCTTGGTTCAGCGCGGCCGAAGCCACGCTGAACCAGCCACCATCAGCGGCTCTTCTTGTAGAGCTTGCTGGCGATCTCGAAGATCTCCTGCGGCGCGTAGTTCGGCGTGAAGGCACCGTAGTTGCCGTCGAGTTCGGGGATCTTGCCGCCTTCCGGCATCCCGTCCACCACCTCCAGCTGTCCCGGCGGATCGCCCGGCAGCGCCACCTCGTCGTTCGACCATACGCCTGCCGCCTCCTCGTAGTCCTTCTCGCTGAAGGTATACAGGCGGCGATGGCTGCCCTCGTCCAGGTACTTCTGGCACTCGGGAATGCGGCTGAGGTCGATGTTCGGCGTCGGCAGCATCTTCTCGATCGACACGCCGGTGAGCTTCTTCAGCGCCAGTGCGTAGGCATGCGCGTGCACCGAACCACGCACAAGCAGATATGCGCACACTTCGCGTCCCGTGGGCTCCGTCATGGTCTCGTAGACGCGCAGCTTGTGGATGCGCGCACCGCACTCGAGGTGGAAGTTGTGCAGCAGGTCGATGATCAGGTTGCCGGTGGTGGTCACCATGTCCATGTTCCAGGACGCGGCGTTGCTGTTCATCGGCATCGAGCCGCCACCGTTGCTGAGGAAGCTGCCGGCGAGGCGAACGTCCTGCATGTCGGCGAACGGCGCCTTGGAAACGTCAACCATTTCCTTCGGGTTACCGGGACCACACCCGAGCATGGACACGCCCGTGCTGACCAGCTCGATGTGGCCGAGTTCCTCGGCGAAGATCGCCGACACCAGGCTGTAGAACGGCCTGAGCTTGCTCTTGTTGCGGAAGTTGAAGCTCTGGAACATGTAGTTGCCGAGCGTCGACATCTCGCCATACTTGCCGCCGAGCAGTTCCTGCAACGCCGCTGCCGCGTTCGGGTTGGGAGCCTTGGGCTCAGGCAGCTCGGCCTGAAGCCGGTCGATTCTCATGAACATGGCGATGGTCCTTCGAACGTATACAGCCGGCTCTACGGCGCCCGGCCCGATTAGTTCGCCCGGCCGCGCAATACCTGCTGGTCATGACGGCGTCTGCCAGCGCTCGATCTCGACGCCGACGGAGTCCAGCTCCGCGAACACGTCCAGCTTCTCGACCCGGACGCGCACCACACGCACACGCGCCTCGGCCAGCACGCCGGCCGCGATCCGCTCGGCCAGGGTTTCCACCAGGCGCACATGGCCCTCGCCGATGACCCGCCGCACCAGCTGCACCACGCGCTCGTAGGACACGGTGCGGCTGAGGTCGTCGCGGCCGACGCCGCTTCCTCCCGCCGCCTCGTCCGCCACCCCGAACTCGATGTTCACCCTGACGCGCTGCTGCGTGCCTTCCTCGTGCGGGTAGACGCCGATCTGCGCCAGCGTCACCAGGTCGCGCAGGAACACGCGACGGAGCGGCGGACGCTGCGGCCAGGACGGGAACACGCTCATCGGCGCCTACTCCTCCATCCCGCCAGCACCGGGCGGGGCCGGATGCCACTGCATGTGCTGCCCGCCGTCGAGCGCCAGCATCTGCCCGGTCACGGACGGCAGGCACAGCAGCGACAACGCCGCGCGCGCCACCTCGCCCGGGCTGGTGCCGCGCCCGAGCGGCACGCCCTCGCACTGCCTGCGGAACTGCTCCGGGCTTTGCCTCGGGCTGGGCAGCGCCGGGCCGGGCCCGATGGCGTTGACCCGGATCCGCTTCGGCGCCAGCGCCAGCGCCATGGACCGGGTCAGCGCCCACAGCCCCGCCTTGGACAGGCTGTAGGACACGAAATGCGGCGTCGGCGACCACACGCGCTGGTCCAGCATGTTCAGCACCATGCCCTCCGCATCCTCGGGCAGGCGGGCGGCGAAGTCCTGCATCAGCCGGAACGGCGCGCGCAGGTTGGGCTCCAGGTGCCTGTCCCAGGAGCCGCGATCGGCGTCGTGCCATTCGTCGCGCTCGAAGGTGCTGGCGTTGTTCACCAGCACGCCGAGCGGCCCGACCGCCGCCTCCGCGTCCGCCACCAGCCGCGCCACCTCCTCCTCGCGGGACAGCTCGGCCAGCAGCAGCACACCCTTGACGCCGCGGTCGCCGATCGCGCTCAGGGTGTCCCGCGCGTCGTCGTCGTCGCGCCGGCCGTGCACCGCCACCGCGAAGCCGCACTCGGCGAAGGCGAGCGCCATCGCCCGACCCAGGCGCCGGGTGCCGCCCGTGATCAGCACCGCGCGCGGGATCGCCCCGGGAATCGGCCAGATCACGCTCAAGCCCGCCTCCTCGCCATCCCGGACTTCACGAACACGACTTCACGAACACGACTTCACGAACACGACCTCACGAACACGCCCTCAGGACCGTCGCGCCATCAGCG